>VMSR01000206.1 GCA_013792075.1 Desulfobacula sp.
AAGTAACGGATGTGTCCGGCAGGGGCGTGGGCATGGATGTGGTGATCACCAATATCGAAACCCTTGGCGGAATTATAGAACTAGATTCCACGCCGGGAAAGGGAACCAATATTCAAATCAAACTCCCCTTGACCCTTGCCATCATCCCAAGCCAGATCACATCGGTTGGAAACGAGCGATATGCCCTTCCCCAGGTCAATTTAAATGAATTGCTCAGGATTCCTGCAGCCCAGGTAAAGGAAAAAATAGAAACCGTCGGCGATGCCGCAGTGGTTCGATTGAGGGGAGAATTGCTTCCTTTATTAAACCTGTCTGAAATGCTGGGCATTGAACGGACCTATACAGACCCTGAAAACAGAGAAGATCGGCTCGACAGGAGACAGAATACAGCAGACCGGCGCTCCAAACACCATCTGACTGAGGAAGATGCATTGTCTGCCAGAACGGATGAGGAGCCGCTTATTGAGAGAAAACGAAAAGACAGACGATACCATGCATCCAGCGCCATTAACATTGCCGTTGTTTCTGCGGGTGCCTTCAAATACGGCCTGATTGTGGATCAATTACACGATTCCGAAGAGATTGTTGTCAAGCCGGTGGGGCGCCACCTGAAAAAATGTGCTGCCTATGCCGGAGCCACTATCATGGGCGATGGCAAGGTTGCCCTGATTCTTGACATTTCGAATCTTGCCCAAATGGCAGAATTGTCAGCCATATCCGAAGCCGGCCAGAAGGCCAGAGCAGCGGAAGCAGAGGCGGCAGCTGCCCAAGACAAGGTGGCCTTGCTGACCTTTAAAAACGGCGAAAAAGAACATTTTGCTGCCCCCCTTAATCTTGTTGAACGGATAGAAAGAATACAGACGTCTGCCATTGAGCAGATTGGTAACAGAAAAGTGGTGCAATACAGAGGCGGAGCCTTGCCCCTGTATGAACTGTCCCAGGTGGCTGATTTCAGTCCGTTACCTGAGAAAGAACAGCAGGAAGTCATTGTATTCAGAGTCAAAGACCGGGAATTGGGTCTCATGGTAACACCGCCTGTGGATGCCCTGGAGCTATCGTTGAATATTGACCCAAGCACATTAAAACAAAAAGCAATCAGTGGATCCATGATCATCAATGACCATACCACATTGCTGGTGGATATTTTTGAACTGGTAAAGACCTTAAACCCGGATTGGTTTGCCCAGGAAGCAAAAGTTGCTGCAGAAATGGCTGAAGACGGGGAAAAGATAATTCTCTTTGCCGAAGATTCCGCTTTTTTCAGAAACCAGGTGAAGGCGTTTATTGAAGAAGACGGATTCAAGGTTATTGAGGCTGAAGACGGATTGATTGCATGGGAACTTCTAAAAGAACGGGTTGACGAAATCGATCTGGTGGTTACGGATCTTGAAATGCCCAATATGGATGGATTCGAATTCACAAAACGAATTAAAAATGATCCAAAGTACTCCCACCTGACGGTTATTGCCTTAACCTCCCTTGCAAGTGAGGCACACATTGAAAAGGGTAAGACCGTTGGTATTGATGATTACCAGATCAAACTGGACAGGGAAAAACTGATGAAAACCATTAGACAACACCTGAATCTAACCAGATAATTTCTTTTTTCTAACCCTTAAGGAGAAAAAAATGGCTGAGACGACCAAAGATAGTTCTTCAGACGATATTGAATTTTCCACATTTTACGTTGGGGGCGCACTCTGTGGTATAGATATTCTACATATACAAGAGATAAACAAAAATTTTGAGATCACCAAGGTCCCCCAGGCATCTGACTATGTTGAAGGGATTTTAAACTTAAGGGGGAGAATCGTCACCATCATTGATCTGGGAAAGAAACTGGGACTTGAGCCTGTCAGCAAAGACAAGGACAACCGGAACATTATCGTAAATTCCGATGATGAACATATCGGACTATTGGTTGACGCCATCAGTGATGTCGTCCCAGCCGTTAGAAGTGATATTGAGCCAGCGCCTTCAAACATCGGCGGGGTCAAAGGAAAATTTTTCAGGGGGGTTCTAAAGACAGAAACCCAGTTGATTGGAATTCTGGACATTGATGAGGTACTCAAAGAATAAATGGAGACACTAAAAGTAGTTGTTGTGGACGATACCATTGTCTACAGAAAAATTGTGGGAGATGTCCTCAAAGCGATACCCGGCGTGGAAGTGGTGGGAACAGCCAATAACGGAAAAATCGCCTTGTCCAAAATCGCCGCCTTTGCACCCGATCTGATCACCCTTGATATTGAAATGCCGGAAATGAACGGCATTGAGGTGCTTCAGGAGCTTCACAAACTCCCCTCTCCTCCCAAGGTTATCATGCTGTCCACCCTGACCCAGCAAGGCAGTGAAATGACGATCAGGGCGCTGGAACTTGGGGCTTTTGATTTTGTTCCCAAGCCCGATGACGGCACAATGGCTGAAAATATGCTCAAGGTTAAGCAGGCGCTAGAACCCATTGTCAATGCGCTGAAACGGCAACAAGCGACCCGGTTTAACCTCCGCTCTAAATTATCGTCCCAGGTCCCTCTAAAAAAGACCGACCCAAAACCTGCCATATCAAAGATGCCCCTGGTTCCGCGTGTGCATTTAAAAACAAAATCCGAGATCATCGGCATTGGCATCTCCACAGGTGGCCCCAATGCACTGACGCGGATGATCCCCATGTTGCCTGCCGATTTTAAAACACCTATCCTGATTGTCCAGCATATGCCTCCCATGTTCACGGCCTCCCTGGCCAACAGCCTGAACAACAAGAGCAAACTTGAGGTCAAGGAAGCCGAAGATGGGGATGTCATTCTTCCCGGTCGGGTTCTGATTGCCCCGGGTGGGAAACAGATGAAAATTGTGGCCGGTGGGGATGGCATTTCCAGAAAAATTAAAATTACGGATGACCCGCCAGAAAATAGCTGCAGACCGTCTGTGGACTATCTGTTTCGGTCCATTGCCCAGCATTATGTGGGACGCGCCACAGGTGTGATTATGACAGGGATGGGATCTGATGGGTCTAAGGGACTTGCACTGATGAAAAAGAACGGCAGCCAGGTCATCGCCCAGGATGAAGCGACCTGCACTGTTTTTGGCATGCCCAAAGAACCCATTGAATCCGGCATTGTTGATGTGATCGCACCCCTGGATAAAATTGCAGATGAAATTGTCAAAACCGTTAATTTTTAACATCTAACCCCTATTTTTAAACGACAAAACCTATGACGAAAATTAGTGTAACCCCAGCAGAATTTAAAGATTTTTCAAAATATATTCTCGACATATCTGGCATCTCCCTGGACGTCGGCAAAGAATATCTGCTGGAAACCCGTCTGGGTTCCATTCTCAACCGCTTGGGTTGTGGATCTTTCATGGAATTGCTGAGAATGGCCAAATCTGATTTCAAAAAATCCTTGGAAAATGAAATCATAGATGCAATATCCACCAACGAGACCTATTTTTTCAGGGACAAATCGCCGTTTCAATTGTTGCAGCATAAAATTTTCCCGGACCTGATTGATAAGCGAACACCAAAGGCGACCGGGTTAAAACCTACCATTCGCCTGTGGAGAGCGGCCAATTCCACCGGCCAGGAAATCTACAGCATTGCCATGACCCTCCTTGAAATGGGGGTGAATCCAAAAGATTATAATATACGACTCTATGGGACCGATATATCCGATGCTGCCATTGCCCAGGCAAGCTATGGGGTTTATAATAAATTTGAAGTGGCCAGAGGGCTGGATCCGGGGCGCCTGAACAAATATTTTGACAAGCAGGATGATCGGTACAAAATTAAAGATGAACTCCGGGCCATGGCCCAGTTTAAAAAAATGAACCTGATGAAACCTTTTGCAGGCATGGGAAAATTTGATATCGTCCTGTGCAGAAATGTAATGATATATTTTACCACAGAAGACCGTAGAAAAATATATCAAAACATATCTACGGTTCTGGAGCCTGACGGCTACCTGCTCATCGGTTCAACAGAATCCCTTGTCAATGACACGGATCTTTACGTTTCCAATAAATATCTCAATTCGGTTTTTTACCAGTTTAAATCCTAATTAAGGCCCTTATTATGAGTTCTATCAACGCCAAAGACTTTATTGCGGAATTAATTTTTTGTCTTCGGGAAGAAGACATCGTAAAAGCCAAAGCGCTGCTTCAGTTTGCTTCTGATTCCAACATCAGTGCCGATATTCAAAAAAAAACCATGAATGAACTGGCCAAAGGATCTGCCCAGGTTGTGCTCCCCCTTCTTGAATATCTGACCCAGATTGAAATCTCCAATCCAACCGTTCAGGAAACCCTTTACGAGCTCATCCTTGACAAGGCATACGGAGATAAGGATCTGGTCATCGAATACATTACCAACAAAGAGAAAAAAGCCAGACTCCTGTTTTTGAAAGCTGCAGGAGAGCTTCTTTTGACAGATACTGCCCCGGCATTGAAGCAGATTTTATCCACGGATAAGGATCCACACATTCTTATGGCTGCCATCCAGTCCCTTGGCGCTTTCCGGTTACCAGAGTTTCTGGATGACTTTGCAAGGATGGCAGGTCATCCGGACAAAGGCGTACGAAAGGCAGCTATTTTTGCCATATCCGAAACAGGGAATCAAGCCTCTGTTGACCGAATTATGGGCTTTCTGGGTGAGGATGAAGAAACCAACAAACTGGCAGTTGAAGCACTTTCCGAAATGCAGGAGATTTATGCACTGGAAAAGCTCACCTCATTGCTGGGTTCATCCATCACCATTGTCCGGGATACCGCCATAGATCAAATATTAAAACTTGGCAACAAATCGACGCCCATTCTGACAAAAGCATTTCAAAACGCCCAGGCAGATTACCTGGTCCACCTGATAACCACCCTGGGATATATTGGGGATCCTGCCGCCATTTCGCCCATTCTGGATATTATCAACACCCAGCCCAAGGATGCCAATATCCGCCAGGCGGCCTATGAAGCCATGGAAAGGATTCCCTCCCCCAAAACGGCCATTAGCCTGGCCCATGGGTTACAGGACCCGATTGAAGCCGTTCGGTTGAGTGCCGCCCGGGCCATTGATAAAAATTTGTCAAAGCCCCTGGTTGCCGGACTTAAAAATATTATCAGGACGGGGTCTTTGGATTCCCAGATGACGGTTTCCGCCCTGATTGACGCAGATGCAGGCAATATATTCAATTTCCTTGCGGAAGAAGAATCATTCCAGTCGCTTGCCAGGCATCATATTACCCAAAACGCAGATCCGGCTACCCAGAAAGCTTTTTTAAAGAAGATGCTCAGTCTCGGACACAAAAACTTTGTTGCAGATATTACCAAAGAGATATCCAGCAATGGATCCTCTCCCGTAAAAAAGGTAAACATCATTGTGGTAGATGACTCAAAGATGATGCTCAAGCTCTATCAGAACAAGTTATCGGCCTTGGGATTTGAACCCCAAACCTTTGACCGCCCGGAGGACGCGATCCCGCAAATTCTTGCCACCCAGCCGGATATGGTCATCACAGACCTGAATATGCCCAATATCAGCGGCCTGGAGCTGACCCGTGAAATCAGAAAGAAATTTACCCGACAGGAGTTGCCGATTCTCATGATCACCACCCAGAGCGATTTTGTGGAAGAAGAACACGGGGACATCAAGGTCAATGATAGCATTCTGACAAAATCCGGAATCAATAAGATCCTGCACAAACCCTTTACAGACGATGATTTCAAACAAGCGATTTCTCAATTTCTGTCCTAGGTGATGTCCCCCGCAAAAAAGATTTCTGTTCTCATAGTTTTGCCCTTCTCACAGGATTATTGACCAGTCGTTTCTGGCAGACAAACCCTTTCAATATTTTGATATCCCAGAAGGAACAAAGATGATATATATCCATCCCGATACGGGTAAACTTCTCTCCCAGACCGATTCTTCCGCGGTAAGGGTTTTGATGACGGAATAAGGATGAAAAATGATTAGAAAAGCCATCTTAGATGATGTAAATGATATCCATTCCCTGTTACATTTTTATCATAAACGGGGAGAGTTGCTGGCACGTCCCTTGAGCAAATTATATGATCATTTAAGGGATTTCTGGGTATTTGAAGACCCTGAAACCAAACGGATCATCGGTTGCTGTGCCCTTCAATTTTGCTGGGAAAACCTGGCAGAAATCAGATCCCTTGCAGTTTCACCGGATCACATTGGCCAGGGGATTGGAAAAACACTTGTGGAGCGTGCAATTCAGGAGGCATTTTACTTTAAGATAAAGGATTTGTTCACCCTTACCTACCGACCGACATTTTTTGAACCATTCGGGTTCAGTATTATTGATAAAAATGATCTGCCCATCAAGGTCTGGTCTGATTGCATCGGGTGTGTCAGTTTTCCCAATTGTGATGAAATCGCCCTGTTAAAAAAATTATAACCATTTAAACCGGTTGATCGGGTCTCTTTTGGTCTCCTGAATCTGCTTTGAGCACAGGCTATACATAAATCATTTTATGGGGGATGGGGGCGTATTTTGTCACCGAAGGGATGGGTAGAATATGCTCTTCAGCCACGGTAAGCCAGTTGGTATCAAAATTGATTTCCCGCAGCCGACCGCCTTCCGATGGCAGGGCATGGCTGGTATGGTCATACCGCACATTCAGGATGCAGACATAGTTTTTGCCCTGTCGTGCAACCACATAATTTTGGGTAAAGCTGCGCTGGGAAATCTGGACCAGGTCGGCAAGACCCTTAGCCTGGTCAGCCGATAATTTAACCAGAACTGATTTTGACACGCCTCTTTCATCAATGCGCAAAAGATTTCTGGACTCACTGGAAGAAACATAAATAGTCGTAATTCCGTCAAACTGCCGAAAATATTGGGCAGCAACGATGGCAGCAGTTCTCCTGCCCCCTGACATCACGGGAATGCCGTAATACTCAAATAATTTTTTTTGGAGATTTTCGGCGTATCGATCTCCTTTTTCATAGAGATCCTTGGAAATATATCTCAAATACTTGCCAAGGCTTTCAGAGGCATCTGCAATGGGCCAATCGACCCTAACATGGAAATGGGTCAGGGCATACTGCACTTTTGTTCTCTGGTTTCTCTGGATGAGAAGGGCATAGTCAACCGGTAAAAGGGATCGCAGCAATGAAAAAAACTCGTCGGTTTCAAAATATTTCATATTCCGATTAAAATTTTCCACGTTTGGAAAATATTTGTGCCGCAATAGATTGGTTTTGATGGTCTTGTTGGCATCAAAATATCGAATGTATTTTTTATGTTTTTTGTCGATAAAATCTTCTGAAAAAATAATCAAAAATGAATTCTGGGCATCAAATTCTGTGGATGGAATTCTGGCACGCGGTTTAAGTTCCCGAAGCTCCACAAATGGATAGGGGGTTCGCAACCGCAGAAAATTATTATAGGATCCCACAAGGGAATATCCGATAACAAACTGATCCAATTCATCACGCAACACCTGATAATAGGATCTTCTCAACCGGTCTTCCCTGCTCAGACACTCCCGTTGCTTGCAAAATTCCATCTAGTATTCCCTTTTGGATAGTTTATTCCAGGGCAACAACCCCTGGCAGTTTCTTCCCCTCCAGCATATGTAAAAATGCGCCGCCACCCGTGGAGATATAACTTATGCGATCTGCAACCCCGCATTGTTTGGCTGCAAGCCCTGTATCCCCGCCACCGACAATGGAAAATGCCTTTGATCCGGCAATGGCGTTTGCCACAGTCTGGGTCCCGGCTGCAAATTTTTCCATTTCAAAAACCCCCATGGGACCGTTCCAGACAATGGTGCCGGCATCCTGAATCGCTTGTGCATATCTGGTGGCCGTTTTGGGTCCGATATCCAACGCCATCCAATTGTCGGGAATCTCATCCGCCAAAACCGTTTTCGTGTTCGCCTCTTTATCAAATCGATCGGCAACTACCAGATCAACAGGCAAAAGGAGTTCTATGCCTTTTTGCTTTGCTTTTTCAATAATGGCAACCGCTGTCTCCAACAAATCGGTTTCGATCATCGACCCTTTCGTGTCTATGCCCTGGGCCTTTAAAAAGGTGTTGGCCATGGCACCGCCGATGATCAAGTGATCAACAAAATTGAGCATATTTTCGAGAGCCGCCAATTTGCTTGAAACTTTTGCTCCCCCTATGACGGCGACAAGGGGTTTTTGGGGATGTTCCACTGAATCATAGTAGGCTTGAACTTCTTTTTCAAGTAGAAATCCGGCACCGGCTTGTGAAACAAATTTTGGTATACCGGTTACCGAGGCCTGATTCCGGTGGGAAACGGCAAACGCTTCATTGATGTAGACGTCACACAGATCGGCCAGTTTTTTTGCAAAAACTGCATCGTTTTTCTTTTCTTCCTTGTGAAATCTTAAATTTTCGAGCATGAGAATCTGCCCCGCCCCAAGACCTGCAATCTGCTGTTCCACCTTATCCCCGATACAATCATCGGCAAACAAAACCGGGCGGTCCAAAATTTTGGCCAGGCATTGGGCTGCCGGAAGAAGACTCAATTTTTTATCTCTAACCCCATCGGGTCTTCCCATATGGGATGCCAGAATAATTTTTGCCTTGTGGGCCTGCAGGTAGTCAATCAGGCCAATGGTTGCCCTGATCCTGTTATCATCGGTTATATTTAAATTTTCATCCATGGGCAGGTTGTAATCCACCCGGACAAAAACCCGTTTCCCCTCTACTGGGATATCTCTAACAGACTTCATGGGACCTCCCCAACACCCGAATCAGGGGTGTTATTTTTTTCCATTTTTCTTTTGTGAACCTGTTTTTTCCGGGACCACCGCTCAAAAAAAGTAATGGCACCCGCCTTAGCACCCCTGTCAATAACCTCTTCTTCAACCTTTGCCCCGTCTTTGCTGCCGATGGCCTGTCGTAAGCATCGGGTCTTAACAGGACAATGGAAAAAACAATCATCCGGTGTCTGGCGAAGTCCTTTATTTCCCATGGGAAAGACCTTTTCCAGGTTGCCAAAACACTCGGGAATATCATTTTCTTTATTCATTGATAGATTCAAACTCTTGATTAAATTTTAATATCAATCCTTTTTCCGCAAAACTGAAAAATCCTTCGGTTCCGGTGATGATATGTTCGTGAACAATGATCCCCACACTATTTAAGGCAAAACAAAGCTTTTTGGTGATCTGAAGATCACTGGCAGAGGGCGTAATATCCCCGGATGGATGGTTGTGGGCAAAGATCACTGCGGCCGCCTTATGGGCAAGGGCGTGAACAATAACCTCCCTGGGATAGACCGAGCTTTCCGTCAGACTGCCGGAAAATAAAATTTCCGAGGCCAGCACCCTGTTCTTGGCATCCAGAAAAATCCCCACAAAGTGTTCTTTTGCCTTATATCCAATAAGATGGTTCAGGTAATCCATCAACTCTTCCGGATTTTTTACCACATCCTTGGAAAGAATTCTGGACTCAAGGTAACGGTCTGCCGCAGCTTTAATCAGCAGAATCCCCAGACTGCTTGCCTCACCCACCCCATCCACAGAGCAAAGATCTTTTCTCGTTGCCTCCAGAACCCCCTGGAAACTCTTAAATCGTTTCATCAACAACTTGGCACTGGCTTTGCAGTCTTTTCTCGGTGTATTCAGGGAGAGCAGCAGTTCAATCACTTCATAGTCATGGAACCCGGAAAGGCCGCTGGATAAAAATTTTTCCCGCAGCCGTTTTCGATGCCCTTCACCCTTATTCGTCCGGGTTATCTCCTTCTGGATCTTCATTGTCTTCTATTTCATCGGATATCTGGTCTGTGATTTCATATGCTTCCCCATCCGCGTCTTCACCCTCGTCTCCCTCGTCCCCGCCTGCTGATCCTTCAGGGAGTCGTGCGATCCCAATCAAGGTTTCTTTGGATGCCAGGTTGATCAATTTAACGCCCTGGGTATTTCTGGAAATCACATTGATGCCGCCAATGGCGGTCCGGATCAGTTTTCCCTTGTCCGTCACCATCATGAGTTCATCATTGTCGCCCACCAGGGCAAGGGCGACCATCTGGCCGTTCCGCTTGGAGGTTTTAATGGAAAACACCCCTTTCCCGCCCCGGGTCTGGGTTCTGTACTCTTCAACAGATGACCGCTTGCCAAATCCGTTCTCGGTAACTGTCAACAGGGTCTCTTCAGTCCCCAATACCTCCATGCCCACCACACGGGTGCCCTCATCAATGCGCATACCGCGAACCCCCATGGATCCCCTGCCCGTATCCCGGACATTGGCTTCGTTGAAGCGAATCACCTTGCCACCTTCAGACCCCAGGAAAATATCCATGCTGCCATCGGTGATCCGGGCGGCAATGAGTTCATCTCCTTCGGCCAGCTTTACACCGATAAGACCACCGGATCTGGGTCTGGAATAATCCATCAGATCGGTTTTCTTGACCCGTCCTTTTTTGGTGGCCATGATCACATACTTGTCTGCCACAAACGCATCCACGGTAAGGACCGTGGCCAGTTTCTCCCCCTCATCAAAATTCAAAAGATTGACAATGGCCTTTCCAAGGCTGGATCGTCCGGCCATGGGCAATTCATAGACCTTTGACTGATACACCTTTCCAAAATTGGTGATGAACAAAAAGGTGGCATGGGTGGAGGCCACAAACAAATGCTCCACAAAATCATCGGTCTTGGTTCCCATGGCCGTCTTGCCCTTGCCTCCCCGGTGCTGACTTGTATAAAGCGTGATGGGATTTCGTTTGATATACCCGCTGCGGCTCACTGTCACCACCATGTCTTCTTCGGCAATCAGATCTTCAATGCCGATGGTGGACGTGCTTTCCACAATTTGTGTACGCCTTGCGTCACCGAATTCTTCGTACAATTGGTTCAGTTCATCTTTGATCAGCCCCTTGACCACGGTCTCGCTGGACAAAATCTCATTGTACCAGGCAATATCCTTGAGCAGGGCATCGTATTCTGAAATTATTTTTTCCCTTTCCAGGCCGGTAAGGCGCTGGAGTCGCATATCCAGAATTGCCTGGGCCTGGATGATCGTCAGGCTGAAGGTCTCCATCAGTCCGGTTTTTGCCTCGTCCGGCGACTGAGAAGCCCGAATCAATGCCACCACTTCGTCCAGATGGTCCAGGGCAATTTTCAACCCTTCCAGGATATGGGCCCGCTCTTCTGCCTTTCGCAGATCGAACCGGGTCCGCCGGACGATCACGGTTTTCCGATGAGCAATAAAATGATTGAGTATCTCTTTGAGTGTCAAAAGTTCCGGCCGATCATTGACCACGGCAAGGAAAATGATCCCAAAGCTTGTCTGCATGTTGGTGTGTTTGTACAACTGGTTGATCACCACTTCCGCATACTGGTCCCGTTTGAGACCCACGGCAATGCGCATGCCGTCCCTGTCGGATTCATCCCGGACAAAAGAGGCTCCGGTAATCACCTTATCCCGCATGAGCTCGGCAATTTTTTCGACCACTTTGGCCTTGTTGACCTGGTAGGGAAGCTCGGTGATAACAATGGTTTCCTGACCTGATTTCTTGTTTTCCTCCACCTCCATCTTGGCACGGACAGTGATGATGCCCCGGCCTGTGCTATAGGCTTCATAGATCCCCTTGAGCCCATAGATATGCCCATAGGTGGGGAAATCAGGCCCAGGAATGTGTTCCATCAGGTCCCGGATGCTCATTTCCGGGTTGTCGATCAGGGCCTTGAGCCCGTCAATAACTTCATTCATGTTATGGGGAGGGATATTGGTGGTCATGCCCACGGCAATACCCGAAGATCCATTGACCAGCAAAGCAGGAAACTTGGTTGGCAGAACAACAGGTTCATTAAGGGTTTCATCATAATTGGGGATGAAATCAACTGTCTCTTTTTCCAGATCCGCCAGCATCTGATGGGACAATTTGCGCATACGGATTTCCGTATACCGCATGGCGGCAGGAGAATCCCCGTCCACGGACCCAAAGTTTCCCTGGCCGTCCACCAGGGGATATCTCAAAGAAAAATCCTGGGCCATGCGGACAATGGTGTCATATATAGCGGAATCACCATGGGGATGATATTTACCCATGACATCACCGACAATACGGGCGGATTTCTTATAAGCCTTGTTCCAATCATTGTGTGCCTGCTGCATGGCGTACAATGACCGCCGATGGACCGGTTTAAGCCCGTCCCGGACATCGGGCAGTGCCCTTCCGATAATGACGCTCATTGCATACTCGAGATAGGATTGTTTCATCTCCTTCTCGATACTGGTCACATTATTGTCTGTTTGAATATTCAAAATTACGACTCCAAATTAAGTTTCTTTAATTCCCTTTGCAGGCTCAACCATTGCTTGAAAGGTTGAAAAATAAATATCTGCAAGGGTTAAAAACAAGGTGGCAATCAAAGGGCCATAAATAATACCCAGAAGGCCATAGACCTTTAACCCGCCGATAATGGCAAAAAAAACAATGAGCGGATGCATGGCAACCCGATCCCCTACCACCTTGGGTTTAAAAACATACTCAATGCCCCATGAAAGGATTCCATAGAACACGAGCATAAAAATACCAACCCCTATGCTATTTGTCAGCATTAAAAATACTGCCGTGGGAATTAACACGATTCCGATTCCCACAATGGGAAGAAACGCCAAAAATCCCATGATCACCCCCCATAGGAAAGGGGAGTTCAAACCCAAAATCCAAAAAATCAATCCGCCGGCACATCCCTGGATCAGTCCTCCCAGACCATTGCCGATCAGGACAGCGCCGGCCATGCCATTGAATTTTTCATACAATTGCCTGTCATGCTCATCGTTTAACGGGGAAAGGTCATAGAGATACTGGATAAATCGTTCCCCGTCCATGAGCATGTAAAACACCACAATGAGCATAAGAGCAAAATAAAAGATAAGATTGAACAAATTGGAGGTTATCGCCCTTGCCTGCTGGAACAGGGAGAATCCCACCACCTTTCCCAATTCAGAAACAGGCGCAATGAGTTCATTCCATGAATATGCTTTTTCAATACCGGCCCGGGCCAGCAGATCGTTGATTTTGTCAAGGGCATGGGTGTTTTCAAGCAAATTGATCAGCTGGTTGGAAAAGACCGCATCCTTGGCCATATTATACAGACCCAATGCTTCCTTGGAAAGAATGCCCACAAAAAAGACCACCGGGATAAAAACCACAAAAAACATGACCACACACGTCAGCACAGACGCCATCCGCGAAGAAAGTCTCCGGGAAAAACATTTGAAAACCGGCTTAAAAACCCCGGTGGACACAACCCCCAATATGATGGTGCCGAAAAACGGGGCAATCAGTTTGCCCAGAAAAAAAATGGAGATACAGAACAGCGCAAGAAAAAAGAAAAAAACGGCCCGCTGAAATATGTTTTGCTCCAAGATGTCACCAACCCAATATTTTTTAAACCGAAAAGGCTAAAGAAACCAGGTAAAGCCGTAACATGCAAACCGATTTGCACAATACGGCTTTACCCAAATACAAGAAGCATCTGTTTTAGCTGCTGATAATTCCCAGAGCCGCCAGAACAAGAAGTATTTCAAAAATAATGACCTGCACAAAGCTTCCAAAAAAATGGTAAACGATTCCGCCACCGACAATGGCCGGGACAGCTGTGTAGATCAGTATACCCAACTTACGAGGAATATCCATAAAAACACCCCTTTGTTTCAGTTTCATCGTTATGATAGCCAGTAAAAAACATGAAGATTCTTACCATTTTTAAGCATCCAAGTAAAGGGCAATCTTACCTTTCGATGATCATGGCCATGCCCATTCCACCGCCGATACACATGGAAATAAGACCCGTTGAATAGGATTTGCGTTTCATCTGATTGACAGCAGTAACCACCTGTCTTGCACCGGTGCACCCAATGGGATGACCAATGGAAATACCAGACCCCAGTTCATTGGGTTTTTCCACATCAATGTTCAATTCTCTCATACACCCGATGGCCTGGGCTGCAAAGGCCTCATTCAGTTCGATCAGATCAATATCTCCCAGGGTCATTTGTGTTTGCTTTAATACTTTTTTAATGGCTGGAACAGGTCCCAGGCCCATGTAGGCAGGATCCAAGCCGCCAGCGGCAAATCCCTTGACCTTGGCCAGAACTTCAAGGCCCAGGGCATGGGCGCGTTCCGATGACATCAAGAGGACAGCCGCCGCCGCATCATTGATTCCGGACGCATTCCCGGCTGTCACACTGCCGTCTTTCTTGAAGGCTGGTCTCAATTTGCCCAGCTTTTCCAGGCTGGTCTCCATGGGCCGTTCGTCTGTGTCCACCACGATATCACCCTTTCGGGAACGGATGGTCACTGGAATGATCTCCTTTGCAAAGGTACCATCCTGGATGGCGCCAAAGGCTCTGTTATGGCTCAACAGGGCCAGCTGATCCTGCTCTTCCCGGGTGATGCCGTATTTTTCCACAATATTTTCTGCTGTCAGGCCCATGTGGTAGCCGTAAAAGATTTCATAGAGCCCGTCATAGACCATGAGGTCATGGACCGGTCCCTGTCCGGTGAGCTCCATTCTATGCCCCCATCTTGCCTTTAACAGGGCCATGGGCGCGTTGCTCATGCTTTCCTGCCCGCCGGCAATGATCACATCTGCCTGGCCGGCCATGATGGCCTGGGCCCCCAGGGCAATGGCCTTGAGCCCTGACCCGCAGATCTTATTGATGGTAAATGCACTGGTTTCCCTGGAAATACCCGCCCCGATCATTGCCTGGCGGGCGGTATTCTGTCCCTGGCCTGCCTGGAGAACATTTCCCATTATCACTTCATCCACAAAGACAGGGGCAAGGGCGGCATCATAGTCATACCCTTTTTTCTCAAGATCAATCATCCCCTGATCCTTTAGCGTGTCCGGAGAAAATTGGTTTTGTTCTGCATCCACAACAGGTTTCAGACCAACCCGCTTTAAGACATCTTTCATGACACAGGTCCCCAGCTCAACCACCGGCACATCTTTTAACGTACCCCCAAAAGACCCCACAGGCGTCCTTACGCCACTCACGATCACAACTTCTTTCATTATAACGCCTCCATTCATATTGATTTTTCTCTGATTAACAGTTACATTTTAACTAGATCACCTTGAGGTCCATAGCAAACAGACAGACAAAAAACAAGGAATTATCCATGTGTTTGGTTCTCTTCGGGGTCAATGTGTCCGAATCCTTTCCCTTCATATTGGCGGCCAACCGGGACGAATTTTACCAAAGGCCCACGGCCGCCATGAATTTCTGGCAGGAAAATCCCGCCATCCTGGCGGGCAAAGACCTGGAACACGGGGGCACCTGGTTCGGACTCCATACCCGGGGCAGGTTTGCCGCCCTGACAAATTACAGGGACCTGTCCATGGTCAAGCCCAGTGCTCCCTCCCGGGGAGATATCATTCCAAAGTTTCTTGAATCCAACAGCAGTATCCCTGACTTTCTTGAACAACTGAAAACCAAATCCTCACACTACAATGGATTCAACTTGTTGGCCGGGGACAGCCACACCCTGTACTGGTTTTCAAACCAAAATCAAAAAATCACCCGTGTGACCCCTGGCATCCATGGCCTGAGCAACCATCTCATGGATACGCCCTGGCCCAAGGTGACTGCCGGAAAAACAGCCCTTGCACGGGCTATGGATGCCAACACCCTGGATCCTGCAACCCTCTTTGATCTGTTGTCCGATACATCCAGACCCGCCGATGCAAGCCTTCCCGACACCGGTGTGGGGGCTGATTGGGAAAGAATTCTTTCCCCTCTGTTCATTCAAAGCCCCTCCTATGGCACCCGGTCTTCCATTGTCATGGGCATCACTCCCCAAGGACAGATCCAGGTAACCGAAAGAACCCATTTTCCCGACAGGACCACACCGTATACAGACCGAAATTTTTCCCTTTTTCCCAGGTGATCGTTGACAAATAGGGTATCTTAAAGCAAGAATACGGTTTGATCTGCGCTTGGGTACGTTTAGATGAATTTATAAGGATATGCTTGATGAAAAGAGATGTTGTTGTTGCAGGATGGGGACAGGTCACACAGCCCAAACAATTGACAGAACCGGCAAAAGATCCCATGGGGCTGATGGTCCAGGCATCCCGGAACGCTGCCTTAAAACTGACAGACCCCAATGGCCTGGCCCATGTGGACGGCATCATGGTGGTCAGAAGCCTGAGCACCCATTATGGGGCACCGGCAGCCCAACTGGCAGAAAAACTGGGCGCATCCCCACGGTTCCTGCATGTGTCAAAAATCGGCGGCAACTCTCCCCAGACCCTTGTCAATAAAGGGGCTGCAATGATTGCCAGGAATGAACTGGACTCAATCCTGGTGGTGGGGGCTGAAGCCTATGTACCCAGGTCTGGAACCCATCTGACCTGCCCTTCAAAAAAAATGGAAAGTGCCCTTTTGCAGGGCATCCCCGACGACTATACCGGTGAAGATGCCTTTGGATCAACCCGGCTTGAAACGCTTTATGGAATTGAACATCCCATGCAGGGCTTTCCCTTGTTTGAAACAGCCCTGTGGGCCGCATCCGGCCTGGATCTTTCCGCCTATTTGCACAAGGTGGCAAGCATGTGGGCAGGCTTCAGCAAGGTGGCGGCGTCCCACCCTAACGCATGGAGCAAACACGCCAGGACATCGGAAGAAATCCTCACCCAAGGGCCCCTCAACCGGCCCATTGCCTTTCCCTATACCAAATTCATGAATTCTTTTGTTACGGTGGACCAGGGTGCGGCGGTTCTGCTGATGTCAGAAGAGTACGCCCGAAAATATCGGGACAAAACCCTGGAACCGGTTTATTTTCTGGGGGGAGGGTATGCCCAGGACAGGCAGCGATTCATGATCGAAAAATCAGATTTTACGGCAAGCCCTCCCCTGGAAGCGGCTGTTAAAAAAGCCCTGGACCGTTCCGGGCTGAACCTTGCGGACATGGATTGTTTTGACCTTTACTCCTGCTTTCCCTGCGCGGTCTCCATTACCAAAAAAATGATGCACATCCGTGAAGAGGACCCAAGACCCCTCACCCTCACAGGCGGCCTGGGGTTCTTCGGGGGTCCGGGAAACAACTACAACCTCCATGCCATTGCCACCCTTGCCGAAATGATTGCCCGGGGCGAGAAAAGAACCGGCCTTGTCACGGCACTGGGATGGTTTATGCACAAACATGCCGCCGGTATCTACAGCAGCATTCCCCCCAAAAAAAGCCTTGAAACCATTGACATTGAAGACCAGACAAATCGCCTTGCCGGCGCCCCACCGGTGGGAATTGACGATAAGGCAACCGGCAAAGGCTTCATTGAAACCTATACCATTGTCTACGCCAGAAACCAGTCGCCTTCCTACGCCGTTCTCTATGGCAGGACAGGTCAGGGGCACCGCTTTATTGCCCAGACCCTGCCTGATCCGGAGATATTTGAACAATTATCCTCCCGGAGTATGGTGGGAGAATCGGTTTCTCTTCGGTTTGATCAAAACCGGAAAATGACCATTGCCTTATTCTAATTTCCGAGGGTCTCCATACGTAATTACAGACAAACCAAGAGCACGGGTCAGGGTTTTATTCAAATATACTGTTGAGTGCTGCAGAGAAATCGGTCTCCAGCCTGTCAAGAAAGTTGTCCCATTCAAGACCGAATCTGTAAAAGGCCATGGATGCCAGCTTTTTGGTGATGATGGCGTCCCTGTAAGCCTGCATATGATCTGAATCTAAAATCGCCATGATCTGTTTTTTGCCCAGGGTTTTGATCAGCACCTCCGGAACATAGGCCTCCATGATTTTCCAGACAAAGCTCTTTTGCTTCAGAATCGATTTCAGCCTTCCATTGATTACGGCCTGGAGGGACAAGATATCTTCTCCAGCCTTGTCCGACAGACTGAACAAGGGGAGGGTTTGGTTTTTTTTATGGATCTGGATGAGCATGCCTGTTTCAGCACATGAATATATTTCAACCAGGGACATGATGTCCCGGATCAGAGCCCACCGGGTTTTGATGTCCTTCACTAGCCTTGCTTCATAGGCTTCGTTCAGAAGAAAGCCTGTTAGCACTTCGGCAATGGAGCTTGAGAATACACCTCCCTTGGCTGCAGTGGAGTCCTTGATCTGTTTTATCCCGGTTTTATTTGCCAGGGTCTGCCTTGCCGCATCGTCGAAAAAAAGGCTGCCTCCCTCGACAATGAACCTGAGCTCCCCAAAATTGTCAAGAAAGCCTTTGACATTTTTGCGGTTGACCGGATTCCTGAATCCGCCCCAGGGGATGCAGGCCTGGATCCGGGCCTGGCGTATGCAGCTTCCGTTGGCCGGATCAAAGAGAAAATTACGAATAAAAACAGAACCGTCTGCAACCCTTCTGCCATCGGGAAGGGTGAAATGCCTTTCCGTAATAGCCACCCTGAACCCCTGGGGAGATAGTTTTTCAACCGGGAAGCTAAGGGTGTTTCCCCCAGAATCTGTGTGGCCTGCAAAGGCAATTTTTTCAAGTTCCTTCCGGTCCAGACCATTGGGATCAAACAAGATGACAGCATTGTCCATGACAAGACAGATTTTGCCCCTGCAGCAGAGGAAGGCATTTGTCCAAAGGTCATTGTCCGGTCCGCCAATCATCATCAGGTTGAGGTCTTCTTCCTTTGCATCGTAATGGGAGATCAGGGTTCTGAATGCCGCCATGACGCCTGTGGTTGTCATGCCGCAGGTTTGAATTCTGCCCTTTCCGATTTTTTCGTGGAGAATCTCCATGTCAGCGGTTTTTACCACGGATTTACCGTTGATCTGGAGATCAATCTCCCCTTGATCCGCCCCAAGGAGGCCAAAGAGGGTTCCATCATCCAGAATGCCGTAGATATCATGGGGAATGCCCAGACGCTTGCCCGTGGTAAGGGTCCGCCAGTGGGGGTAGCCCCTGTTTTTGCCATGGAGGGCCACGCTGTCCATGAAGGGGGCCGTTCCCTGGCCTGGTCCGAAAAAGAGCATCTCCGGCCTGCCGTAGTAATCTATAATGGTATCATCCGCAAGCATGAGATCCAGAATACCCTCGGTTACATCGTACAGGGCGTCACCTGCATATTCTCCATAGGTGGCATGGGGGACTATGACCCCGCTTGAACCGCTCTCGCAGATATCCTTGTGCTTGAGCTGCTGGACCTTGGGTCCCAGGTCGAAATTGAGCAACAGGGCATTGTCCAGTTCAGTGTCATGGTTGTCCGGGGTGATCCTCAACAGCCTGAGCCCGCCCAATGAAATGTCGTTTGCCCTCAGATGGATGCCGCATGCATAGTGGCCGTTCACAAAAAAGACACCAAACACAAACTGGTTATAAACCAGGGGATCAAGGATTGTATTATCAAACCTGAAACTGAAGGAGCGCTTTTGAAGCTTGTAAAAATTGGTTTTCAAGGTTCTGGTGACAAGTTTTGCCATAAAGGAGAAGATCTCCCGGCCCAAGGAGAAATCCATGAACCTGATGTTCAGTATCCTGTTAAATTCAGTGAGGCGCTCTTTTGTGTCCAGGCCAGGTTTCCAGGAGACCTGGGCCGGGTCAAAGCGCTGTTCAAACAGGGCGTACAAAACTTTTAAAAGATCGGGATGGGCCATGGCCGTGGAACGAATGGTCCTTGAATCAAAGGTGGATCTGTTGGCTTTGTGGATACTTTTGGCAAAGGCGTCCTCATATTCCCTGGTCCCAAGCCTTTCCATTATTTCTCTGTTGGTCTCCTCTTCTCTGTTTGTGAAGATGAACATGTGGGTGAAGTCAATGGCGTTGCCGGCAAAGAGCATCTCGTTAAACGAGAGTTTTCCCTGCACATAAAGTTCGGTGACAGGGTTGACGCTGAAGGATAAAAAGGCTGCAATGTCCCGGATGATCTCGGCCTCTTTTGTCCGTGTAACCTCTCCCTTGATGTAGAGGGAGCAGATGGAGGAGGGAACCTCTGAACAATCCCAGTAAGGCTCCCAATAGGCGCGCATCAGGGTAAGACCGTGGTCTTTGAACAACTGCCTGAAAATGGGGATCTGGGGTGAGGCAAAGTCTGAATTGAACATAAAACGGGTCTCATCTGTTATCGGCAGATTAAAGGTCTCAATCAGAGGAAAGACCGAGGCCTTGGAATCCTTCAGAAATTTCTCATATCGCCTGCGGGTGGGTTCCGGTGTAGCTTTGTAATCGCCTGCAAGGTTAAAGAGGAACCTGGATGTTATGAACTCGTTTTTTGTGTAATCATTTGCTGTTTCAGGGCGGATAATATAGGTGTAATAATCATTTTCAGGGCTGAAATAGTACTCACGCCTGTGGCCCGATATCAGTCGTTCTATCACTTTTTCCATGCTGTCCCGGGTTTCCAGGGTGGCGATTCTCACCCGCTGGACATCGTTGCCATGGGTCAGGTCAAAGTCGATGTGGGCCACCCTGCCCACCAGGACCACACGGCCCTCCTGAACAGCGATACTCGAGGCAATGGAGGCCAAGAGGTGTTTCAGTGAAGCCTTGGTGATGTTTTCAAAAAAGTAGTTGGGCAGGCCCAGGTCGTTGAGCAATATTCCTGCGGCCATGTTGATGCAGTTTGCTGTGATCAACCCTTCAGCAGAGAGGTCTATGACCGCTTCGTAAAGGACCCTGATATCCAGGCTGACTCTTTCTGCCTTGTCTATGATATGGGGGGCCTGGAAAAAAGATCCTGTGGCGCTGGTTTTCATGGGGATCTCCTCAATCCTTGGCTTCATTTACAGGCTTGTAAGGTAGGTGGTCAGATTGATTTTTTGATTGGTTATCTTAAGTTTTTTTCGGATGTGATTTCGGTAGGTCTCCACGCTTCGATAGGAGAGATTCAGCAGCTTTGCCATCTCCTTGGAGCTGAGGCCGCTTCGGATCATGTTGCAGATTTCATTCTCCCTGGGCGTGAGCCGGTAATTTTTTTTTGATATTTGGGTTCCAAAGGAAGAGGTGAGCTGTTTTATATTTTCCTCCAGCAGGTTCAGATACTCCCTGTCTATGGCAGAGCCCATATTGTCAAGTTTTTTCAGCAAAGGCAGCAACAGGTTTTCCACATTGGCCAATACTTTTGCCTCAAGGCTGTTCTTCTCTGCCAGAATCTGGTTCATCACCTCCCGCAGGGCAATATTTTTCTCTTTTAACTGGAGGTTCTGCTCCTTGAGGATTTGTTTGCTTTCTCTTAAGTCTTTTTCTGCCTGTTTGCGTTCGCTGGTCCTGCCCAACGACTCGGCAATGGCGTTGAGAAGCAGGCGCTCTTCTTCTAGAAAAGGGCCTTCTTCCTGTTTGGGACGGTTTTCCAGGTAGCAGACCGTCAAAATGCCGATGGGTTCCCCGTAGGCAACAACCTCAACCTGCTGCTTCCAAAATGTGTTTTTGTAATTGCCGGTTCTGTAACTCTGGTCGTTGATGAGGAGCTGGGCACATGTGATTTCAGGGTATTGCCAGGAAGAGGGAATCAGGTCGACTACCTGTTGGAATATTGTTTCCAAAGGAAGACCAATTTGTTCCAGAATCTTTGAAATGGCGTAAAGGCAGTTGATCTCCTTAATGCGCTCCTTCAGATTATGGGTCTGGCGCTTCAGGGTCTGTTCCATGAGACCATGCTCTGTTGCAAGCTTTTCCAGTTCCTGGTTCCTCTTGAGGAGATCTTGCGTATCCAGGTGTTGCAGGGTATCTGTTTTAATCATTTTCCCATGGTTATGCTCCCTTGCTGCAGGGTCTGCAGCAAGGGAGCCGAATCCTTTGATAAAAAATTTTAAAATTTATATACCAGGATTTAAAGCGCTATACAAGCCCCTGGTCAATCATGGCGTTTACAACCTTGACAAAACCTGCAATATTGGCACCGACAACATAATTTCCGGCCTGCTCGTATTCTGCTGCAGCATCAACACATGAGGTGTGGATGCTCTTCATGATCTGTTTGAGGCGGTCGTCGACCTCTTTTCTGGTCCATTTGATGCGCATGCTGTTCTGGGACATTTCAAGACCTGATACTGAAACCCCGCCGGCATTGGCGGCCTTGCCAGGAGCATAAAGGATTTTCTGGTCCAGGAAGATGTCCACAGCTTCCGGGGTTGACGGCATGTTGGAGCCCTCTGCCACAACATATACGCCGTTTTCAATCAGATTGGCGGCATCCTTTTCATTGATCTCATTCTGGGTAGCACTGGGGAAGGCGCAATCGGCCTTGATATCCCAAAGGGGATTGTGGTCCATGGACGAATCAAACTCTGTATAGACCGCCTCCGGATATTTCTCCACATACTCTTTTATTCTGCTGCGCCGGGTGTTCTTAAGTTCCATCACATGGGCCAGTTTCTCCCGGTCTATTCCCTTTTCATCATGGATGAAACCTGAAGAGTCCGAGAGGGTCACAACCTTTCCCCCAAGGTCCAGTATCTTTTCCACGGTATACTGGGCAACATTTCCTGATCCTGAAACAAGGCAGGTCTTGCCTTCCAGGGTTTCGTTCCTGGTTGCAAGCATCTCTGTGGCAAAATAGACACAGCCGTAACCGGTTGCTTCCGGACGGATTAGGCTTCCTCCCCAATTGATGCCCTTGCCGGTCAAGACGCCGGTAACCTCATTGGTCAATTTTTTGTACATGCCGAACATATATCCGATTTCACGTCCCCCAACACCGATATCCCCGGCAGGCACGTCTGTGTTCGGACCGATATGGCGGTATAGTTCTGACATGAAGGCCTGGCAGAACCGCATGACTTCATTGTCTGATTTGCCCTTGGGATCAAAGTCTGATCCGCCTTTTCCTCCGCCCATTGGCAGGGTGGTCAATGCGTTCTTAAAGACCTGTTCAAATGCCAGAAACTTGAGGATGCTCAGGTTTACGGAAGGGTGGAATCTTAAGCCTCCCTTATAGGGGCCGATGGCAGAGTTCATCTGGATCCTAAACCCTCTGTTGACCTGAATCCTGCCGGCATCATCCATCCAGGGAACCCTGAATATGATGGTTCGCTCAGGCTCGGCTATCCGTTCAAGAATTCTGGCCTGGCGGTATTCGGGATGGCGGTCCAGGACCGGCTGTACTGTATCGATAACCTCCCGGACCGCCTGGTGGAATTCCTTCTGGTCCGGGTCTTTATCAATGATTCGGTTTAATTCCTCTGACATGGTGTAACCTCCTTAACTTTATGAAAAATATGTGGGCCTGTCACTACAGGCTGTCGTTGTCTCGGTTTTGGTGCCAAGGATGACGCATCGGGATTGTTTTCCGTCTATCTTGATTACCATGGGATTTTTCAGCCGCAGGTGCCGCAAAAATTTTGTCTCATTAACTGCCTCAATATTCTTAAGTCTCTGCCAGTCCAGACGGTCCAGGCAAGGACTCAGGGTTTGGTTCACCGTAATGTAGGGGATACCCTGGGAGGTGATGTTGTGGAAAAAGTGGGATCCCTGGGATGGGTCTGCATTGATGGCATTGTTTCTGATTTCGACAATGGCACCCACCCCGGATATATTATGCCATTTGACCGGAATGCCGAGCCAGGGATCTGAGGCACCCCAACGTCCTGGGCCTGCCAGAAGAAACTGGCGGTTTTCACGGACAAGTTTGGCATTGATAAGGGCGATTTCCCGGGCCATCTGTCGGGTATGCCCCCCCTTGAATGCTTCCTGTTTCACATGGACAATGTCCTTAATGGTATCAAAGGTACCGTTGCCAAGGGCATTGGATGAATAGCCAATGGCTTTGGCAACCTCTTCTTTGGTGATGGTCACCCGAATATGGTCCATGGTGTTGACCATGGGCCGGATCTGGAGAAAGAAGAAATCCCAGGGCTTGTCTTTTTCAACATGGGCATTTGCTGAAAATTCGATTTCCACGGATGCCCCGATCCCTTTTTTTCCCAATGCCAGAAGATCGTTGATCAGGCCGGGGATGGGGGGAGTCTGGTATTTCAAAACCCGGGCAAAGGTGAGGATTTTGGGCCCCGGACAATACCAGGTGTCCCGTATCCGGTCCTCATCTGCCACATAGGTGCTGGTCAAGACCTTGACGGGAAATTCTTCCAGGGCGTCAACAAGCTGCCTGCATTC
>VMSR01000270.1 GCA_013792075.1 Desulfobacula sp.
TACCGCCCTTGACCCAATCGAACACGGGTTGATCTTTGAGCGGTTTCTGAATCCTGCCCGGATTTCCATGCCAGATATTGATGTGGATTTCTGCATTGAAGGCCGGGACCAGATCTATAAATACACCATTGAACGGTATGGCGGGCCTGAATATGTCTGTCAGATTATCACCTTTGGCCGGCTCAAGGCCAAGGCTGTTATCCGTGATGTGGGAAGGGCCTTGGGCGTTCTTCTCTCTGAAGTGGATGAAATTGCCAAGATGATCCCGGACAATGCCAAAAACCTGACCATCGCCCTTCAGGAAGTACCGGCCATTCGGGAAAAGTGCGGGCAGTCCGAAGAAAAAACCCAGATGCTGGAAATCGCCATGCTGCTGGAAGGCCTGCCCCGGCACGCTTCCACCCATGCGGCAGGCGTTGTTGTGTCAGACAAGCCTCTGAATGAATACCTTCCGTTGTACCGGGGCAAGGAAGGGGAGACCATTACCCAGTTTGATATGAACTATGTGGAAAAACTGGGCCTGGTGAAGTTTGATTTTCTGGGATTGCGGAACCTGACAGTCATAAAGAATTGCATCGCGCTCATCGAAAAACAGGGGAAAGTTGCCCCTGATCTGCTCCACCTGGACTATGCGGATAAAAAGACCTTTGAACTTTTGCAAAATGCAGATACCACCGGTGTGTTCCAGCTTGAAAGTTCCGGCATGAAAGAACTTATCTCCAGGCTCAAGCCCGCCACTTTCTCCGATATTGTGGCTCTGGTGGCCCTGTATCGACCAGGGCCTTTGGACAGCGGCATGGCCGATTCCTATGTGGAAAGAAAGAACGGCCGGGAAGAGGTGGTATACCTGTTTGATGAATTGGAAGAGGTGCTCAAAGAGACCTATGGGGTGATTCTTTACCAGGAACAGGTCATGAAAATAGCCGGTGTCCTGGCCAATTATTCCATGGCAGATGCCGATGGCCTCAGAAAAGCCATGGGCAAGAAAATTGCCGCCATGATGGAAGAGCACAGAGGTCTTTTTGTAAAGGGTGCCACCCAGAATGGCCATGATCCGAAAAAAGCGGAAGAGCTTTTTGATCTCATGGAAAAATTTGGGGGATACGGGTTTAACAAATCCCATAGTGCTGCCTATGCCCTGATTGCCTTTCAGACCGCCTATTTAAAGGCCAATTTCCCCCTGGAGTTTATCGCGGCGCTCATGACCAGTGAGCGGAGCAATTCCGATGCGGTCATCAAATACATGGATGAATGCCGGGGTCACAATATCAAGGTATTGCCGCCGGATGTCAATGAGAGTGACGCTCATTTTATAGTGTCCGACGGGTGTATCCGTTTTGGATTGGCAGCCGTTAAGGGGATAGGGGATGCCGCCATTGAATCCATTGTGGCCATCCGGGAGAATGAAGATGGGCCTTACAAGAGCCTGTATGATTTTTGTGAACGGGTGAATACCAGCAAAGCCAACAAAAAAGTATTGGAGGCATTGATCAAATGCGGTGCCTTTGATGGAACCCAGGCAAAGCGAAGTCAGATGATGGCCGTTCTGGAAGATGCCCTGGACCATGGAAATAGAATCCAACGGGAAAAAGCGGATTCACAACTGGACCTGTTTGCCGACTCCAATATGGGAGTGGCACTTCCGAAAAGCCTACCCAAGCTGCCGGATATCGAAGAGTGGGAGGAAAACATTCTGCTGGGACTGGAAAAGGAATCCCTGGGGTTTTATATTACAGGACATCCCATGGATAAATATACGGACCTTATTCAAAAATATGCCAATGTCACTTCCATCACCCTCAATGACATGGCCAACGAGCGTATGATCCGCATGGGCGGTACCATCAAGGTCTTAAAGACCCATAAAACCAAAAAAGGGGACATGATGGCTTTTTGTGCCATTGAAGATCAGTTCGCCAGCGTGGAGGTCGTGATTTTTCCGAATCTCTATGCCAAGGTTTATCCCCTTCTGGCAGAAGAGCAGATTGTGATCCTGGAGGCAGAGGTCCAGAAAACGGAAAACACGGTCAAGCTTCTTGGGGAAAAGATTATACCCATTGATCGGGCAGGGGAAGAATGGACCAGCGGTATCCTCATTGATGTGGATGCAGAAGCATTTGGCACGGAGATTCTGGAGCAATTAAAACCCATTATTGAACAATATCCCGGTGATTGTACCTCTTGTTTGAAGATCAGGATTGAGGGCTGCCAGGATCCTGTTCTGGTCAAATTGGGTGATGAATATATGACCTGTTCTGATCCCTCATTTTTTAATCAGGTAGAACGTCTTCTGGGGGAGGGGTGCATAGAAACCCGGTGTGCCCCCATTGCTGAAAAGGAAAAGAAGAAAAAACGGTGGCAAAAACGAAATAACAATGGTGTCTAAATTTTATTGTTGTTTTTAAGGCGAATCCGATTGAAATTGTTGGGGGGCATTTTTTCCTACCATGAGTTGATTTTCCACACGGACAATACCTTCAATCCCCCGGGCCAGGTCTGCGGCCATGCGTTTCTGGGAGTCTGTTTCCACACTCCCCATAAGATAGGCAACCCCATTGTGAACATCCACATTAATTGAACGGGCATAAACAAGATCATCTGAGATCATTTTTGTTTTTACCCTTGCACAGAGGATGGAATCCTCCATGAGGGTTGAAATAGAACGGGGGCTGTTTGGATCCGAGGAAAGACTAAAAACCGGCGAGGCATTATTTGGGGCCGTGCATCCGACCACCATGAGTGCAAAAAAAATACAAGCTATGCAAAAAATATCAAAAATCGGATAAAAGAGAGATTGTTTTTTCATGTCCTGAAATTATTCAAAATCATCTAGATTCAGGTTATCAAGATCCGACAAATCCATATCCTTGAGCAAATCATCTTCATCTGGAATAATGTCATCATTGATAATGACAGGTCTTTTCCGTTTTCCAGCTGTTCCTGTGTTTTCTTCAATGGTTTCGTTTGGGGCGAATCTTTTCAACAAGGACAGTGTGCCCAGGTAAATAAGATACCCCACCCCTATTGTGTTGAAAAGAAGAATAAGAATTCCAAAGATGTTTTTTGCCAGCATAAGACCTTGAGTTTAATTTCCTAATTTGTTTGACGCTTAGTGTATTAGTGTTTATATATAATCTTTGAAAATGATACAAGGATTTTTATTGGAGAAGGATGGCATATGAGCTGGCTTGGAAAAATGATCGGAGGAACCATAGGGTTTGCCCTGGGTGGACCTATTGGTGCGGTTGCAGGTGCTGCATTCGGACATACCTTTGTGGACAAGAGAGAAGAGGTGTACCTTAATTCCATACCCGGCGGCCAGGGGTATTTGTCTTCAAATGAAGAAGCCCAGCTCATATTTTTTACGGCAGCCTTTTCCATGCTGGCAAAGATCTGTAAAGCAGATGGAAAAATTTCAGATAAAGAGATCCTGGCAGTTGAAAGGTTTATGAAAAGGGATCTTCAATTGGATGGAGACGGTCAGGAAACAGCCAAGCGTATCTTCAGACAGGCGGTTGATTCTCCCGAGCCGTTTGAGGCGTTTGCCGGCCAGTTTTACATGGTTTTCAGGACCCAGCCCAATATCATTGAACTGATGGTGGATGTCCTGTTAAGGGTCTCAACAGCGGATGGCGATATTTCCCAGGAAGAAGAATCCATGCTCTTGACTGCCACGCATATTTTCAGGGTTTCTTCCACAGACTATGCCCGGATGAAATCAAGGTATGTTAAGGCAACCAATAAGTATTATGCGGTTTTAAAATGTGATGAGAGTGCATCCAACGATGAGATCAAGAAAAAATATCGAACCCTGGTGACGGAGTATCATCCGGATAAGATTGAGGCCAAAGGACTTCCTGAAGAATTTATCAAGTTTGCAAACGATAAATTCAGGGAAATCCAGGAAGCCTATGAGCATATTAAGAAGGAGAGGGGGCTGTAACCGTTTAGGGCTGCCCCCCTGAATCCTAAGGGCCTGGGATCAGAAGAGGCCTTTTTCCTTGGCGATATTCATATAGGTATCAACAATTGTTTGGGGCGGTTCCCACCGTTCCGTATCTGCTTTGGCTTTAAGGGTCATGGCATCAAATTCACAGACCGTCACACACAAGCCGCATCCGATACACCGGTCGTAATCTACCATTGCAACTATCTTTTCCGCATCCATCTCAATGGCATCCATGGGGCAGATCTCCTCACAGGCCTGGCAACCGGTGCACTGGTCCTGGTCCACGGCAGCCTGGTAATTGGAGTTCACAATTTTGGCCGGGGCTTGGGTTTTTTTGATATTGCTTAAGATCTGGCAGCAGCAATCGCAGCAAAGACAGATGTTAACGGGTTTTACTGAGTTGGAGGGCTGGGGTACCAGTCCCTGTTTCACCCCTTTTCTAACAATCTCAATGGCTTCTTCCTGGGTAATGGTGCGGCCGATGCCCCGGCTTTCATAAATATAGGCACCGCCTCCGAATATCAGGCAGGCTTCTTCCATCTTGCCGCAACCTTTGTCCACCATGGTATGTTCTCGTCTGCAGATACAGGGGGCGACCAGGATTTTGGACTGGGTTTTTATCAATTCTTCAAGGTGTTCGTGGTCCATGATGTTGAGCTCTGTGGTCACCGATTTTGTCACCGGAACAACACGCAACTGCTGGGTTTTGGTCTTTTCCAGGGTTTTCATCAAATCCGGAACATATTCGTTAAAATCTTTGATTAATTCCGGAGTAAGGCGGTTGACCTGGTATTCCCAGATGCCAACCACAAATTGGGCGAGCATGAATACGTCTTGCCCTCCTCTATTAACATGGATGCACAGCCCGTTTTTGCCCATTTCAATGAGGATGGGCAAGATCTGCTGCGGATCTTTATTCGAACGCCGGGCAATTGCCTCGACAGATTCGGGTATCATAACCAAAGACAATCCCAATTGCGCTTGTTCAGGAGTGAACAGGCGTTTTAATATTCTAAGCTCGACCCCTGAATCGGTTTCTGGATATCCGCCCGGTGTATTATCGAGGTGGATTGCAAGTTTTTTGTAGACATCTTCCATGGTTGCTACTCTCCGATAGTGTTCGTGTTATTCAATTACTTGGCCAATAAGGTTCATGTCACTATCACATTGTTCATAAATAAGATCAACCAATTTTCCCTTGAGAGAATCATTTTTTTCCAGCTGAACAGTGAGGTAATTGGCCGTCACCGCAGTGAGAAAACCTGTTTTTTTGTCACAGGTTTTTTGAACAAGGCCCTGCAGTTTTCTTCCCCTGTTGGCCTGGATAAAAGCAAACCGTTTCTCTTTATCCAGATCGCGCATTCTCATACATCTTTCCCGAATTACCTCGGGATCTATTTTGTCGGCAAAATGATAGGCAGGCGTTCCTTTTCTGGCGGAAAACGGAAAGATATGAAGATAGGATATCGGCAGTCTCTTAATGAGGTTAAAGGTGTTCTCAAACTGGCTTTCGGTCTCGGATGGAAAGCCGATAAGGGTGTCCACGCCAATGCCGGCAAAGGGCAGTTTTTCATGGAGTTTGTGGACCATTTCTTCAAAGAATGCGGCTGAGTATGGCCGTTTCATTCGTTTTAAGATTTCGTCGTCTCCGGATTGCAAGGGAATATGAAAATGATCGCATAGAATATGGCCCTGGCCTGCCAGGTTCATCAGGTCTTCACTCATCTCCTTGGGTTCAATGGAAGAGATTCGGATTCGTTCTAGGACTTTTTTTTTATCGATTTTTTTCAGCAGGTCCAGCAGGGAACTGGGAGGATCCAGGTCCAACCCGTACATACCGGTGTGGATACCGGTAATGATCACTTCTTTGAATCCGGAATTTGAAAGTCCTTCCAGGTGCTTAAAAACCTCTGATTCCGGCATGCTCACAGAAGAGCCCCTGGCATAGGGGACAATGCAATAGGTGCAAAAGGCATTGCATCCATCCTGAATTTTCAGATAGGCCCGGGTCATATCTCCCTGGACCGGTTTGTTAAACGAACGGAATTGGTTGCTTTTGCTGTGATCCGGCGGCTGGAACACAAAAGAGGTTTGGGAAAAGGCAGTGGCCGGGTCGGATGCTTGATCGGAAACCAGGTCGGCAATCAGGGTTTTATCCTTGTGGCAGACAATCTGGTCGATGTGTTCAATTTTCTTGATAAGGTCTGGATCTGTCTGGGCATGGCAACCCGTTACAATGATTTTTGCCCCTGGATTGTCACGAATGATTTTCCGGATTGCCTGCCTGGATTGCATGCCTGCCTTTGATGTCACGGCACAGGTATTAATGATGCATACATCCACAGACTTGCCTTTTGTCCCCCTGACAAACCCTTTTTCTTCAAGACAGGATGCAATGCCGTCGGATTCATATTGATTGACTTTACACCCCAGGGTTTCAATATAGAATTTTTGTTTTTTCATTGAATAATCCCAGCGCCCAGTACCCTGTTCTCCTGATAAAAAACAGCTGCCTGTCCGGGCGTAATGGAAAATTGCGGTTCATCAAACCTCACCTGTCCTTTGGCACCATTGCGTACCAGTCGGGAGGCTGCGCCTTTATGGCTGTATCGAATTTTTGTTGTAACCTCCATGGTTTCTGTGCCCTTTGTGGTTGAAGGATAATTCCAAATTATCTTGTCCACCAGCATTTGTGTTTGTGCCAGGTCTTTTTTAAAACAAACCACCAGGGTATTGGTAGAAAGGTCTATGTGCCGGACATAGTAGGGTTCTGATGCCGGGCAGTCAATGCCCCGTCTCTGGCCTATGGTAAAGGCGTGAAGTCCCTTGTGGATACCGACAATTTTTCCGGTCATATCTTTTATGCTGCCCTGTTTTGGGGATATTTGCTTTTTAGCAATGATAAATTGTGAAAAAGAAGTGTCCTGGATAAAACAGATATCCTGGCTTTCGGCCGGGCTTATGGGCATCAGATTGTTTTCTTTTGCCAAAGCCCTTACCCGGGATTTGGTAAATCCTGCCAAGGGGAATATAATCCGTTCCAGTTGATCGGCGCTAAGCAGGGATAAAAAATATGACTGGTCTTTTAAAGGGTCTGCGCCCTTTTCAAGCCAGGGGTGTAAAATAGTTTTGTCCGGAAAAGACAAAGAATTGACAATGGTGGCATAGTGGCCTGTGGCAATGACATCTGCCCCAAGTTCCCCTGCCTTTTCCAACAGAACCCCAAACTTAATCTGTTGGTTGCAGATCAGGCAGGGGTTGGGTGTTTTTCCTTCAAGGTAGGTCGCCATAAAATACTGAACGACTTTTTCTTCAAAAGAATCGGACAGGTCTATGGTATGAACAGGCAACCCCAGTTGGTTTTCAATGGAATGGATCGGGGTGGGCAACTTTTCATATCCTGTTGTAAAGTGGATACCCAATACCTTTTTGTAGGCTTTTTTGATGAGGAACCCTGCAACAAGGGAGTCCACACCTCCGCTTAAGGCAATGGCTACGACAGGTTCTGTCATCAGGCAATGGCTTGTGTGTTTTTACTAAAAAGACCCATGGCCCGTGTCGGGCAGGTCAGAATACACAGTTCACAGACACTGCATTTTTCCTTGTCAAAAATAATTTCCATCTCAGGGCGTTTAATGTACAAAGCCTCTGTGGGGCAAACAGCTATACAGGATCCGCAGTGGGTACAGATTTCTTCATCCTTGAAAATCTGGTGTTCCGGATTTGAGACCTTAACCCCTTGATCCGTTAGAAATTTAACCCCTTTATTAAATCCGGCCCGGTTGACAGAGGAGATCTCTAAAACCATGAAGCCCTCTTTCCTATTGGAAATTCTGGCGCTCAAAATATTAAACATCAGATCAAATATTTTGGTTAATTGACAGACCAGTGCCTTCTGGGCAACCTCGGACGGAAATTGTAAAATGACTATTTTGGAATACACGCAAGTTCCTCCATTCTTAAAGCACCTTAAATTAAAATTTCTTTGACAAAAGGGTAACATTAAGTATTATAATTGTCAGGTCAAGCTTATTATCACCGTCAATATACATTAAACCTGCTGGATACACAATCTCGTTTTAGGGGGCCTTCTCCATGAATCGTTTCGCTTTTGAATTGTCCAGTTATACCCTTAAAACCTTCTCAGGTTTTTCAAAGGCCAGTATCATCATCAAGGGCAAAGAAAAAATCCCGGATGGTTCTGTTATTTTTTGTGCCAATCATTTTACACGAATCGAGACCATCTTTTTACCCTACCATATTCATGCCATTACCCGAAAGCAGGTCTGGTCTCTTGCCGCCAAAGAGCTGTTTAACATACCGGTTCTGGAGGGGTTTTTAAACAAATTAGGAGCTCTTTCCACAAGTGACCCCAATCGGGATGTGTTGATTCTAAAAACCTTGTTGTCCGGTAATGTTCAGTGGATTATTTTCCCCGAAGGCATGATGGTCAAAAATAAAAAATTGATCCATAAGAATGTCTTTGCACTGACAGATGATATGGGGGTTTCTCGTCCCCATACAGGTGCTGCCGCCCTTGCATTGCGGTGTGAATTTTTTCGGGAACGGCTGAGCAGACTGTCGACGACCGGGGCACCTGAATTTGATCGTTTGGCCAAAGCCCTTGAGATCACGGATATGAAGAGGGTGCTCGGGCAAACCACCCACATCGTTCCGGTTAACATTACCTATTATCCCGGTAATGCCAGGGAGAATATTTTAGGGTCCATCGCAAAAGTTGTCATGAAGGCCCCCTCAAAAAGAGTACTGGATGAACTGATGACAGAAGGGGGGATGCTTTTTTCCGGGGTGGATATTACCATACGGTTTGGAGAGCCCATAGCAATTGCTCCCTATCTGAATGATCCTTATATCGAGAGCATGCTGACGGTCCGGCGACGGGTTCGATTTGACGAAGATATCAGTTCCAAACAGATTTCCAAACAGATTTCCAATGGGATTATGGAACGGTATATGTCTGCTGTGTATGAGATGACGACCGTAAACTATGATCATGTCATGGCCTGCATTCTCAAGCATTTTCCCTATAAAAAAGAGGGTATTGACATCTACGAGTTCTCCTGCAAAGTCTATTATGCCATTACCTGCCTTTTGTTGAACCGGATTTGTCATGTGTCTGAAAATTTTTATCACAATCAGGTCCACTTGTTGATCAATGACCGATATAAGCGGATAGAACGATTTTTGTCCCTTGCTGAAAAAACCCATGTGATTGAAATAAAAGGGGACCGTTTTTTTAAGAATCAGGCCAGATTTGTTCAATACTCCGACTTTCATTCCATCCGTATGGAAAATCCCATCCTTGTCATGGCCAATGAAGTGGAGCCGGTTCCAGGGGCAGAGATAATTCTCAAGAAAATTGCCCAGAAGTCAGGTCGTGGGATTCGAGAGTTGGTGAAAAGCCGTTTAATTGAAAAAATGAATGTGGATTTCAGCGCTGCATATAATCGTTATTATATAAAAGGAGAATCAAAGAAAAAAAGGATCGGCAAATCGCTGTTTTTAAAACATGAAAAGGAAGTAGCAGGTGTTTTGCTGATTCACGGGTATATGGCGGCACCGGAAGAAATGAAATTTTTTGCCAATTATCTGCACGAAAAAGGCTTTACAGTTTTTGCACCCCGCCTTGCGGGTCATGGCACGGCTCCGGAAGATCTGGCCGGAACCCAGTACGACGAATGGATGGAATCTGTTGAGGAGGCCTATGTGGTGCTCCGGCATTCCTGCGATAAACTTATCATTGGCGGGTTTTCAACCGGTGCAGGACTTGCCCTCGAACTTTCCAGCCGGGTGGATGACTATCAGGCCATTTTCGCCGTGGCGCCTCCCATGCAACTCAATGATCTGGGTTCTTATTTTGTGCCGGCCATTGATCGGTGGAATGCCGTGATAAAAAAAATAAATCTGCCAGGCATTGCAAAGGAATTTTTGGAAAACAATCCGGAAAACCCCCATATCAATTATATCCGAAATCCCATTGCCGGTATCCACCAGCTGGGAATGCTGATGGACCAATTATCGCCTAAGCTGAAGACGATCGAAAAGCCCGTACTGATAGTTCAGTCCAGACGAGATCCTGTGGTTAATCCCAAAGGGAGTCTTAAATTATTTGAAAAACTGGGTGCCAAGATCAAGGAATACTATCTGTTTGATTATGACCGGCATGGTATTTTGACCGGCAATGGTGTTACCCGTGTCTATCAGGCCATTGAAAATTTTATCAGGCAATGGGTATGAGGGCCCGGACCCATAAAAAAAGGGCCACAGGTTTTTTGTGAAAAAAACCTGCGGCCCTAATTATAGCGTATCCGGGATACGAACTTCTATAAATTATTCCACCAGCATCATGGTGGCTGGTTCCAGTCTGTATGTCTGATTCATCCTGTCTCCATCCTTTAATATCACGGCTTCAATTTTGTCTTCAACCGGTTTGAGAAAAATGGCTTTATCAAACATATCTTTTACGGCTTCCAGCTGAACCGGAAATCCTTCTTGACTCCAGGCTTCGTCCCTATGGCTTTTGATGGAGAACCAGATAAAGATTCCGAACTCCTGATTCAGGGATTTTAACTCTTTCAGGGTTGCGGATACATCCTTGTCAAAATTCAGGCCGTCAATCACCAGAATGGTGGGAAGGGCGATGTCTGATTTTTTAAAACTTTTCAGATATTCTCTGATTTTATCGGTATTAAAAGTGGATTCTGTGTAGCTGATGCCCACCTTGTTGGGGCAGATGTCTTCCCACAAACGGACAGCCTTTTGGGGATCCACATATCCAATATTGTCCACCAGATTGGTATAGGCTTCATCATATCTTAGGTTGATCTTGTCCATGGGATCATCCAGGCTGACATGAAGTATTTTTTGGTCAGCCAACAATTGTGTCAATGCGATCTGAACAAGGAAACTTGTTTTGCCAACACCTGCCCGGGACAGGACAGCACCGAGTTGGCCTTTTGTTATATTTTCAACGCCAATAGCTTTTTCGACCGGGCTTTTGAGAATGAGATCTTTTTTAAGCATAAGTCCTCTCTTTAAAATAGGGGTGTTATTTATTCTTAGCAGCTTTTTCTTCTGCTTTCTTTTTACCAATCTCCTCAGCCACGGACTGGGGGACCTGTTTGTAGGAAGAAAATTCCATGGTAAACTGTGCCTTACCCTGGGTGCCGGACCTGAGAATGGTTGAAAAGCCAAACATTTCTGATAAAGGCACCTGGGACTCGACCACAGACATCACGCCTTCTTCCTGGGAGCCCTGGATAATTCCCCTTCTCTGGTTGATCAGTCCCATGCAGGTACCCTGGAATTCATTGGGGGTTTCAATGACCACTTTCATGATGGGCTCCATAACAACCGGTTTTGCCTTGGCATATCCTTCAAGAAAACCTCCCCTGGCAGCTGACTGGAAGGCCATCTCCGAGGAGTCAACCGCATGGTAGGCGCCGTCTTCAAGGGTTACCTTGACACCGGTGACCGGAAATTCAAGGGTGGGTCCTTTTGCCATGCAGGCGAGAAATCCTTTTTCACAGGCTGGAATATATTTGGTGGGGATTTTGCCGCCGGTGACTTTATTGACAAATTCAAATTCTTCTTCACAGGGTTCCATGAATCCGACCACACGGCCGAATTGTCCGGCACCACCGGTCTGCTTTTTATGGGTGTAATTGAACAGGGCTTTTCTGGTAATGGTTTCTCTGTAGGCAACCCGCGGTTTTCCAGTGGTAACCTCTGCCTGGTACTCTCTTTTCATTCTTTCCACATAGACTTCCAAATGGAGTTCGCCCATGCCCTGGATAATGGTGTCGCCCGTTTCCCGGTCCACATAGGTTTTAAAAGTGGGGTCTTCTTTGGTGAAGCGGTTCAGAGCCTTAGACATATTGATCTGGGCCTTGTTGTCCTTTGGCACGATGGAAAGGGAAATAACCGGTTCCATGATATGCATGGCGATCAAAGAATAATTGATTTCCGGAGACACAAATGTATCACCTGAGGCACAATCGATTCCAAACATGGCGCCGATATGACCGGCCGGAATTGCATCCACTTCTTCCATCTGGGATGAATGCATGCGAATCAGGCGCCCGGCTTTGATTTTTCTGCCGTCTCTGGAGTTGACAAGGGTGTCTCCCTTGTTGATACATCCCTGGTAAACCCGGATATAGGTGAGCTGGCCGTATTGACCGTCTTCAAGCTTAAAGGCAAGGGCCACTGTGGGTTTGTCAAAAACGCTTTCCAGAGCAACGCTCTCTTCGTTGTTGTCCAGATCAATGGCAACGTTTTCAATGTCCAGGGGAGAAGGAAGATAATTGAGAACTGAATTGAGCAGCGGCTGGACCGCCTTGTTTTTATAGGCAGACCCCAGGAATACAGGGGTCATCTTCCTTGAAATAGTACCGGTTCTGACTGCAGGCATGATCATTTCTGGAGTGATTTCAGCCTCTTCAAGAAGAGCATCGGTCAATTCTTCAGAAAAAAGAGATACCTCGTCCAGCATCTCATCCCTTGCTGTTTTGGCAGCTTCCAAAAGCGTTTCCGGAATCTCTTTTTCAACCATCTTTTCCCCATTCTCGCCTTCAAAATAATAGGCTTTCATGGTAACCAGGTCGATAACGCCCTCATGTTTGTCTTCAAGTCCTATGGGCAACTGCATCATCACAGAATTATGTCCCAGTTTGTTTTTCAACTGGGCGCACACCTTGATGGGATTGGCACCTGAACGGTCACATTTATTGACAAAGGCAATGCACGGAACTTCATAGCGTTTCATCTGCTGGTCCACGGTAATGGACTGTGACTGGACGCCGGATACAGAGCAGAGAACAAGGATAACACCATCCAATACCCGCAAAGACCGCTCCACTTCAACTGTAAAATCCACATGTCCAGGTGTGTCGATGATGTTGATGGCATGCTTGTTCCATTCACAATGGGTGGCGGCAGAAGCAATGGTGATGCCTCTTTCCCTTTCAAGTTCCATTGAATCCATGACCGCACCTACACCGTCTTTACCCCTGACTTCATTGATTTTATGAATCTTATCTGTATAAAACAAAATTCTTTCAGTAAGCGTGGTTTTCCCGGAATCAATATGGGCACTGATTCCAATGTTTCTTACCCTTGCTAGATCTCTGATCATTTTTTAATCATCCTTATGAATAAAAATAAATTCCCTTCAGCAATATCCAAACACAGATATTGTCAAAGGCATTGCTATTTCTTTTGAATTCGCTAAATTAGTGTTGTGATTTTAGTAACTTGAATCCAGATTAAAATTAACTTGTAAAATTGATTCTTTTATGATTTTTTTCTTGGTTTGTCAAGTGTTTAATGGCTTTTGTTGATTTGAAATGGGTATGGAATTTCGAAATATTAAAAGCGATTGCTTGGTATTGCGGATGGTTTACTGTAAAAACAAAACACCTGGTTTCTGAAGAAATCAGGTGTTTTGTTTTTATACAGGGTCCGGTTTAAGAAAAAAACCTGTCTTTTGCCATGCCGACAATGCCGATGAGGCCGAGTCCCAGAAGTACCATGGTGGAAGGCTCGGGCACCGGGTTTGGAGGGCTGCTGGTTGAGCTCCAGAAACTGATATGGGAAAGGTTATGGTTGCCCAGGTCAAAAGTATCCCAGTTCCCGGAAGTTTCGCCATTGGCATACCATAGCTCAAATCCGCCACCGCTTTTTATGCTGCCCGTTTTTAGGCTGTAGTACAGCGGTCCTTCCCAGGTGTCGGGAGCAAGCCAGTTTCCTTCTTTTCCCCAGAAATCGCCGGTGAATGGGGTATTTCCGGCCTGCCATGACTTCTCCCATTTTCCATAAAGGGTCAGGTCCGTCGGGAGTGTTTCATTGCCGCTGTAGTTGTCTACCAACCAGTTTACGTTGTAATTCTCATCCTGATGGGCTTTGGATCCGTTCCAATTGATGTCATTGATCAGGTCAAGAGAGTTTCCGATATATATAGGGCCTGCGAGGACGGTATTTGTTAAAAATAGGATGGATAAAAAAAACAACCCCGCCAGAAACCCTTGCTTGAAAATATTTTTGGACATTCCAACCTCCCCATGTGTGTGCTCATTTATTCTAGTGGTTTTGACAAAAAACGGGAAAAACATTACAGAATATGTCATTTTATGACCTTGATTTGTTTTTTTCTTCCAAAGGCGCTGGCACTTAGAAGTCCGATTCCCAGCAATATCATCGTGGTGGGTTCCGGTACTGCTGCCTTTGTTATGCCGCCCACTTCAATAATGTCGTTGGCGCAGGTCATGCTCCATCTGAACCCAAGATCATATCCATCGCCCAAGGCAATACCCAGGCTGGACAGGTCAAAGGCATAAAGGATCTCAGCCGAAGGGTTTGAGAAAGTGCCTTGGCCGGAGGAAATGGCTCCTTTGTTTGGATCAATCAGGACTTCCTGGTCATGGCGATACCAGTGGGGATTCCCGGGGCCATGGATATCATCTGAAAGAAGAATGCTATTTGTCTGAACACCTCTTATGTCGTAAATTATACCGGAAGTGGTATTAAATGCATATTCCCAGTCTTCGCCCAAAGCCGAGTATGTGTCCCCCATATACCCGTCGGCAATTGTGCCGGCTGGGTTCCATCCGTTGGTGCTGATAAAAAGATCCCCGTATTTCGTTCCAAGTCCGTTTGTTTGGTTGTAGTCCGTTAGAATCGTCACCAGAACCTTTCCATTGTCATCGATTGAAACGGTCATGCCGTCAATATCAAAGTTGTTGATCCGCTTTGTTTGGGATATGACATCACCGCCTTTTTGATAATACTTGCTGCCATATGCACCGACGTCGTAGCCACCCCCGATATAGGTATCAACAAACTGCCATTCAGATGCACCGGCAGAGTTGATGGAGGCCGCAACGGCAATCAAGATGATGAACATAATTTTTTTCAATTTTTTCTCCCATGACTATGATTTCGTCAATTGTTTTTAAACTTGATCTACACAACTAAATATAAGCAAATATAATGCCACAATCGAATGGTAAAGTGCATTTTCCGTTCGGATTAATTCATGTGTAGTCCAGTATATCACAAGGGGAGTTTTCTGCCAATAGCACCGATTCCCAGAAGTCCCATGCCCAGCAGCACCATGGTGGCCGGCTCCGGGACCTGCCCCATGATGCTGTCATTTCCGCATTCCTGGGTAAAATGTGCAGTAAATGAACCGTCGGGACCCAGTATATTGGATAGATCAAATCCGGATACCTTGTAATGATTACCACCTAAAAATCCGGTGGCAGCATCGGTGAGCCCTGATTCATACCGAAAGGTTCCTGTTTCGACTAAAAAGCCATTGTTATTATTGGCCTGGTAGGCCACCGGATTGGAAGTTTTCAGCCCTGTACCCAGGGTAACTTTGGTATCTTTATCAATTTTCCAGAGGGTGTAGGCGCCTTCGCCTGTTGACGTATTAAAATTATCCCAATTTACATCAAAGACATAATTGTATCCGTAATAGTTGAGAAAATTATTAGGCTGGGCGCTTTCACCATAAATAACATTTCCCAGGGTACTGATAAAAATGTCTCCTGATCCGATATTGTCCGTCTTGTTGATAAAATCCCAGCCCCCCACGATGGACAGGTTTCTGCCATCGAAAAACATTCCTTCAAGATCCCAGAGTTGGTTGTATACCGCACCAGGTTCAACCTCCTGGTCCTCTCCGGTGTGGTTGTACCAAGTATTGGAAGAATCGTTTTTTTGGTTGTCAAAAATGGTGATTTGGGATGCCCCGGCCAGGGTCGGCAGGCTGCATACTAAAAATACAAGTAAAAACTGAATGGATTTTTTCATGGGTCGACTCCTTTCGATGTATGGGTTATGCACAACTTTAAAAAAAGGTTTCAGGGTTTAAATCCGGGTCTGTTTGCAGAGTTCCGGTTCGGGTGGCCCATGGGGCGGTGCCCGGTGACGGAGATTTACGTTTTTCCGGTACAAAATGTTCCGGAAATTTTTAACCAAAGGTCGCACAAATAATCTTTTGGGGCTTGTGTGGTATGTTTTTTGTTTTCTGGTAAGACCTTTTCCGGTGGTCATCCCCAGGTATGTCCAGTTGGCCGCTTTATAGCAGGTTCCCTGGTAGTAGGTCGGATCCACAAATGTTTCCAGGAGGGCTGGATAAAAACCCCATTGTTTGTGCCAGTCCTGGCCGATCCGACGCCCAATTCTTCCAAGAACATGGCTGGCCAGGTATTTGACCTTCACCCAGGGAAATATCAAAAACCGCGTATTGTTCACCACCCAGGCCAGGTTCAGAAGCCTCTGGTTTGCATCCCACCCGATCCATTGGTCCCGAATGCCAATGGCTTTGGCGGCTCCGGAGAAAAGAATGCAGCCCAGGGGGCGCTTTTGGGCTTGGATGGTATATCGCATGGCATATCCAAACGGTTGGTTGTAACCAAGGTAATGATACCGGTCCATGTATTCGTTCCACACCCGGACCTGATTTGGGGTGCTTGCTTGGGTTATTTCAATGGGTCCTATCTCTTTGAGCCTGCCGATAATATCCGGGCCTGGATCTGTTTTGCTGGAAAAAACGATGGGCGATGATTTGGGCTTGGATTGTATCTGTTTGGCGGGAAGGCGCAAGAGGCCTTTGTTTTCAAACTGCTTGAGCATTTTCAGGCATGCATCCCATTTGTTGGTGCCTGAAGCCGTTCTCCAGTCCAGATGTTCACAAATGGTGTGGGTCAGTTCCTTTCGGCTCAGATTTCCAAAGGATTTGACGGTTTCCTGGATTTCCATGAGTTCCTGGTGGGAAATGGGGCGACCGCAACAAATTGTCATTAATGCATTGGGTTCAGGCATTGTTACCTTATCCTTATGAATTGCTACAAGTGTTCCATGTTACCCATAACAAACTGAATATGGGTTGTCTACACTTTTTTTGGCGCCGGAAAAAAACCAGGCAGTTTTCCGGGAAAAGCTCAAACCTTTCTTTATTGATCGTTTCCTTTTAGCCTCATATCTAAACGAATCCGATTTTATCCTTAACAAAAACAATTATGGTTGTCTACCTTTTTTTTAAAGGGCGCCAAAAACTTGAAACCAGCCAATGAAAAAATAGCCGATACCCCTTAATGAAAGGGTTATTTATCTTTTTTATTGTATTTACCCATTCCATTGATTATAAAATGTCCTTACCCGTGGATTGATATAAAATTTGGAGTGTTTGCTTGAAAAATTTTTTCCTTGTAATGGTCATTGCCATCAGTTTGGTTTCACCTGCTTTTGCCGTATCGGAAAAAGAATTATTCGATACCGGGGTAAACTTTTTAAAACAGGACAAATTTCAAGAAGCCGTTGATACGTTTACGGCCCTGATTGCTATGGCACCGGAGAATCCAGATGCCTATAAAAACCGTGGTGTGGCGTATATGAAATTGAATTTATATGACCAGGCGATTAAGGATTTTGAGCGGACAAAACAGATTATGCCGAATTTAAAGGGCCTTTACAGCAATCTGGGCGTCGCATGGTATTATAAAGCAGATTTCCCACGGGCCATTGAAAACTACGATACGGAAATTTCCCAGTCTCCGGACAATCATTTTGCCTATTTCAACCGGGCCATCTGTCGGTATGAGCTTAAAGATTATGATGGAAGCTTAAAGGATATTACCAAAACCCTTTCCCTATCCCCTGAGTTTTATCTGGCATTGTGTTTAAAAGGGGATCTGTTGTCAAAGATGAACCAGGCAGAAAAAGCGAAACAGGCATATGAAAAAGCTATTTTGATTGACCCTGACCAGGCCTATGCCAAAGAGCAGCTTGCCGCACTTAAGCTTGATTCAAAGCCAATGGCGGATTCTCCTAAAGATCCTGCCAAGGTGACAGCGGCAGTTGTGGTACAAAAAAAAATGCCCGATCCCCACAACCTTCCGGTTAGGGTCGGGGAAAAAACCGAAAAAGCATCTTCCCCTGGGTTGCAGGGCTCAGCTGGAAACTATGAACTTCAGACGGGTGCCTATCGTGTTCGGGACAATGCTGTGGACATGCAAAAAAAACTTGAAAAAGCAGGGTATGAGGCAAAACTTCTTGAATTGACACGGCCCAACCAAATTGTCTGGTACCTTGTGAGAACCGGCATCTATGAAACCAAGGAGGCGGCTCAAACAGCCAAGGCCATTTTGGAAAATAACGCGAAAACCGAGGCGGTTGTCAGACCCTTTGGACAATTCTAAATTAAATTGAGTTTAGGTCAAACCATGGGAAAAGGGATAGGCATGGAAAGAGGGGGAGTGAGTGGATATCTATAATCTGGTCAGTTTTGCCGGCATCTTTGTATTGCTGGCCATTGCATGGGCTTTGTCACGCTTTGTTTTTAAGAATACCCGGAAGATGAACTGGCATTTGCTGGGATGGGCCCTTGGACTCCAATTGATTTTTGCCCTGTTCATCTTTGTGATTCCCGCCGGCGTCATCTTGTTCCAGGCAATAAATGACCTGGCTGTAACCGTTCTGGGGACGGCTTCTGCAGGCGCTCAATTTGTTTTTGGCTCCCTGGCCCTTGCCCCCGGTGTTCAGGGGTCTTTGGGATTTATTCTGGCGTTCCAGGCATTTCCCACCATTGTCTTTTTTTCCGCCCTGGTGGCTGTGCTCTATTATTATAATGTCCTGCCCTTTATTATCCGGCAATTTGCATGGCTTTTTACCCGGGTAATGAGAATTTCCGGTGCCGAAGCCCTTTGCGCGGCCAGTAATATCTTTGTGGGTGTTGAGTCTGCCTTTACCATCAAGCCCCATATTGACAAGATGACCCGATCCGAATTGTGCACTATTCTCACGGCCGGTATGGCAACGGTTGCCTCAAATGTCCTGGCATTGTATGTGTTTACCTTGCAGACGCAGTTCCCCTCCATTGCAGGCCACCTGATTTCTGCTTCTTTTTTATCTGCCCCGGCGGCACTGGTGATGTCAAAGCTGATCTTGCCTGAAACCGGTATCCCCCAAACCCTTGGAAGGGTGGTGGATATCCATTATGAACGGGATGCCAATCTTTTTGAAGCCATTATCAATGGTTCTGCATCCGGACTTAAGGTGATTTTCAGCATTGTTGCACTTTTGATTGCCGTGATGGGACTTGTGGCATTGGTTGACCTGATCCTCGGCAGCACCGCCGGCATGGTCAACCAGTGGATGGGTACGAGCATGGATTGGTCCTTAAAACTTCTTCTGGGCTATATATTTTATCCGTTTACCCTGATCATTGGAATTCCTTTGGCAGATGCCGGCATTATTTCACGGATCATTGGCGAGCGGATTATCCTGACAGAAGTGGCCTCATACCAGGATCTGGCCCTGGCCCTGGCCCAAAACAGTCTTACCCATCCAAGGTCTGCGGTGGTGGCGGCCTATGCCCTGTGCGGATTTGCCCATGTGGCGTCCATGGCCATCTTTGTTGGGGGGATCTCCGCCCTGGCCCCGAAACAAACGGCTGCCATCTCCGGGGTAGCTGTCAAGGCCTTGATTGCAGCTACTTTTGCCTGTCTGATGACGGCCTGTGTGGCCGGAACCTTTTACACCAATAACAGCCTGTTGCTGGGAAATTAAGGATTTAAGAAAAATGGGTTCAACCAATTCCTTGTCCCCAGCCCGTTTCCCGATGAAAGGATTTTGTGACCGCCTGAGACTGGGAAGTGAGAAAATAGCGGTGGCGATTTCCGATGAACAGATTTCCCTGATGGCAGCCCATGCCATTGAATTGATTCAATGGAATAAAAAAATTAATCTGACCGCCATTGTTGACCCTCTGACCATGGCTGAAAAGCATTTTATTGATGCCATGGCGGTTCAGCCCTTTTTGGGAAAGGAAAACAGGCTGATGGATATGGGAACTGGTGGGGGATTCCCCTCCATACCCTTGAAAATTCTTAATCCTTCCCTCCAGTTTGTTCTGGTGGATTCGTCCAGAAAAAAAGTTACTTTTTTAAAGCATGTGATCCGGGTTTTGGGGTTGAAAGATATTGATGCAATCCATTCCCGGGTGGAGGATCTTGCCCATGACGATATCCATTCCCAAACCTATGATGCCGTTATGTCCCGGGCGTTTACCGCGCTTGAAAAATTCGCCGGGCTTGCCCTTCCGCTGCTCAAACAGGGGGGGACAATCTATGCCCTTAAGGGAAAACAGGCACCCGATGAAATAACCCCGGCACTTATAGCTCAATTTGAGATAAGGACGGACCATTATCAATTGCCCTTTGAAAAATCAGACCGGTATATGATTCAGCTTTCGGAAAAGACAATCAAATAACTTTTTTAGGCGTCTGATTTTTTGTCTTCAAGAATTTCCCATCTTGTGTACAATGCCTGAACCATTGACTCGGCCTTTTCCAGTTGGGAGCAGATATCTGTCATAAGAGATGTATCTTTGATGACATCGGGGTCCTGAATTTTTTGGGTGAGTGCCGAAACCTGTGCTTCTGCTTCAAGGATATGTTCTTCAATATGTTCAAGCTCGTATTTGTCTTTATAGGAGAAGCTGATTTTTCCCTTTGATGCTTTTTTCTTGGGTTCACTTTTTTGTGACCCTGTTTTGGCCGGTTCCAAACTTGCCTCCCGGCTGGCCAGGATCTGGTTGAAATCCTTGTAAAACCGTGCATCCATATTCGGGTCCAGGTAAAGGATTTTATGACAGACCCTGTCCATGAGGTACCGGTCATGGGAGACAATGATGACGGCCCCGGCAAACTCCCGGATGCTCTGTTCCAGAACCTCCAGGGAAAGAATATCCAGATCATTGGTGGGTTCATCCAATAAGAGGACATCACAGGGTTCGAGCATGAGATTGGCAAGGATGATACGGGCCTTTTCCCCGCCGGAAAGCCGCTTGATCGGCATGTCCAGCTGGTCGGGCATAAACAAAAATCGTTTGGCCCAGGTGACCACATGGACGGACCTGTCCTTGTAGTTCACACTATCCCCGCCGGCAGGATTTAATGCTTCCCGCAAGGGCATCTCGGGATTCAATTGGGTCCTGTTCTGATCAAAGATGGAGATTCGAAGGTTTTCCGCCCACTTAACCGTTCCTTCATCCGGTTCGATGGTTTTTTTGAGAACAGACAGCAAGGTTGATTTTCCGCTGCCGTTTTCTCCCACCACTCCCAGGCAGACCCCAGGCCCCAGCTCAAAGGTAAGGTTGGAAAATAGTTCCTTGTCCTGAAAACTCTTTTTCAGGTTGTGTGCCTGGAGCAGTTTTCGGGTTTGCCTGCCGGTGCCGGAAAAATCAAGGCCCACTTTGGCGGTCTGCCGGTTCCTGTCTTTAAGGGAAGAAAGCTGAGCGCGAAGGTGTTCTGCCTGGTCGATCCGGTATTTTGCCTTGGTGCTTCTGGCCTTTGCACCCTGGTGCAGCCACTCATCTTCCCTGCGCATTTTGCTGGCAAGGGAGGATTGTTTTTTTAGCTGGGCCGCCAGAAATTTTTCCCGTTCTTTTTCAAATTGAATATATTGGCCCTGGATTTTAAAATAGCCTTGTTCGTAATATTTACCGATCTCCATGATATTGGCACAGACATTTTCAAGAAAGGTCCGGTCATGGCTGACAACGATAAAGGAAAACAAAGCAGTTTTGAGTATCTTTTCCAGCCAGAGAATTCCGGTGATGTCCAGGTGGTTGGTGGGTTCATCCAGCAACAGCAGGTCAGGCTTCATGCAAAGGGCCCGGGTAATGGCAAGTCGCTTGGTCCATCCTCCGGACAGATGTTTTGCCCTAAGCTGGGTATCGGGGAAATTGCCCTTGCCCAGGGCCTGATTTACCCGCCGATGGCGTTCCTTGTCGTCAATGGGCTGATCTTTTATGCTATCGTACAATATGGTTTCAATGGATTTTTCCGGATCAAAGGTGTCTTCCTGGGCAAGATAGACAAAGCGATCGTTCTGGCGTACGATCAATTCCCCTTCGTCCGGGGCCGTCATTCCGTTGATGAGCTTGAGCAGGGTGGATTTTCCACTGCCGTTCATGCCGATGAGACCCAATTGTTCTTTTGCCTTAAAATCAACGGTAAGGTCGCAAAAAAGGGTATCATCTCCATAGGCTTTTGACACTTGATTTAAACTGAACAAAACGGACATAATTGATATTTTTCTTTGTATGGGGTTACGGAGTGTTCCGGATTTGTTTGAGCACCCGTATCATCTTGATTAAAAAACTAATGGCAAGGGTTAAACTGATGAGCATGATGAAACTGGCAGAAAAAAAAGTCATGATAAAGTTGAAGGGATCTTTAAGGGTGTACGCTGCCTTCATCAAGTCAATGCCAAAGACCAGGAAAAAAATTGAAGCCAGCATCATCAGTACCTGAACAATCCACCACGTATATTTCATCTGATTGTTTTTTTCCTTGCCGTAAATATGTTAGGATAATTTATATATTGCTCAAGTCTATCGGGTTCAGCAAAAAAAATCAAATCAAATCCATATTGATTAATTGCAGACCTATCTTATACTGATGATAGATGCAAGGAGTGGAAGATAAACGAATCGGGATACTTATTTCAAGGAGGAGCATGAAACA
>VMSR01000043.1 GCA_013792075.1 Desulfobacula sp.
AATATAGGTACGTGGGGCGTGTTGAAGTCTTGTGTTCTATTCAAATATACTTTATGAAGGACGCAATTGTAATCCATAATGATAAAAGATTATACTCTTGAGATATTCAAATCAAAATGTCAGGCAGATGCAAAAAATACACACTGTTTTGCCGGATAACAGAGAGAGTCTTGACCATGGAAGGAGAATCTTTTGAATACCAGGCGAACAACCGTTAGAATGTTTACACGGATTTCCATTCTTATTATTCTGGCATTGTTACCCTGTATAGTATTGGCTGCGGAAATCAAATCTGTCCTGATTATTTCGATAGATTCGCTTCACCCGGATGCCCTGGGAGAAGAAACAACAAAAACGATCAATGAAATCATGAAAAAAGGGGTTTTTACGCTGAACGGGAGTAGTACAGCGCCACCATTAACCCTATTAAGCCATTCCGCCATGTTTTCTGGTGTGGGGCCGGATAAAGGTGGATTAACGGAGAATAATTGGGAATCTGGACAAAAACAAATTGATGTCAAAACGATTTTTGACGATGCAAAACGTAACCACTTTTTTACCGGTTTTTTTTATTCAAAAGAAAAACTTGGTTATCTTATTTCAGGTGCTGTTGACCAATGTCAGTTAGATCAGGATTTTTCAGTTGAAAATGCCATCGAATTCTTTAAAGAATCGAACGCTAAAAAATTTTGTTTTCTTCATATCAGCGGCCTTGATCGAACAGGACCTGTCGAAGGCTGGATGTCGGACGGATACATGGAAGAATTATTTTTTATTGATGAAAGCATTCGTCCATTAATTGACCTGGTAATATCAAGAAAAGATTATTTGATCATCATCACCAGTGATCATGCCGGGCATGAAAAAACCCATGGCAGTGAACATCAGGATGATGCTAAATTACCTTTGGTAATGACTTCGGATATCGCTGAATTGACTCAATATCAGGAGATGCGATATCATGTTACCCAGCTTAAAAATATTTTGATAAACATTTTAGACTTTCGGAAATAACAAAGATTTCTGAGATTGTCTGCAAGTTTACACCCAGTTATGCAAAGCAAAAATTTTCAGAGGACCGGAGGCGGACCGGAAAAACAAAAAAGGCTTTCAGACAATCTCTGAAAACCCTTGTGTTTAATTGGTGATCCCACCGGGAATCGAACCCGAGTTTCCGGCGTGAGAGGCCAGCGTCCTAACCGCTAGACGATGGGACCAGCAGTAAAGATTTTTATTTATACCGGATAAAGAAAAAAGTCAATTACAATTTCAGGTTAAACCGAATTTTTCTGGCCTTTTTTAAATCCGAAAACAAGATAGAGAAGCCAGCCGACCAAGGGGATCAGAGCGACAAAATGCCAGAAAACCTTGGTTTTGACTGATCCGAAATCCTTTTTAATGATATCAATCAGGGCCAGCATGGTCAAACCCAGGGACAGGGCTGCTATGAGCAGAACATAGAGAACAATCTTATCCATAAACCGTTTTGTTTATCCTTCTTTTAACTTGTCTGAGATTTTTAGCAGGGTGTCGACATAATAGTTGCTGTGATTGTATTGGAACAAAACTTCGTGCTGGCGCTGACGGGGGATGTCGGGCTTCCAGCCATGGTGTTTAAGGTAATTGGCGACCGAAGCGATTGAGTCGGCATGGTTGAACAAGTCCACCCCGCCGTCATTGTTGCCATCCTTTGCCAGGGTAAGGGCATTGGAGGGCATGAACTGCGGGATGCCCATGGCGCCGGCATAGGAACCTTTGATTGATTCCGGGTCGATTCCTTCCCGGGTAGTGTATTGTATCAGGGCTTTGAGTTCCTGGTATCCCCATTGGGAACGTTTCTCAACTTTTTTCTCAAATTTTTCCCGGTCGGGTTTTTTATTGTCAGGAATAGATTCCCAGATACGCTCTCTCAAGTTTTTATCGGTCAGGGCAGCCATGGTAGCAAGGGTGTTGATGACGGTGCGTTTGCCAAGATACCCCCCCAGCTGGGTTTCTACCAAAAGGATAGCGGCAATAATGGTTTTGTCCACCCCATATGTTATTTCCGCCTGTTCCAGGCTTTCCTTGTGGGTTTCCATGTATTCCCGGGCTTTTGCAATGGGTTTGGGGGCGATAAACTGGTCATAGTCCAGGCTTGATTCAGAATGGATAAAAAACAAGGAGACATCCGAGGGTGTAAAAAATATTTGTTCATTTAAAAACAGAAGATTGATTTTTTCCGGATTAAAGCCGTCCTGAATAAGCCTCTGGGACAAGTCGGTAAACTCATTTTTTTTCCCCTGGAGTTCTTGTCCGGTTGCAAGGGGAAGGCTCATGGAAAAACAAAGCAGTAAAATAATGATAACCCACGATATCCGGTTATATGACAATGGCAAAAGTCCCATGGTGATGATGTCCACTCCCTTATTGTTTTCCGATCAACTGCTGTGTATTGGCCGGGTCCCTATTTTATTTGTTCTCTTATAGCCTATTTCTTTTTTGATTGCATTAAAAAAATATAAGCAAAAATATTTCCGGGTTGGCAAAATGGGACCCGTCCGGGTTTGTGGTGAACGCCATGAAAGCAGGCGGACCCCATGGAATTTTCCATGGGGTCCGCTGTTTATATTATAGGTTTAATAAGGATTAAATGTCATAGTAGAGATAAAATTCATGGGGATGGGGACGGCTGATAACCGGTTTGACTTCGTTTTCCATTTTATAGTCAATCCAATAGTCAATGACGTCCTTGGTGAAGACATCTCCCTTGAGCAAAAAGTCATGGTCTTCTTTCAGGGCCTTCAGGGCTTCTTCCAATGTGCCCGGGGCAGATTCCATTTTGGCCAGTTCTTCCGGGGGCAGGTCATAGATGTTTTTGTCCATGGGGTCACCTGGATCCATTTTATTCTGGATACCGTCGATCATGGCCATGGCAATGGCGGCAAAGGCCAGATAGCCATTGCATGAAGGATCCGGCGTTCTGAATTCGATTCGTTTGGCCTTGGGAGATCCGGAATACATGGGCAGCCGGATGGCCGCACTCCTGTTCCGGCTGGAGTATGCCAGGTTGATGGGGGCTTCAAATCCGGGAACCAGTCTCTTGTAGGAGTTGGTGGTGGGGTTTGTGATGGCGCAAAGGGCTTTGCAATGCTTCATGATGCCGCCGATGGCATGGAGGGCCATCTCTGACATGCCGGCATATTTGTTGCCTGCAAACAGCGGGTTGCCGTCCTTCCAGAAACTCATGTGGGTATGCATACCCGTACCATTGTCGCCATACACGGGTTTGGGCATGAAGGTGACGGTGTGATCGTATTTAACCGCCACATTTTTCAGAACATATTTAAACCAGGCAAGGCTGTCGCCCATGTTCAAAAGGGAATCAAACCGAAGGTCGATTTCAGACTGGCCGGGAGCGGCCACTTCATGGTGCTGGCACTCCATGGCAATACCCAGGTCTTCCAGGGTGAGCATCATTTCGGTTCTCATGTCCTGGTATTTGTCATTGGGCGGCAGGGGAAAATATCCGCCTTTGGGCCTGATTTTGTATCCCAGGTTGGGCATTTCATCTCTTCCGGAGTTCCAATGGGCTTCATCAGAATCAATTTCAAAGAACGCTGAATGGGGTTCAGAGGCATACCGGATGCTGGAGAAAATAAAGAACTCGGGTTCGGGTCCCACATAAATGGTGTCGCCGATGCCTGTGCTTTTCAGGTATGCTTCGACTTTTTTGGCAATGTTCCTGGGATCCCGGCTGTAAGATTCCATGGTAATGGGGTCATAGATGTTTCCGATGAGGACCAGGGTGGGAACTTTGAAAAAAGGGTCTATTTTGGCCGTGCCGGGTTCGGGAATAACGAGCATGTCAGAGTTGTCAATATTCTGCCATGCCCGCATGCTGGATCCGTCAAAGCCGAATCCGTCTTCAAAGGCAGATTCGCTCAGTTCTCCGACAGGAACAGAAAAATGCTGCCAGGTACCGATAAAGTCCATGTAACGGATGTCAACGATCTTGACCTTGTTTTCCTTTGCCATTGCAATTACATCTTTTGGTGTCATGTGTCTTACTTCCTTAAAGTATGGGGTTAAATATAAACAATTCCTATGGTTAAAGCGCTTCGTCTCCTGTTTCACCTGTTCTGACCCGGATGGCCTGGTCCACGGAAAGAACAAAGATTTTACCATCGCCGATTTTGCCGGAGTTGGCGGCATTTCTGATCGTATCCACGGCCTCTTGTGACCGTTCATCGCTGACCACGATTTCCACCTTGATTTTGGGGACAAAGTCAACCACATACTCGGCACCCCGGTATATTTCCTTGTGTCCTTTCTGGCGGCCATATCCGTTGACTTCCGTCACGGTCATCCCGTAAATTCCGATTTCGCTGAGTGCTTCTTTGACATCATCGAGTTTAAAGGGTTTGATGATGGCCTCAATTTTTTTCATTTAGAACCTCCTTTGCACATATGTGTGGCAGACTGTTTAAAATAGATGTTTTAATATGTTCAAGCTTTTCTTCTGATTTGATTTTCTGGTCATCGTTGATATCCTTAACATAAAAAATATCAATTACCTGGTCTATTTTTCCCCCCACCATTGCCACATTGACATTGAGTCCATTGCGGTACAGGGCATTGGTAACAGAAAACAAAAGGCCCGGGAAATCATAGGTCAACACCTCAATAATGGTAAAAAAGCTGGAGGTCTCATTGTCGATTCTGACCTGGTTTGCTTCCGGTTTTTTGCCTGAAGAGATGGACAGGGTGCCGGGGATTTTACCCAGGGCATTGTCTAGAAAATGATCATCATCAAGGGCCTGAATCAGATCGTTTTCCATTTTTTTCCATTTTTCTTTTTCAAATATCAGATCCTTTGGCGGCTTGACCTTGAAGATATCCAGAATATGACTGTCCCCAAGGGAATAGGCCTGGGAGGCAACAATATCAATCTGGTTTAAGAAAAATATTCCGGCAATTTTTGAATAAAATCCTGGTTTGTCCTTGCCGCAGATGGAAACCGTCCGGATATCCGAAGCGCTTTCCTTGGTTATCTGCCATATGAAATTTTTGTCGCCCAGGTTCCGGTACAGGTTGATATGCGCAACGATATTCAGGGCCGGGACATATAGGAGGTAGCGCCGGGACATGCTGTCCAGCTGAGTATTGGCCTCTTCTTCCCGCCAGCCTTCCCGTAAGAGCGCCAACACTTCCATTTTCTTTTTATCGATGAGCCGCTGGGTCTTTTTAGATGCCAGTTCCCCGGTCCGGATAATTCCCATGGTTTTCAAAAACAGGTCTTTTATCAGGTTTTCGGTCCAATCGTTCCATGCCTTGGGGCCCGTGGCCTTGGAATCTGCAACCGTGAGCAAAAAAAGCATCCGTAACAGCCGGATCTTGCCCACTGTATTGGCAGTGGATACAGCGGTTTCTTCGTCAAAGATATCCCTTCGGGTGGCGGTTTTGGCCAGCAGCAGGTGGTGCTGGATCAAGAAGAGAACATCTTGTTTTTCTGTCGGGTTAAAACCAAGGCGGTCCAATATGGGGCCTGCAATCTTTACCCCGCGTTTTGAATGTTCCTTGGCAGGATCTGATTTCCCGATATCATGGAGGAGAGCTGCCATCAGCAGAACATTTTTGCTTCTGATTTCCTTAAACACGCCGGCATAGAGCGTATTCATCAGAGTGGTCCCAGGCTCTTTAAAGCTGTTGATCACCTGGACACACCGGATGGAGTGTTTGTCTACCGGGAACAAATGGTAGTGGTTGTATTGTATTTTGTTGACCAGGGCGGAAAATTCAGGGATAAAGCGTTCAAGGATTCCCGTGGTCAGCATTACGTTGAGAACATTGAATTTCCAGTATGACAGGGCCAGGATTCGCTTGAACATCTTAACACACCGGGGGTCTGTTATGACTTGGTCATCCACAAGGTGGCGGAATTCAGAGACAACCCGCATGGCCTCAATGGAAAGCGGTGTTTTGGTTTGTCCGCTTTCCAAAAATATTTTTAAAAGCAGGTCGGGTTTCTGGAGAATGATAACGGTGTTGGCAAAGGTGAGCCGTCTGTTTCTGAGGACCAGACCTTCTGTCTTTGCGGGTTTGGAGAGGGTGGATTCTTTTTTAATTTTACAATTGGAAAGGATATCTTCAAAGGTAATTTGGTTCAGCTGTTTTAGAAATTCCATTTTTGCATGGAGTTCTCCGAGAAACAGTTCCACATTGGGCTGCCGGGCTTTGCCCTTATAGCCAAGTAGGCTTGCCATTTCGGTCTGGTATTCAAAGTGGAGGGTGTCGCATTTGCGCCCTGTGATATTGTGGAGCCGGTTTCTGATATCCCAGATATAGGCAAGGGAATCTTCAAGACTGGCATATTCAAAGTGAGACAGGAAGCCATAATACTCCAGATCCCGCCGGGATTTGATATTGGACTTGATTTTTGCATACCAGAGCAGGGTGTGATAGTCCCGCAGTCCCCCGAATCCGGATTTTAGATCCGGTGCCACAAGGTAGGTGGAGTCCCCGAAGTCTTCGAGTCGTTTTTCGCCATGCTCATACAGATAGGTGAGGGTTTTTTTGAGCTGTTTCCCCGACAGCCTGGACCTGAAGTTTTCCATAAAAGAGGAATAGACAAGGGATGCGCCGCAGATAAACCGGGCATCCAGAACCGTGGTTAAAATGTCAAACCGTTCAAAGGACATGGCAATGCATTCTTCAATATTTCGGACCGCATATCCCACTTCAAACCGGGCGTCCCACAGGGGGTATAAAAGCTCCTGGACAAAGGCTTCCACTTCCGGGGGTACGGATTGATCAAAAAGAATCAATAAATCTATATCAGAATGGATGCACTGCTCTTTTCTGCCGTATCCTCCCAGTGCGATAATGGCAAAAGGCTTGCCCGAAACGACCATTTTCCGGGCGGAAATGCTTTTTTCAAAGACAGTATAAAAGTATTCATCCAGAATACAGGTCAGTGCTTCAAGAAAATTTATTTTTTCCCCGGCAAGGAAATCCTTGATCAGCGTCGTCCTTTTTTCAAGTAAAATGCTTGCTTCCAGTCTGTCCATGTAACCGTCCATTTCCGCAAAAGATTAATAGCTGGCTTGCTTAATAAGCAATGGGCGTGCCAGGACTGAATTATCAGGGGTTTCAGGCCGGCAAGCGGGATTTGGGGCATTCAAATTATAAAAATTCTAAAATTTAACTACAAAAATGTTATTAAATATGTTCAAAAAAGCCTGTTTTTGTAATTAATAAAAAAAAGCATCCTTGCAGCACTATTGTGATTTCGGTTGACCGGGAAGGGGGAAAAGACTCCAGCCAGATGTTGTAAAATCATCCGGCCGGAGTGATGGGTCTTTGGTGAAACGAAAGGAAGTTAATCTTTCTCTATTTTTTCAGGTTCGTCTTCCTTGTCCGGGAGGGGGTCTTTTGTGGCTTTTTTGAAATTTTTAATTCCCTTTCCCAGGCCGGCACCGATTTCGGGAAGTTTTCCCGCACCAAAGATAATAAGGATAATAACAAGAATTATTATGAGTTCCGGCATTCCAAGTCCACCAATCATAGCACGCTCCTATTTAATCAAATCTTTATAAAATCAAATAAAAATCATTAACACTAAGTTTGGGCGGTGTCAATCTTTTAGAATTTGCTTCAAAAAAATTAAAACCACAATTTTGTAACATGACAGGGGACATCCCCCTTGTTTTGAATAAAATACTTGTGAAAAAAGGTGAGATGATTCATATATTCTGCTATTGTTGAATAATAGTTAACGATAATAAAAAAATTGAAACTCTAAAATTTGTGGAGAATTCCATTGATGAACCAAACCGCCGACAACGAATTCCATGGTGCAAAAAAATATGTTCTGGACACGGAACTGGCCTCAATTGTCAACATATCCATGAAGCTGGAAATGCCGCTGCTGCTCAAGGGGGAACCGGGTACCGGTAAAACCATGCTGGCCCATGCCATTGCCGACACCCTTTCCATGCCCCTGATTGTTTTGAACGTAAAATCCAGCATGAAACTTGTGGAAGCCCTGTACCAGTATGACACCTTAACCCGGCTCAACGATTCCAGATTCGGTGATTCCAAGCGGGATGTGAGCAATATTGATGAGTATATTAAAATGGGAAAAATCGGCCAGGCTTTTTGTGCCGACAAGCGAACCGTTCTGCTCATAGATGAAATCGACAAGGCCGACACGGATTTCCAGGATGATATGCTGGACGTTCTGGATCAGATGCAGTTTGACATAATTGAGACCGACAAAACCGTATGCGCAAAACACAGACCTGTTATCATTATTACATCCAATGCCAAAAAAGATCTGTCCGACCCCTTTCTGGGGCGGTGTAATTTCCACCACATTGCATTTCCCGAGCCCAAAATGATGCGCAAAATTATCGGGGTGCATTTTGACCGGATTGATGAACGGCTGGCGGAGAATGCCATTAACGCTTTTTATAGCCTGCGGGAGATTGAGGCCATTGAGAAAAAACCAGCCACCCGGGAATTGATCAACTGGATCAGGGCATTGAACGCAGATCCGGATTTCAATGCCAAGGATCTTGTTAAAGGGAGTATGCCGTTTTTGGGGGTTTTGTTTAAAAAAAGTCCGGATTATGAGCGGGCAAAAAGTCTGACATCCAGACGGAAAATGTTTTAACGGGCGGTTATCCATGTTTTTAAAGTTTTTTTATACACTCAGGGAAGTGGGTATCCCGGTTTCTCCCACCTCTTTTCTGACATTGCAAAAAGCCCTGCACAAAGGGATGATCAACAGTCTGGATGATTTTTATACCTGTGCCAGGGCCGTCCTTGTTAAGAGCGAACGCTATTTTGATCTCTATGACCAGGTGTTTGCCCACCATTTTGACGGGGTTCCCCTGCCCGAAGACGGCGGGTTTGAAATAGACGAAATGGCCCGTGGCATGCTGGATGAATGGCTGAAAAATCCCAAGCAGATGGCCGATGCCCTTGGCATGGATGAAGCAACCCTGAAGAAAATGACCCCGGACGAATTGATTGAATATTTCAAAACACGCCTCAAGGACCAGGATGGGCGCCATGACGGCGGCAGCAAATGGATCGGGACCGGCGGAACTTCTCCGGTGGGCCATTCCGGATATCATCCCGGCGGCATGCGGGTGGGAGGGGAATCCCGGAACAAATCCGCAGTCAAGGTGGCCAATGAGCGGCGCTACAAGGATTATTCAACCCAGGGTCCCCTGACCCAGGCCAAGATGGGAGAGGCCCTGAAACGATTGCGCAATCTTGTCCCTTCGGGCGCCAGGGACAAAATTAATATTGATGAAACCATCAAAGAGACCCTGCGGAACGGCGGGGAGATAGAGCTTCTCTTTGACCGCGCCCTGAAAGACCGGCTCAAGGTGATCCTTGCCATTGACAACGGGGGGTGGTCTATGGATCCCTATATTCGGGTGGTCCAGACCCTGTTTGACTATGCCCGGTCCCAGTTTAAAGAGGTAAAGACCTATTTTTTCCATAACACCATTTATGATTATGTGTGGGAGGACAGCGCCCGGTACAAAAAACCCAAAAACATCATGGAGTTTTCCAGGCTTGATCCGGACACACGGCTTATCATATTGGGGGATGCCAGCATGGCGCCCTATGAACTCATGGCCCATGACGGTTCCATCCATATCACGGAAAGAAGCGGCCGGCCCAGTCTCGATCAATTGAAGTTTTTGGCCAAGACCTTTCCCCATACGGTCTGGCTCAATCCCGTGTCTGAATCCATGTGGGGATATACCCATAGTATCATGGCCATATCAAAACTTTTCCCCATGTATGAACTTTCCCTGGACGGCCTTGAAAAGGCCGTGGAAAAATTGATGGCTAAAAATTAAACCTGGGATATGCATTTTCCCGGCTCAACCGAGTCAAATATCGGTTTTGGTCAAAAAAATTTTATAAGCAAACCTGATAAAATTTTAAGGTGTTTTCAAAAATGATCCGGGACAATTCCTCCGGGTCTGCCTGTCGTATTTGGGCCAGTTTTAAGAGAACATATTTTACAAATGCCGGTTCATTTCGTCGGGTTTTGTTTTTCTGGGGAGCCGGGGTCAGATAGGGGGCATCGGTTTCAATGAGGAGCCTGTCCTCGGGAATTAAGGGGGCGATTTCCCGCAGGTACGCGCCTCTTTTTTCTATTGTCAGAATGCCGGTGATGCCGATGTGGTACCCCAGATCCAAGTATTTGAACAATTCTTGCCGGGTGCCTGAGAAGCAGTGAATAACGCCTTTCCGTGTTGCAGGGCCCTCTGATTTCAGGATATCGTAAAGCCGGCCATTGGAATCCCGTTCATGGAAGATCAGGGGCAGGTCCAGGTCACCGGCAATGGAAAGCTGGGATGAAAAACAGTCTTCCTGGGCGCGTTGGGGGGAAAACATCCGGTTAAAATCCAGGCCGGTTTCTCCCCAGGCTTTGACACAGGTGTGGGTGGCTGCGAGTTTTTTTAATGTTTCCAGGGTGTTTGGGGAACAGTGGCTTGCATCGTGGGGATGAATTCCCACGGAGGTGATCACATGGGAAAGCCCCTGGGCTATTTGAATGGCTTTTCGTGAGGAGGGAAGGTCAACCCCCACAATCATTATTCCCTGTACCTGCTCCTGCTGCGCCCTTTCCATTACCGCTGAAATATCCTTGTCATAGGACAGGTCATCAAGATGGCAGTGGGAATCAAATAAAATCATGGTCAAAATACCCTTATTTATTACTGGAGGAACACCCTTTATTTGCAGTATTCTTCCCTGATTGTTGAAAATGTCAAAGCCTTCACTGGTTGGAAGAAGCCGGGTTACGGTTACAGTGAAGGCTTGGTGTAGGGAAAACTGTTTTTCAGCACTCCTTGACACAAAGAGTTTATATCAGTAAATTCAGTTTCAGTCAATTACGGACCAGGATAAGGGCAGTGTAATAAGGTATGAATGCAGACACAAATAAAAACCCCATCATAAGACTTTTCAATGTGAGCAAGCGCTATGGCGCTAAACTGGCATTGAAAGATATCTCTCTGGACATTGAGCCCGGGGAATTTATATTTGTTTCAGGCCCGTCCGGTGCCGGTAAATCAACCCTGTTAAGGGTACTCTACCTGGCAGAAAAAGTGTCAGAAGGCCAGATTCTCATTGATGGCATGAACCTGGCCCGGATTCCTGCCGGTCGTCTGCCGTTTTTACGGCGAAGGTTTGGTATGGTTTTCCAGGATTTTAAACTGATTCCAAACCGAACCGTTTTTGAGAATGTGGCATTGGTGTTGGAGGCGGCAGGTGAAAAACCGGCCTTTATACGGAAAAAAGTGATGCACGTGCTCAGGACCACGGGCATGGAAAAAAAAGTCAATGCCCTACCCCCCACCCTTTCCGGCGGAGAGCAGCAGCGGGTTGCGGTTGCCCGGGCTGTCGTGGGAGAACCCGCCATTATCCTGGCCGATGAACCCACGGGCAGTCTGGATGAAAAATCGGCCCAGGCTGTGATGGATTTATTGATGGAATACCATAAAAAAGGAACGACCATTCTTGTGGCAAGCCATAACCTCCACCTGATGGAAATTTCGGTTCGGGGGAGAAATATTGTCCTTGAAGAAGGTAAACTGAAAAAAACTTCCACCATGCTTTAATGGAGATGAGACCTCGCATATGACCCGTTTTGTGAAAAAAGCCCTGGCAGATATCCGGTCCAATCGTTTTTTGAATTTTATTACCATTATAACCATCTCCCTTTCAATTTTGGTTGTCTCGGTTTTTATGCTTTTTTTTGAAAACGCAAGCCGGATCATCGAAGCCTGGAACCAGGGGGGGCGTGCCATTGTTTATCTGGAAAAAGAATTTTCCATGGACATGCTTCCGGATCTAAAGGTAAAAATTCAGGGATTGGGAGAGATTGATGAAATGCGCTTTATCCCCAAGGCCCAGGCTCTGGAGAAATTAAAAAAAGAGATGTCCTCCCGAACAGAATTTTTCCAAACCCTTAAAACCAACCCCCTGCCGGACGCTATTGAGATTCGGATGAAATCCCATGGCAGTTTTGAACAGGTCCAGGCCTTTGCCGGGAAAATTGCGGCCCTGGAGCTGGTGGAAAATGTGGAATATGGCCAGGGCTGGCTGGGCAGGTTTTTAAATGTGTTCAATCTGTTTAAAATGACCGGATATGCCATGTGCAGCCTTTTTTTACTCATTGCATTGTTTATAACGGCCAACACGGTTCGGCTGGCCTTTTATTCCCGCAGGCTTGAGGTTGAGATTATGCGATTGGTGGGGGCTACGGAAGGCTTTATTAAAACGCCTTTTTATGTGGAAGGACTTTTCCAGGGCTTTTTTGGCGGAGTGCTGGGTCTTGTGATCCTGCTTTCAGGGTACCTGACCATATCCTCCGGCATTGCAGAGAATCTTGCCGCGTATGTCTATATTGACATCCGGTTTCTTTCCATGGGGGCCATACTCACTATAATATTGAGCAGCACATTTTTAGGTTGGTTTGGATGCTATCTGTCCTTAAAACAAATTTTAAAATAATACAGTTTAAAACCAGGCTCTGCCTTATTTTCGGGTGCCTTGTTATTCTGGTTGCAGGGAATGTCAGCGCCAGTGAGAAGGTTCTGTTCAAGGGGATTGTCAATTCCTATAAACTCAATATCAGGGAAACGCCCTCCCAGTATTCAGATGTGGTTATTGTGGTTGAAAAAGGGGAACCTGTGGATGTTGTGGCGGAAAAAGGCGGCATCGGCGGATGGCTGACGGTGGTATACCAGGGCAAAAGAGGGTATATCCGAAATCGGTCCCAGTATATCCTCCTGAAGCCTGTGGCCGGGGTCAAAAATTCGATGGATCCAAAGGCTCAAACGAAGGAACCCAAAAAGGCCGCCACCGCCAAAATTGTGGTGAAGGATAAAATTGACGTTACGGATAAAATTGTCACGGAAGAACAAAAGCTGGAAAAATTTTCCATAAAAGAGTCGGAAATTATCGAAGGACTGGATGAAATTGACTATGGCCTGAACCAGGCCCGGTTAAAATCTGCTAACCTGTCCCGGGAGGCCGGGGCGCTTGCCGCAAGAAATACCAAGATCCGTGAAGCCCAAAAAATACTGGCCGCAAAAATAGATGAAGACCAGGCCTATGCCGGCCAGCGACTCAACGCACTTTACCGGATGGGGATGATCGGCCGCCTGGATATTGCAGGACTTCCGTCCTCTGTGTTTGATTTTTTTTTAACCCAGAACGCTATGAAACAAGTGATCGCGTCGGATTTGAGGGTTCTTGAAACACAAGCCCAGGACCTTAAAAAATTGAATTCCCTGGAAGAAGAGCTGAACCGGCAGGTGACAGAAAAAAACAACCTGGAAGCTGAACTCAATCTCCAGATTCGGATTAAGGAAAAAGAGACCCTTAAAAAAGAAGCTATTTTGTACGAGATCCAAAGGAAAAAAAAATTATCCCTGGCAGCTCTGGAATCCTTGAAATCATCTGCAAGAGATCTTGATGAAAAGATGAGCGCAATGGGAGAACAGATTTTACACCCCATTGAGAACTCTTCTTTTTCACACCAGAAAGGGCGGCTGCCCATTCCGGTGAATGGAAAAATCATCTCAACCTTTGGACCTTCAAAGAACGGAGATTACAAATCCTTCACTTTTCAAAGCGGAATTGATATAACAGTGGAAAGAGGAGAGCCGGTCCGGTCAGTTTTCAAGGGAGAAGTCATTTTCTCACAATGGTTGAAAGGGTATGGAAATATGCTGATTATCAACCATGGTGACAATTATTATACCTTGTATGCCCATGTGGAAGAGGTCTTCAAGAAAAAGGGGGAGTCAGTTGGTACAGGAGAGGTGATTGCCACGGGCGGAGATACCGGATCCATCAAGGGTCTGTATCTCCATTTTGAGGTCAGGCACCATGGAAAACCTGTCAACCCCATGCAATGGTTAAGAAAAGGAGCATAAATAGATGAGGTGTCAATTCCCTGAACGCTCACGGCGCTGGGTATCGGGTACAATAGCAGCCCTGTTTTTTGTTTTTATAACAGGATCTTTCACCTTGAGTGAGGCAGGTAGTGAAAAGACCTATGAAACATTGAAGCTTTTTACCGAGGTCTTGGAAGAGCTGGAAAAAAATTATGTGGATGAGGTGGATGCAGAAGAGCTGATTCACAATGCCATCAAAGGGATGGTGGGGGATCTGGACCCCCATTCAAGCTTCATGCCCCCGGAAGCATTTGACGATCTTCAGGACGATACCAAGGGAGAGTTTTCAGGCATTGGTATCGTGATTACCATGAAAGAGGGCATTCTCACCGTGGTTTCTCCCATTGAAGGCACTCCGGCCTATAAAGCAGGGATTCATGCAGGGGACATCATCATCAAAATAGATGACAATTCCACAAAGGGAATGGAATTGTGGGAAGCGGTTGCAAAGATGCGGGGGCCAAGGAACAAGGAGGTTTTGATCACCATCATTCGGGAGGGGGAAACCGCTCCCCTGGAGTTTGCCCTGAAACGGGATCTGATTCCCATGACCAGTGTGAGGTCTGCTGTTCTTAAACCCGGGTACGGGTATCTCAGGGTTACCAATTTTAGGATGAACACCTTAGATGACATGGAAAAAGATCTGAAAAAGCTTGAAGAAAGCAATAATGGCCTCAAGGGACTGATCATTGATTTGCGGGATAACCCCGGAGGCCTTTTGGACCAGGCCATTAAAATCAGCGACCTGTTTTTGGACGAGGGAACCATTGTTTCCATAAAAGGCCGGCTTGAAAAAAATACCCAGGTATTTAACGCATATCCCAATGAAGAAGGCAGGGACTACCCCATTGTTGTTTTGATTAACGGGGGGTCTGCATCGGCATCGGAAATCGTGGCAGGCGCTCTTCAGGATCATTCAAGGGCTCTTATTCTGGGGACACCTTCATTTGGAAAGGGATCGGTTCAAACCGTACGCCCCCTTAAGGATGGGTTTGGTATTAAATACACCATTGCCCGCTATTATACCCCCAATGGCCGTTCCATCCAGGCCAAGGGTATTCAGCCGGATATTGAAGTGGAATTTGATATCATTGAAAAAGAAGAAAAAGCGTCTGGCAATGACAGGATGATCAAGGAAAAGGATCTGAGAAATAGCCTGGAGCCCGAAGAAAGAGAGTTGGGAAGGCCTGAGAAAATAAAATCAAAGAAAAACCGGCAACTTCTGGATGCCGAACAGCTTGAAAAGGATACCCAGGTGAAACGGGCCCTTGATATTCTGGTAAGCTATGGCGTGTTTAGTAAATTAAATGGCCGATAAAAAAAAGAGCAGCCCCCGGAGGAAAACCGATGCTTCCCCAAAAAAAACACCAGGGAAAAAGGCGCCAGGAAAAACAGCAGGAACCAGAAAAAAGAAGAAAGCAGATCTTGGCAAGGAATTAAAAAAAGTTTTTTTGGGGATTGCCATTCTCCTTGCCATTTGCCTGACACTGGCCATGATGGCAGATATATTTTTCAAGCCCGGGAACAAAGGATCCATTAAGAAAGCATCCCAACCCCTGACCGCCAAAAGGGACAAGGTCCCCATTGTCATATCTCCCAAGGAGGCCACCCGGGTGGATCCGGTGTTCGAAGATCCCGATGATATACAGAATAAAAAACCCATAGCCGGTATTCAGGAAAAAACCCAGCGGCCGATCCTTTACGAGATCTTTGAGGACCTGGACCATGCCCAGGAGGAGGAAAAACCTGTCCCACCGGTGATCAAGAATGACATTCCCAGTATCGTTATCATTATTGATGATATCGGGTACGACCGGCAGGTGGCAATGGAATTATACCAGCTGAATTCCAACCTTACTTTTTCCGTGCTTCCCTTTTCACCTTTTGGCCGTTCCATTGCCAAGAAGCTTTCTGAAAAAGGTGCCCAGCTCATGCTTCACCTGCCCATGGAACCTGTTGAATATCCGGAAGTCAATCCGGGACCCGGCGCCTTGTTGTCCTCAATGACGCCGGACAAACTTTTGGACCAGCTTCGAAAAAATTTAATAGAGGTGCCCGGGGTTGTGGGGGTCAACAATCACATGGGCTCAAAATTGACAGCCGATTCTGATAAAATGAACCAGATTTTTACGATATTAAAAAAACAAGATCTGTTTTTCATTGATTCCAGAACATCTCCCGTATCCCGGGGCGAGGAATCTGCCCGGCTGTTCAAGCTCAGGTTTGCCCAGCGGGACATTTTTTTGGATAATTCCCAAAATATTCCCTATATCACGGGACAATTTGGGCGCCTCATTAAGATTGCCCAAAAGCACGGGATTGCCATCGGTATAGGCCATCCCTACAAATCAACCCTTGAGGCCCTTAAAATCGAATTGCCAAAACTGAATGGTAAGATTCGTATTGTTCCGGCCAGTCAGGCTGTCGTTGTTCTGGAATAACCCTTGACCGGACCTGATAAAAAAACACAAAAAGGCAAGCTCACAAGAACCAATCGCCTTTTATTTCATCCAGCAGTCCCAGGGCCTTGGACACGGGAATTCTGTCGGCAATCGGCTTGGTGGTTTCAATGGATACCAAAAATTGTTTGTTTATCGCTGTCAGCAGGATATTCAGCTGTTCAAGATCCAGGAGGGCCTCCCTGGGAAAGGATGTCACCCCTTTGAAATTTTTAGGGCAGAAGTCCACCATGCTTTTTATTTTTTTTTTGAAATAGAGCGGATACCCGTGGGTCCGGCAGATGATGGGACGGGCGCCATAGAGAAGGCATTGTCTGTTGATCAAGAGGGGGCAGTCCTTGGCTTTTTTTTCCAGTCCTGCCATGACAAGTTCCTTGGAAAATTTGTCCAGCTTACCAAAGGCTGCCGAAAGTGCAACGGCTTCGACGGGAAAAAGATTTATAGGCCTGCAGCAGCTGTCACAGCCTTTTTTACAGGCAATTTTGCCGGGATAATTTTTTTCCACCTGTTGGATATGGGCATCCACGCGGTTTAACAAGTCGAAATAGTTTTTCAGCAAATGGGATTGGCAGTCCAGATTCATTTGTTTCCTATTTTTTTACAGAATCATTGAAATGGATTGTTGGTTCATGATGTAATCTATATATACACGAGTTAGGGACTCGGATAAATAAAAACCTTAACTCAACTTTTCGGACTTCGGCTTTGCAGAAAACAGGATAAAAAGAATTGACAAATGACCATAACCACTGGATGATTTGTTGATCAAAAGAGATATACGTCAGATAAAGATAAAAGGAGTCAACCATGGCTAAGAAATCCTTGTGCTGGATATGGATCTTATTGGGAATCCTTATTTTTTTTACGGGCTGTAAGGACAAAATAGAACCCGGCACCACAGTGTCCGGTCCGTTGTCCTCCATCAAGGCAATTGTGGCTGTGGCGACGGTCAGTAACCAGCCCTTTGTTTACGAAGCCCTCGGCACCATTGTTGCCCAGGCCACCAGCACCCTATCCTGCAAAATCATGGGGACGGTGACGGCCGTAAATGTAAGGGAGGGAGATTTGGTCCGGCAGGGGGATATCCTGGTTGTACTGGACAAAAGACAGGTGGATGCGGGCCTGCGTCAAAGCCAGGCCAAGCTGTCAGAAGCCCAGAAAGCGCAATCTGCAGCCATCGCTGCCAGAAATGCGGCCCAGGCAGGCGCAGACCTTGCCGGGGCGACCTATAATCGATATCAAAAGCTGTTTCAGGAAGAATCCGCCACCCGCCAGGAGTTTGAGGAGGTTGAGGCCCGCCATCGTCAGGCCCAGGCATCCTTGTCCCAGGCAGATGCCATGGTGGCAGCAGCCCAGTCACGGATTGCCCAGGCAAAGGCTGCTGTTTCCGGTGCCGGCATTTCCCAGAAAGACGCCACCATCCTGGCCCCCTATGATGGGATTGTGACGGAAAAAATGATCAGAGTGGGAGATCTGGCAGCTCCGGGAACTCCTTTGCTCACCCTGGAGGGAACAGGAGGGTTCCAGGCCGAGCTGGTGCTGCCGGAATATTATATCCAGACGGTGCGGATCGGCCAGTCCCTGGATGTAGATATCCCCGCCCAGAAGGGTTCTCCGGTGATAATCGGCACGATAATAACCATTGCCCCCATGGCGGATCAGACCAGCCGTTCGTTTACGGTCAAGGTCATGCTTCCTGAAACCGCATTGCTGCGGTCCGGCATGTTTGCCAGGATCAGTATCCCGGTGGGTGAAGGCGGCATGCTGCTGATTCCTGAATCCGCCCAGGTGGTCCAGGGGCAGCTGACCGGATATTTTCTGGTGGATGACGCTGGTATTGCAAGGTTTCGCCTCATGCGAACGGGCCGGCATTTCAAGGATAATATTGAAATCATTTCAGGGATGAAGCCCGGGATTCACTATCTTGTGTCTCCTCCTGCCGGCGTAAAGGACGGAATGACCGTTGAGGATGCATCATGACTGCAAAGCTAGGCCCGGCAGGGAAAATTGCCTCGTTTTTCATTAACTCCAAACTGACCCCCCTGATTATCATTGCTTCGATTCTTCTGGGGATTGCGGCGGTCATTGCCCTGCCCAGGGAGGAAGAGCCCCAGATCATCGTTCCCATGATCGACGTGTTTGTTCAGATGCCGGGGGCCTCGGCCAAGGAGGTGGAACAGCGGGTCACCAAACCCATGGAAAAATTGCTCTGGGAGATCCCGGGAGTGGAATACATTTATTCCACCTCCATGCCGGGCATGTCCATGGTCGTGGTTCGTTTTCTGGTGGGACAGGACCAGGAGGGGGCCATTGTCCGGCTGCAAGCCAAGCTTACGGCCAATTATGACAGGATTCCTTCCGGTGTCAGCCCGCCCCTGATCCGGCCAAGGTATATTGATGACGTTCCCATTCTGGCCTTGACCTTCTGGAGCGAAGAGGTGGATCATTATCTGCTCAGACGGCTGGTGGCAGAGGTGGAGGACCGGGTCAAGCAGGAACCCAATGTCTCGATCACCGCCATCATTGGCGGGGAGGCGCGTCAGGTGAATGTGCGCCTGGACCCCATCCGTCTGGCGGCCTACGGCCTGGACATGGAACAGGTGGCAGGCCTTGTGGCGGTTGCCAACCAGGCATCGGACTCCGGCAGTTTTCCCTCCCGCCAGGGCCAGGTGGTCGTTCATGCGGGAGGGCTTCTCAAGGATGCCGAAGATGTGGGCCGGGTGGTGATCAATGTCTACCAGGGCCGGCCGGTTTATCTGCGGGATGTGGCTGTCATTGAAGACGGACCAGGGGATCCGTCGCAATATGTGTTTTTTGGTGTTGGGCCTGCTGCCGCAGAAAAACAGATCCAGGCAAAGGCCGGATCCAAGGGTGTCTGGCCTGCCGTAACCCTGACCGTGGCCAAGCGCAAGGGCACCAATGCCATCAGTGTGGCGGAAAAAGTATTGGAACGGGTCGAGGGTGCCCGGGGACGGATCATCCCGGACAATGTTCACATGACCATTACCCGCCATTATGGTGAGACGGCCAAGGAAAAATCCAATGAACTGCTGTTTCACATGCTCATTGCAGTGGTCTCTGTCACCATTCTTATCTGGTTCACCCTGGGCCACCGGGAATCGGGGGTGGTGGCCTTTGCCATACCCGTCACCCTGGCCCTGACCCTGACAACCTTCTATCTTTACGGCTACACCTTGAATCGCATCACCCTGTTTGCCCTGATTTTTTCCATCGGCATTCTGGTGGATGACGCCATCGTGGTTGTGGAAAACGTGGTGCGCCATTATCACCTTCCCGAAAACCATAGCCGTTCCCGGTTCAAGGTGGCAATAGAGGCGGTGGATGAAGTGGGCAATCCCACTATCTTAGCCACCCTTGCCGTGATTGCGGCTATTCTGCCCATGGCCTTTGTGGGAGGTCTCATTGGACCTTATATGCGGCCCATTCCCATGGGGGCTTCGGCAGCCATGTTCTTCTCTCTTTTGGTGGCCTTTATTGTCACGCCCTGGGCATCGGTGCGCATGATAAAGCCGGACGGGCACGGCCAGCATGATCTTCACAAGGAAGACTGGTCCATCCGGCTGTATCGGAAGGTCATGGACCCCTTGCTTCATAAGCCGATGGTTCGATGGGGCTTTCTTGCGGGAGTGGCAGGCCTGTTGCTTGCAGCCTGTGTCCTGGTGGCCACAGGCCTTGTCCGGGTCAAGATGCTGCCCTTTGACAACAAGAGCGAATTCCAGGTGATTCTGGACATGCCCGAAACCGCAACCCTTGAGGAAACAGCCTCAGCCGCTATGGAAATGGGGGATTATCTTAAAACTGTCAATGAGGTGGTGGATTTTCAGATCCATGCGGGAACAGCCGGGCCTTTTAATTTTAACGGCCTGGTCCGGCATTATGACCTGAGAAAGGGGCCCTCCATGGCCGATATCCAGGTCAATCTGGCCGGCAAGGGCCGGCGCAAACAGCAGAGCCATGGGATTGCCAAACGGGTGAGACCCCCCTTAAAAATTATTGCCGACCGTTACGGGGCCAGGGTCAAGATCGCTGAAGTCCCGCCCGGACCTCCGGTGTTGTCAACCTTGGTGGCAGAGATTTACGGTCCGGACTATGATCGCCAGAAAGAACTTGCCCTCAAGGTGCGCAATATTTTTGAGGCCACGGAGGGCGTGGTGGATGTGGACTGGTACATGGAAGAAGACCAGGCAAGATTTCAGCTGGACATTGACCAGGAAAAGGCAGCCCTCCACGGCATCAGTGTCGGCAGGATCGCCCGGACGCTCAAGCTGGTCCTGGAAGGACAAAGGTCCGGCCTGCTCCATCAGCCCCTGGAAAAAGAAGATGTTCCCATTGTGCTGAAACCGGCCCTGGCCGACCGGGCAGGTGTGGATCGGCTGGGGGCGGTCAAGGTGCCGGCAGCCGACGGCAGCCTGGTGGATCTGTCCGCCCTGCTGCGTGTGAGCCAGACCCCGGTGGACAGGAGCATCTATCATAAAAATTTGATGCCGGTCATCCATGTGACGGCAGATGTGGCAGGCGCCAAGGAAAGCCCGGTCTATGCCATCCTGGAGATGTGGAAAAAAATAGACGCCATTACAACGCCCGAAGGGTACGGCATTGTCCAGCACACGGCAGCCCTGCCGGAAACCGACCGGCACCTGGCCATGAAATGGGACGGGGAATGGCATATCACATACGAGGTATTTCGGGATCTGGGCCTGGCCTTTGCCGTGGTTCTGGTTTTGATCTTTGTCCTGGTGGTCGGATGGTTCCAGTCCTTTTCAACGCCCTTTGTGATCATGGTGGCCATTCCCTTTTCCCTGATCGGGATTCTCCCGGCCCACTGGGCAATGGGGGCCTTTTTTACGGCCACCTCCATGATCGGCTTCATCGCAGGCGCCGGGATTGTGGTGCGCAATTCCATTATTTTAGTGGATTTTATTGAGCTGAGGATCGCCCAGGGTATGCCCCTGGACCAGGCAGTCATTGATGCCGGCGCTGTCCGGTTCCGGCCCATGATGCTGACGGCTGCCGCCGTGGTGGTGGGTGCGTCTGTCATTCTCTTTGATCCGATTTTCCAGGGGCTTGCCATATCGCTCATGGCCGGAGAGGTGGCCTCCCTGCTGTTTTCACGGATGACGGTACCGATTTTGTATTTCATGGACAAACGATGGGAAGCCGGTCATCTGCATCCTGGGATCAAAGAGGCGGAATCCGAATAACGGCGGCTGGCCAACCAATTAAGGAAGAACCAATGACACGACAATTGAATAAAGGGGTTTTACGAGGTGGGACCAGAAGGATTGGGACGAGAAGGGTTAGGACCCGTTGGATAATAATGGGCTGGATTCTGGCTGCAGGGTTATGGGTATCTCCGGTTTGCGGCCTGGCATCGGATCTGATATCGGACCTGACCCTTTCCAAAGCGGTTGAAACAGCACTTTCCAGCAATCCAGGGCTTCAGGCCGCAGGCTTCGGCATCCTTTCTGCCCAGGAAAAGGTTATCCAGGCCCGTTCGGGTGCAATGCCCCAGGTTCAGCTTCAAGGACAGTCCAGCCGCACCACCAATCCCATGTGGGCCTTTGGAACAAAACTGAACCAGGAATCCATCACCGCTCAGGATTTCGACCCTGGCCGGCTCAACCATCCGGACGGCATCACAAATTATTCGTCCGGTATTTTCGTTGCCTGGCCGGTGTATGACAGCGGCCAGACCTGGTATGGACTTCAGCAGGCCCACCTGAACAAGGAGGCTGCAGCGCTTTTTGACGAGCATACCCGGCAGCAGGTGATTGCCCAAACCATAACCGCCTATATCGGCGCCCTGTTTGCCAGGGAAAACCAAAGGGTTATCCAGCAGATATTGGAAACGGCCCATTCCCATCTGAAATTGGTACAATCCCGGTATAACGGGGGCTTTGTGGCAAAAAGCGATCTGCTGCGGGCCCAGGTCCAGATCGCCGACCTGGATCAGCAGCTGGCCGAGGCCAAAAGCCAGGTCGATATTGCCAAATGCCGGCTGAACGTTGCCATGGGGGTTGGCGGAGACGCGACCTATACCCTGTCAAGTCCCCTTGAGGCAGGTGATCCCATCGTCGGCAGTCTGGACACCTGGATTGCGACAGCTCTGTCCAACAGGCCGGATCTCAAGCACCTGGCATTTCAACAACAGATTGCCCAAAAAGAGATAGACAAATCAATGGCATCCCGGAATCCTTCGGTGAATCTCACAGGAAACTATGAGGTTAATTCCGAGGAGTTTGATGATTCGGCAACCAACTATACCATTGGTGCCGTTGTGTCCATGCCCTTGTTCACCGGCGGCCGGATCTCGGCAAAAATACGGGAGGCACAAATCAATCTCAAGCAGACCAAGGCCATGCTCCGGGGTATGGAACAGCAGATCTGCGGAGAAGCCCGCCAGGCTTTTTTCAATTCCCAGAGCGCCTGGGAGCGCATTCAAGTCAACCAGGCAGCCGTCGGTCAGTCTCAAGAGTCTTTGCGTATCGTGAAAAACCGGTATAACAGCGGTCTGTTCACCATTACCGATCTTCTGGATGCACAACTCATGGTTCAGCAGAGCCTGACCCATAAAATAAAGGCTGTCCACGATTACAGGCTGGCTGCAACCCGCCTTGCCCTGGCAGCCGGAACCATTGACCCGCCATGAAGTCTGCATCTTCCTCAACACTGCCTGTTCGGAAGATTCCCTTGCGCGTCCGGTTGTTTCCTTTTTTGAAATGGATCAATCTGATCAACAAAAGATCGTTGCGGGCAGATCTTGCCGCAGGGCTCACCGGCGCCTTTATCGTCCTGCCCCAGGGGGTTTCCTTTGCAATGATCGCAGGGCTTCCGGCTGAATACGGTCTTTATACCGCCATCATTCCGCCCATTGTCGCAGCCCTTTTCGGTTCCTCCCTGCATTTGATCAGCGGACCGACCACAGCGCTTTCCATCATTGTTTTTTCTACGATCAGCCCTTTGGTGGAACCCGGTTCTGCCGGCTATATCAGTCTGGTTCTTACCTTGACCTTTCTTGCCGGTGTTTTCCAGCTGGCCTTTGGTCTTGCCCGACTGGGCACAGTGCTGAATTTTGTTTCCCATTCGGTTATTGTCGGGTTCACTGCCGGTGCTGCCTTTCTGATTGCAACCGGCCAGATAAAATATGCAATGGGGATAGATATCCCCAACGGGTCCTCATTTTTGACCAGCTGGTCCGTCATCATAAAATCCTTTGGCCAGGCCAATGGCTATGAATTGGCCGTTGCCGTGATAACCCTGGTCTGCGGTGCAGGGTTAAAAACATATCGGCCCCGCTGGCCAGGCCTTCTCATTGCCCTGATCCTCGGCAGCCTGTTTTCCATTGTCATTCAGGGAGATGCCCATGGGGTCAGACTTCTCGGCCCTCTGCCAGGCCATCTCCCGCCGTTTTCAAGACCGGATCTGGCATTTGACACGATCCGGATGCTGGGCCCGGGTGCACTGGCCATCGCCCTTCTGGGGCTGATCGAAGCCTCGTCCATTGCCAGGTCCATAACCGTGCAGTCCAAGCAGCACATCAACGGCAACCAGGAATTTATCGGCCAGGGACTTTCCAATATCGCGGGCAGTTTTTTTTCAGGGTATGCAAGTTCCGGGTCCTTTACCCGGTCCGGGGTTAATTACGAATCAGGGGCCATCACCCCTTTTTCCAGTATTTTTTCAGCATTTTTTCTTTTGGCCATTATTCTGCTGGTGGCTCCCTTGACAGCCTGGCTCCCGTTATCCGCCATGGGGGGTGTCATTCTGATTGTGGCATTCAAATTGATCGATGTCCGCCATATTCTGGAAATTTTAAAAACCAGCCCCTCAGAATCTTTTGTGCTTTTGGTCACGTTTTGCGGCACACTTTTGTTTCAAATCGAGTTTGCCATTTATACAGGCGTTCTTCTTTCCCTTGCCCTCTACCTGACGCGGATGTCCCACCCGCATATCTACTCCCTTGTTCCAGACCCCAACGGCCCCCGGCGGCGCATGAAGGATATTTTCAATGACGAGCTTCCCGAATGTCCTCAATTGAAGATCGTCCGGATCGACGGGTCTCTTTTTTTCGGGGCTGCCAACCATGTTTCGGAAATTTTTGAAGAGATGGACGCTGATGACCCCCAGCATCTGCTGATTGTGGGGTCCGGGATCAGCTATATCGATATATCCGGTGCCATGATGCTGGTCCAGGAAGCCCAAAGACGAAGGGCCCTGGGAAAAAACCTCTATCTGTGCCGGCTGGGAAAGGAAGTCCGGGACTTTCTTTCCCAGGGAGGATATATGCATGGCATCCAAGAGGCCAATGTCTTTGATTCAAAACAGGTGGCTATCTCCCAAATTGTTTCCCGGCTGGATTTGCCTGTCTGCCGATCCTGTCCCCATAAAATTTTCAATGAGTGCCCCATTTAAAGTGTTCCATTAAAAAAAATCTCCTTCTTCACCATTTCTTCATAATGGCCATGCTATTTTCTTAGCCGGTAAACAAATAAATACATACTGGCATGGCAATGAAGTATAAAGAACACCCTAATTTTATTGAAAAACAGAATCAATGGCTGTCACGCCTGGCAACCATTTTTTCATTTTGTCCTAGGAAGTCGGTTCTTGTGAGCGGGCAAACCTCTGGGGAATCCTTCTCCTGGATGATGGGGTTTCCGTTTGTGCTGGTTTCTCTGGGAATCGCCTTGGAATACAGCGGTTTTGATGTCTGGTGGATCTCCCATTTCTATGATGCCAATACCCAGTCCTGGCCATTTCGGGATCATTGGCTGTTTGATCGTGTCATCCATGGATGGGGAAGGCGTTTCGACATGGGGATCGCCCTGATGTGGCTGCTGGTTTTCTTTTCAGCATTTTTTTTTGCTCCGGTCAGAAAATTCAAAAAAAATTTGATCTATTTCCTCCTAGCGACGGCTGCCGGCCCTTTGATCGTGGGCGCTGGAAAACAGCTTACCCATATCTATACGCCCTGGGATCTGACATTATTTTCCGGCACGCTGCCCTATATTAGAGTCTTTGATTCGGTTCCCAGTGGACTGCCTGTGGGAGAGGCATTTCCGGCGGGCCATGCTGCAGGCGGGTATGCCTTTTTCAGCCTGTACTTTGTACTCAGGGTCCTTGCACCTTCGTACAAAAAAGCTGGCTTTGTGTTCGGGCTGATGCTGGGTCTCATATTTGGGATAGGCCAGCAGGTGAGAGGTGCGCATTTCCCCAGCCATGACCTGTTTACTATGGCGATCTGCTGGCTGTCAGCTCTTTTTTTCCATTATATTTTTTATCCAAAAGACGGGAGATTTTATCCGCAATGATACAGAAAAGTTTTAATATTCCAAAATCACGATTTGTCATGGTGTTTTTTCTGGCAACGATTGTATTGGCAAGCTTTGCAGTGTTGAGGGCCGCGCTATTTGTCCGGGTCTGGAATCTCATCGACCCTGGTGAGTTGGTTTATATTTTTGGTCAGGGTCTTGTTTATGACATGGCGTTTATCAGTTATTTGTATATTCCATTTGTAATTTTATTGTTGGTTTTACCCAATAAATGGTTCAACAGCTCCCCCTTCAAATACCTGGCACAGGGTGTCGGATTTTTGATCGTATACGGTCTTGGCTTTTGCTTCATTTCCGAATGGCTTTTCTGGGATGAATTCGGGGTGCGGTTTAATTTTATTTCCATTGATTACCTTGTCTATCGTCGCGAGGTCACGGATAACATTCTCCAATCCTATCCCGTATTCTGGATTCTCCCCATCCTGTTCATCATCGCCACGGTTATTTTTTGGAGGGTACGCTCCTTTTTTATAAAACCCTTGGCTGTTCGGGAGAAGTTTTCCCAAAGACTTGTCATTGCCATCTGTCTCCTAGTGATCCCCGGCTCGGCATTCCTTTTTCTGAATCAATCCCAACGGGTTCTTTCTGATAATAATTATGTGAATGAACTGGCGTCAAACGGCCCTTATCAGTTATTTGCCGCTTTCCGCAACAATACATTGGATTACCGGCAATTCTATAAAACTTTTGATGATAAAGTGCTTTCCGATATATTAAAAGATCAGGTTACAGAAAAAAATGGCCACTACCATGGTCAGGGCTTATACAACATTGCCCGGCGAATTGAAGAAGAACAATCGCCCAAAAAACTCAATGTTATTCTGATTTCGGTGGAGAGCCTGAGCGCAAGCTTTCTCACCCGTTTTGGGGAACAAAAAAATATTACGCCCTTTATGGATGACTGGTTTAAAAAAGGAAAACTTTTTACAAATTTTTATGCCACCGGCACCAGAACCATCCGGGGCCTTGAGGCCATAACCCTTTCCATCCCTCCGACACCGGGGCGTTCCATTGTAAAACGACCGGATAACGACCATATGTATAGTCTGGGCAAAGTATTCAAGGACAAGGGATATGATATTGCCTTTCTTTACGGGGGACGCGGATATTTTGATAATATGAACATTTTCTTTTCAGGAAACGGATATCGCATTGTGGACCAAACCGGTTTTAGTGATAAAGAGGTCTCTTTTAAAAATGCCTGGGGTGTTTCAGATGAAGATCTGTACGACCGTGCCATTTATGAAGCAAATAAGGGTTACGATTCAAAAAAACCATTTTTTTTCCATATCATGACCACCAGCAATCACCAGCCATTTACCTATCCGGAAGGGAAAATTGATCTGCCCCCCGGAGAGGGCGGATCCGGCAGCGGCAGGGACGGGGGGATAAAATATACAGATTATGCACTGGGCCAATTGCTCAAAAAGGCTGCAAAGCAGCCCTGGTTTGAGGATACCCTTTTTGTGGTCACAGCGGACCATTGTGCTGCCAGTGCCGGTAAAATAGGGCTGCCTGTCAACAAATACCACATCCCTTTGTTCGTATATTCACCCAAACATATTGAGGCTGGTGAGATTGATCGACTTTCAAGCCAGATTGATCTGGCTCCCACCCTGCTTGCTTTGCTTCATTTTTCCTATGATAGTTTCTTTTTTGGGAAAAACATTCTGGCCCAGGATTTTAAAGAAAGAGCGTTTATTGCAAATTACCAGAAACTTGGGATATTAAGCGGTGGAGAACTCCTGATCCTGTCACCGGGAAAAGAAATCGCTCTCATGGATATGGCTGCCGAGATACCTTCCCTTAAAAAAATACAAAATTCCTCTCCCTTTGTTAAAGAATTAATGTCATATTATCAGGGTGCTGATTATGTGCTGGGCAACAGATTAAACCGATGGGCCGACAACCGAACAAATGTCGCGGCAAACTAATATTTTTATAAGGAAATTAAGATGTCCCCCAAAAAACCAACAGGCCTCTCCCGCATTATAAAGGCGACAGGATATTCATTCGCTGGATTCAAAGCCGCCTGGAGCCATGAAGCCGCATTTCGGCAGGAGTTGACGGGCTTGGCCGTGGTAATACCCCTTGGGCTTTTTCTAGGGCAAAACGGAATTGAAAGGGCGGTGTTGATATCATCGCCAATGATTGTGATTGTAACCGAGCTTTTAAATTCAGCTTTGGAGGCGGTTGTTGACCGGACAGGGCTTGAACATCACCCACTGGCAAAGCGGGCAAAGGATATGGGGTCTGCAGCCGTGTTTGTCAGCATCGCCATTGTGATCATTGTCTGGGTGCTCGTTCTTATTTAGAAGGTGGTATTTTATAGGCACTCGGGCATAATCAGGAAATTTTGCTATGACCATTCTCATTGTAGATGACGACGTTGAGCTGCTTGACCAGCTCGGTAAATCCTTGGAAAGGAAACGATACCAGGTCGAAACTGCGGTTAATGGAGAGCAGGCACTGGATAAAATATTTGCAGTTCCCTATGACCTTATTTTACTGGACATCATGCTGCCCCGCCTGGATGGACTGGGGGTGCTCAAGGAAATACGGCTGGCTGGATTGAACACGCCGGTACTGATGCTCACTGCCAGAAGTGATGTCGAAGACAGGGTGAAAGGGCTTGATTACGGTGCGGATGACTATCTGGCAAAGCCTTTTTCCATGGCTGAGCTGATGGCCAGGATCAGGGCACTGCTGCGAAGGGATGGAAAACGGAACCCGCTTCTTACTGCAGGCTGTGTTGAACTGGATACCGTCAGTCGCAGGGTTACCCAAAACGGAAAATTGCTCAATTTAACATCCAAGGAATTTTCCATCCTTGAATTTTTACTGCACAATAAGGGAAGTGCTGTGTCAAGATTTAACATGGCGGAACATGTATGGGGAAATGATTTCGACCCTTTTTCCATGTCCAATTTTATTGATGTCCACATTAAAAATCTGCGCAAAAAAATAGACTCCCACAGGGATGCTGAATTGATCAGGACAATCCGGGGTATTGGCTTTATAATTGACGAGCCCCTATGAAAATCCGAAAAAAAATAACCCTATGGATTTCCGGCACCGCTTTATTGTCCACCATTGTTTTTTCTTGTTTTATTTTTTTTGAGCTGATGGAGGAGCCCTTCAAGTATATTGACCAGGAGATGCAGTACATGGCAGACGCCCTTGTGGAACAAATGCAGAAACAAGGGACGGAAAAGGGGGCTTATGATCTGTCCCATCTGCCCTATAATCCGGATACCTATTGGATCAGGGTAACGAACAATAAAGCAGATACCTTGTATCAGTCTGAAATAACAAAGTTTACGGATATCCCCCCTTCTCCCAAAACAACGTATATGGTGGAACGGGTCATCCCGAGAGCACAAATCTGGCTGGGGCAGGATGACCATGATGATGTGCTCTTCAGGGTAAGAGTGGTTAAAAAAAAGATAGACAATCTGCCCATTGAAGTTCGCATCGCCAAGCCCATTGAAAGCCTTGAGGAAGAATTGCTCGAATTGTTGCGCTATATTACCGTTAGTCTGACGGTATGTACTTTGATAATCATCATTTTAAGCTATCAGCTGGCCGGAAAAATTCTGGACCCTGTCGTCTCCATCACCCGAATGTCAAAAGAAATCAGTGAAAAATCTTTGGACAAACGCATCCCCCTGGGTCGGAACAAAGATGAATTATATGATCTTTCCTTTTCCCTGAATAAAATGTTTGACAGCCTCCAATATTCTTTTAAACGGCAGAAAGAATTTATCGGGAATGCGTCCCATGAGTTAAAAAGCCCTATCACACTGCTCATGCTGGCCCAGGAAGAAATGCTGATGAACGATACGTTATCGGCATCCACACTCAACGACCTTACCAAACAGCTGGATACAACCCGCCGCATGAGCCATTTGGTAAGGAACCTGCTGGATCTTTCCCGGCTTGAACAGCAGGAAACCCTTATCAAGGTACCTGTTGACGTGGTAACCGTGGTGAACCAGGTTTTAGATGACTATGCAGAGCTGTTTAAAGCAAAGAATATCAACATACAGAATAAACTTGCACAAGCATTGATGTTTCAAGGTGACAAAGAGAAGCTTTTCCGTCTGGTCATCAACCTGATTGACAATGGCATCCGTTATAATTTTGAAAACAATGGAAAGCTTGTTGTTGAGGGAAGGAAAACAAACAAGGGGATATTGCTGGAAATTTTTAATACAGGCCAGGCGATTCCGGAAAAGGATCTGGATCGAATTTTTGAGCAGTTTTACAGGGTAGAAAAATCCCGTTCAATTACCCATGGCGGTTCAGGGCTTGGACTGGCCATAGCAAAAAAAATAGTCCAACTCCATGACGGTACCATTGATATCACCAATGAACCCGGAAGCCTTATAAAAACCGCTGTGTTTTTTCCTTTAAAAGCGTAATGGGGCAGCTATACAATGGTGAATTTATGAAATTCAAGACATTTTTTTTGAGCACCTTACCCCATTTCCCTATTCTGGGTTTTCCATCAGGCCGTTGATCCGGTCAAAATAACGGCCCAGGGTTTCCGGGGAATGGGAGTCAGACCCCATCACAATGGGTATTCCCCGTTTAACGGCAGACCGGATGATCCAGGGGCTTGGATAGGCCGCTTTTGCCGGATGGTTCAGGCCGGAGGTGTTGATTTCCATTTTGAGGTGATGGGTTTTCAGCAGATCAAGGGTCTGTTCAATAAGTGTTTGATGCCAGGAATCTGTTTCATCGAAACTCGGATTTGCCCCATTGTGTTTTTTTATCACATCCAGATGGCCGGCAATGTCGAACCACTGTGTGGCGGCTGCCTGCTGGATGGTTTGATAATATTGTTGGTACAATGCCTTGATATCCCCTTTAAAGGCATGATCCAGGGTTTTTTTGAATTCTTGTTCATTGCCGTTGACCATGTAGTGGTCACCCTCCACCAGGATGCTGTGCACCGAGGCAATCAGAACATCCCAGTCCATGGCAACGATATCCTCAATCCAGGTGGCAATCTGGGGGATATATTCGATTTCAAGTCCTGTCAGGATGGTCAGCTTGTGGCCGTATTGCTGCCGGACCCGGTCAATTTCGTTTCGATAGGCCACAAGCCTTTGTTTGTCCATGGCATACCGTGTTTTAAAGGGCAGGGGCATATGGTCGGTTATGGCAATGGTGTGCAGTCCCTTTTTTATGGCGGATTTTACCATGGTTTCAATGGTGTCGGTACCGTCTGAATAGGTTGAATGCATGTGGTGGTCTGAAAAAATATCAATGGGTGTCATCATCTTCTCTTCAGTGGTTAGGGTGGATTTCATTTTCCTATGCACATAAAGATAAGCAAGGATGGGGCATAATCAATCCGGCCAGGAAAACTTTATCCTTTAACAGGGCTTGACTTTGTTTTGTAAGTAAGCGTTACTTACCGACGCAAGTGTCGGCTGATATGAATTTTAAAACTGAGACGGGTATCCCATGAAGCACAACGGCAAAACAAATCCACCGGGCAGGGTCAAAATTATGAAATCCTTTTCCGCTTTGATGAAAAAAAAAGATTTTCATTCCATAACAACGGCTGAGATAGCCGGAAATGCCAAGGTCACCGAAGGGCTTATCTATAAATATTTTAAGGACAAAAAAGAGTTGCTTTACCAGGTGCTGAACGAATATTTTTTTGAATTTCTGGTAAAAATAGAAGACAGGGTGGCCAATGAAAAAACCTGTGTTGATAAGCTTTCGGTCGTTATTTTTTCCAGTCTTGAAAGCTATGCCGACAACCGGGTTTTCTCAAAAATATTACTGCTGGAGGTGAGAAATTCCCTGGAATTTTTTAACTCCTGCGCCTATGGCAGGGTGCGTAAATATGCCGGAACCATTCTTGGCATCATTGAGGACGGAATACAAAAAAAGGAACTAAAACCGGACACAGACCCGTATCTGCTACGGAAGGTGATTCTCGGGGCCATTGAACATGCCTGTCTCGGGGAAATCATATTTGGCAGGGAGCTTGATATTGAGCAGGTTTCCAGTGGCATTGTAAACATTGTATTTAACGGAGTAAAAGCATGATAACGCGGGAACACGTCGCACAACTGATTGTCGAAAAGCAGGTATCCGGAGTTCATGTGATCAGCGAAGATGAAGCCAAACAAATTTTTTCTTGTTTTGGCATTCCCGTGGTCAGGGAGAAACGGGTAAAACAGATTTCCCAGGCAGTGGATGCGGCAAAAGAGACCGGCTTTCCCGTAGCCCTTAAAGGGATCGGATCAAAGATTCTCCACAAGACAGAAGCCGGAATGGTCTGTCTGGGGCTTGGCAATGAGGAACAGGTCCGGCAGGCAGCAGAGCAGATGGAGACCGCAGGCAAAGATTGTCTGGAGGCTTTTTTGGTACAGCCCATGGTCTTGGGCAAAAGGGAATTTGTTGCCGGCATGTTCAATGATCCCCAATTTGGTCCGGTGATCCTGTTTGGCCTGGGAGGAATTCTGACAGAGGCCTTAAATGATATTGTTTTGAAAATCGCCCCCCTAAAAGATGCTGACATGGAGGACATGATGGCCCAATTGTCTGGCAAAAAATTGCTGGGAGCCTTCCGGGGGGAGGCGGCGGTGGACAGGGAGATGATCAAAAAAATTCTACGGGGTCTGTCGGACCTGGCCCTTGAGAATCCGAACATCCGGGAAATAGATATCAATCCTTTGATTATCCGGAAAGACGGGTCGCCCATTGCCGTGGACGGGCTTTTGGTGTTGGGAAAACCGTCTGAAAAAAAAGAAAATCACATCGATTCAAAACCAATAGATCTTTCCGTGCTGGGCGCTTGTTTTTATCCGGAATCCATCGCCTTTATCGGTGCCTCGGCAACCCCTGGCAAGTGGGGGCATATGCTGCCCACCAATACCCTGTCCAGAAACTACAAGGGCAGGGTTTTCCTGGTAAATCCCAAGGGCGGTCAGATGATCGGCCAGGCGGTATACAAACAGATTTCCGAGATTGATGGCAATATTGATCTGGCAGTGGTAACCATTCCGGCAGAAAAAGTCATTGATTTGATACCTGCTCTTGCCGCAAAAAAGGTGAAGGGTATTTTGCTGATCACCTCTGGGTTCAGGGAAGTGGGGGCAAAGGGGGAGGCCCTTGAACAGATTCTGGTCGAAACCGCCCGAAAAGCCGGTATTTTGTTGCTGGGTCCCAATACCATGGGAATCTGCAATCCCCATGCCGACTTTTTCTGCTGTGCCGCCCATGCCTATCCTTTGCCCGGGTCCACGGCCCTTGTCTGCCAGTCCGGCAACATGGGCACCCAGCTTCTGGCCTTTGCCGAACAGCAGGATATCGGCATCCGGGCCTTTTCCGGATCCGGCAATGAAGCCATGGTCACCATTGAGGATTACATGGAAGCCTTTGAAATTGATCAACTGACCCGGACTGTGGTCCTCTACCTTGAGAGTGTCAAGGATGGGGCAAGGTTTTTCAGGTCTGCGGCCCGGGTATCCCGGAAAAAACCCGTGGTGGTCCTGAAAGGTGGCAGGACCAGGGAGGGGGAAAAGGCGGCTTCCAGCCACACCGGAGCCATGGCCTCGGATGCCAGGGTCTTCGAAGCTGCCTGCCGCCAGGCCGGGGTGATCCAGGTGGAACAGCCCATGGAGCTTCTGGATCTGTCTGCGGTGTTTTCATCCCTTCCCCTGCCAAAGGGAAAACGGGTGGCCATCATGACCCTGGGGGGGGGGTGGGGGGTGATCACCACAGACCTGTGTGCAGACTATGGTCTTGAGGTGCCTGAATTGTCAGGAGATATCATTGAACGCCTCAACCGCATTCTTCCCTCTTTCTGGAGCCATGGAAATCCGGTTGATATTGTGGGAGAAGGGGACCCCGATATCCCCAAGACCTGTATGGAAGAATTGCTCAAATGGGACGGGTGTGATGCGGTCATACACCTGGGTATTCACGGCAAAAGGGTTCTGGCAAACAGCATGATTAACTCTGTACTGAAAACAGACCCGAATGTGGATGAAGCATCTGCTGTGTTGTTTAAGGAGACGCTTTTGCAGCTTGAAGATGCCTATGTAAAATATATAGTGGAGATGACCCAAAAATATGGAAAGCCGGTTCTGGGGGTCAGCCTTTTGACCGATGAGATCAGCCGGACCCTTTACCGGTATGAGAACAATCCCTATAAAGGGGTATTTTTCCCTTCCCCTGAAAGGGCAGTGAAGGCCCTGGCCGGTATGTGCCAGTATAACCAATGGCGCAGGACCCATTCTTTGGACAATGCCTGAGGAAACAAGCTTGAAACTTGGGTAAATTTATTTTAAGCTTACAAAACAATAAGATCCATACTTAATTTGGGAGGGAAAAGATGCATTCCAGAGTCACCACATCAACCTTGATAAAAATGAAACAGGAAGGAAAGAAAATTACAGCTTTGACTGCCTATGATTTCCCCTTTGCCGGTTACCTGGACAAGGCAGGGATTGAAATTATACTGGTGGGGGATTCTCTGGGCATGGTGGTCCAGGGAAAGGAAAACACCCTTTCCGTGACCATGGATGAAAGTATTTATCATACGGCCATGGTATCCCGGGCCTGCCAATATTCAATGGTCATAGGAGACATGCCCTTTATGTCCTACCATGGCTCGTTGGATCGGGCAGTGGAAAATGCGGGCCGGTTTTTAAAGGAAGCAGGGGCAACTGCCGTGAAACTGGAAGGCGGCGCCGCTGTATGTCCGGTGATTTCGGCCCTGGCAAAGGCGGGTATTCCGGTCCAGGCCCATATTGGTCTCACCCCCCAGTCGGTTCACCAGATGGGCGGTTTTAAGGTCCAGCGGGATGAAGACCGGCTCTTAAAAGATGCCAGGGATGTTGAAGCGGCAGGTGCTTTTTCCGTTGTTCTGGAGGGTATTCCCTCGCCCATTTCTGCCAGGATCACCCAGGCCTTGAATATTCCCACCATTGGCATTGGCGCCGGACCCGGATGCGACGGTCAGATTCTGGTGCTCCATGACATGCTCGGCATAAATGACCGTTTCCTTCCCAAGTTTGTTAAGAAATATGCAGATATTGCCCAAATAGCCGGCCAGGGACTGGCAGCCTATATCAAGGATGTGAAGGAGGGAACTTTCCCCTCGGATGAATATGAATACAAGTAAACCGGAACACAATTTTTGCATCATCGGGTGTGGCCGCCTGGGGATTTCCCTGGCTGTTTTTTTGTCCGGCCGGGGATTTAAACCCATCTCCTTTTGCAGCAGAGGCCCTGATTCGGCAAAACATGCCGCTGCCATGGCAGGAACAGGAATCGTATACGAGGACCCGGTCAAAGCCGCAGCCGCCTGTGACCTTGTTTTTATAACGACGCCGGACACCCGGATCGGGCCGGTGTGTGAGAAGATTGCAAAAGGCGGGGGCTTTACAAAGGATTCCGTGGTGTTTCATCTGTCGGGTGCCCTGTCTTCGGATGTTCTGGGGGCGGCCCAGAAAGTGGGCGCTGCAACGGGCTCCATCCATCCCCTCCAGTCCTTTGCTCCCTATGAAAAGGGTCAGGCCTCTCCTTTTCTGGGGATCAATATTTCCCTGGAAGGGGAAGTGCGGGCCGTCACCCTGGGGCGAAAAATTGTGGATGTGCTTGGGGCCGGTTCCTTCACCATTCCCACCCAGGCCAAGACTCTCTACCATGCCGCGGCCGTGGTGGCATCCAACTATCTGGTGACCCTGGAGCATTTTGCCCTGAGTCTTTTAAAGGAAACCGGTTTGGCGGAAGGGGAGGCCTATACCATTTTAGAACCCCTTATCCAGGGTACCTTGAGCAATATCAAGGCCCGGGGCAGCATAAATGCGCTGACCGGACCTGTGGCAAGGGGGGATGACGGGATTATTGCCAGCCATCTGGAAGACATCGACCGAAAGATGCCCCAATTCTCATGCTTATACCGGCTTTTGGGAGCCCACACCCTTGAGATTGCCAAATTGCGGGGAGACCTGGACCCTAAGGTCCAGGAAAAACTAGCCCTCTTGTTTAAAAATACGGGCGTTTAATTTCGATTCTCAATCGGATTTTTAACCCCGGGCTAAATTTTAACCAGCCGCAGGGGTGCCTGCTTGTCAGCTTCAAGGGCCTCATTTGCCGTTTCAAGCAATGTCTTGCTTGAGATAACCGATATGCCCTTCTGGTCTTCATCTATTCCAAAGTAGCGTTGGGCAATTTTTTGGATCCGTTTTTTGTCAAGCCGGAGCAGGGAATCCTTAAACTGCTGGCGGATTTCATCGGTCATGCGGGTGATATCCCTGTAGAAGGCTTTCATGGCTGAAGGGCCTGGGGTCTCTGGTTTGTCAAAATCAGAACAGACCTGGAGGATGGCTTCCTTTACATCGGTCTGGGTAAATGCTCCCCGGATAATATAGGCGCAGGCGTCCTTGTAAACATCCAGGGTCCGTTTGATGTGGGGGTCCCTGTAGGAGCCGAAGGAAAAGATGCCTTCTTCTGTATTGTACAGGGCAAACCCGCCGTAGGCCCCGCCTTTTTCCCTGATTTCCCGGTGCAGATAAAGGGATCTTAAAATTTTACTGATCACTGCCAGTCCCGGGGAATCCTTATGGGTGATGCGGACGGTTTTAAAGGATTGTCCCACAAAGGAAACCGCCGTATTGGTATACCATCCGTCATAGGGCCTTTGGGTGTCAAGGGCAATGTCTGGGGTGGAAAAGCTGTCTTTGGAGCCCTGGGTCAAGTGGGCATGGAGCCGGCTGATTCTCTGGTCGGCGTGCTGCAGGGCCTGGGTGCTGCCGATGACGGCAGGTTTTAAATTGTCCCGTCTGAACAAGGTGGCCGCGATGGTTTCCAGGTTTGCCGACAGGGTGTTCAATGCCCCCTTGTTTTTATCGGGACCTGTCAATTGTCCGGTGAGGGTTTTGATCTGTTGAAACTGGTCTATTCCGTGCCAGAGTTCGTTGATATGGGATGCCTTGGACAGGTGGCGCGCTGAAAGGGAGATGGCATATCGATGGCCCGAAGAAACAATGGAGGATTCCATACCGGACTGGTATTGGAGCAGAAGGCTTTTCAGCCTGTCCGGGTCCTTGAATCCAAAGTCCATGACAAATTCATCGATCATATCAAAGAGGTTGTCAATATTTCGGTCCAGGGCTTTTCCCTGGAGGGCCAGGAACGAGTGGGCTTCTGCACCTTGGGAAAAATAGGAGCCTGAAAAGGGAGACATGGTAATTCCGCCGGTATACAGATCCATGAGCTCGGCTATTTTCGTATAGGCGCTTTTTTTTGTGCCGCTGTTGGTAAAGGCCATGGAGAAGAAAGGAACCAGGGGAAAAAGATCCATGGGGATATTACCGGCACCCACAGGACACGTGAAGTATAGGATACCGGAAGTGGCCTTGTCATAACAGGTGGAAAGACTAACATCCTTTACCAGATCCGGCCGGATGATCTCAACTTCAGGGGGGACATCGGAAAGTTCCAGGGTGGGCAGTGACGAAAGATCTTCTTCCGATTCCTGGAGCAATTCAAGGGCGGCGTTGTCTTTTCGGATCTGGTCTAAATCATCGGCTTTAAGGGTTGCCAGAAGGGCTTTTAGTTCTTGTTTGGTCTTTTTTTCCTGCTGTTCTTCAAGCAGGGTGTCCGGTTCCAGGGTAAAGCGTACTTTGTGGGGATTTTCAAGAAAGTAGTGAACAATTTTTTGTTCAAGAAAATTGCCCTGACTGATTTTGTCGGCAAGCCTTTCAAGGTCATCATCCACATTGATACACAGGACAGGATCCCCGTCATGGATCATGGTGCCGGCAAAAGAAAGCAGTAATTTAATGCCAAAGGGATAGGGGCTGTTGGTGATTTCCTTGCGATAAAACTCAATCTGATGAATGGCCGACTCGATCAGCTGTTTGTCTATTCCCTCGTCTGCCACCGTTCGCAGTGTTGAAAAAATGATCTCTTCTACTTTGGGGATGGATTCTTTGGCAATATCTTTCAGGCCGCAGACAAACAGGGTATCCCGGTTGTCTGCATCAAACCCGGTTGCATCGGAAAGGGCAGACCCCAGATTGGAATCAATCAATGCTTTTTTCAGGGGGGAGGCGGAATTTCCCAGGAGGATCTGTTCCAAGACCGTGAGCACGAGAATTTCAAAGGCATCTTTGATATCACAGGTTAGCCAGGCAACACAGGTCTGGTATTTATGGCTCAGATCTTCCGGGTCGGAATAGGCATAGGTCTGGGTCATCTCTTTGGGGGTTTTCCACCGGGGTTGAGGCGGCACGGCTGAATCGATTTTAAGGTAGTCGAATTTATCCAGAACTTTTTCGGAAACAAAGGCCAGGGTCTCTTCCAGGGGGAATGAGCCATAGGTATAAAAATAGGAATTAGACGGATGATAGTATCTGGCATGGAAGGCCTTGAGTGCTTCATGGGTCAGTTTGGGGATATCAGCAGGCTCCCCTCCTGAGTTGTTGCTATAGGTGGTATCCGGGTAGAGACTTGCCAGAAGCGACCGGGAAAGCACCTGACCCGGAGAGGACATGGCGCCTTTCATCTCATTGTAGACCACGCCCCTGTATTCCAGCTCAACCGTTTTTTCGTCGGTCTCCACAAGCGCTAATCGGTGGCCCTCCTGCTTAAAACTCAGGTCATCAATGTTGGGAAAGAACGCCGCATCCAGATAGACATCCATGAGGTTGTAATAATCTTTTTTGTTTTGTGAGGCAAAGGGATACATGGTCCAGTCGGAAGCGGTAAAGGCGTTCATGAAGGTTGACAGACTTCGCTTGATCATGGAAAAGAAGGGATCCCGGACCGCAAATTTATCGGATCCGCACAGCACCGTATGTTCAAGGATATGGGCAACGCCCGAGGAATCCTGGGGGACAGTCCTGAAAAAAACCCCAAAGGTGTTTTCCGTATCCTTGTTGGCAATGTGGATATGCCGGGATTTTGTAACCTCGTGGGTCAGCTCAACGAACACCGAGGCAATGGTGGGTAGGGGACAAACCCGGTTGACGATATATCCGTTAACGTTCTGGCCTTCTTTAAATGAAGTGAATTCCATGTTTTGTTTTTTCCATTAGATTTTTTTATAGATACCCCGGTTAACCCGTTGGATCTTTCCTATTTTATCCAGCCTGAAAATAATGTTTCTCAGCTTTTTGTCGTCAAAACCGGTTGCCGCCTTAATGGTCTTAAAATTGGTTCCGCCGGGGTGATTGGCAATGACCTCCAACACAATGGCCGAGGCACTTTTCCGCTTGGAAGTCTTTTGCGCGGCATCCTTTCTGACACCCGGCTGTTTCTGATAGATTAATTGCTCAAGCTTGTCAAGCCTGCGGTGTAGATTGTTTATGTCTTCTTTTGTTGGGATATCCAACCGGTGCAACAGCAATTTGACAAAGCCTTCCCAATTGGTTCCAAGTTCAGTGTTTTCGGTCATGATACATCTCCTGAAATAAAGGGTTTAATCTTTGGATTACACCATATTCATTCACTATCCTGTTCCGGAAAAAACAAGGCTGCGGGGAATAGGAATGTCGATACCCTTGCAATAAGTTGAGCTGCTTGGGTTTTGTATTGGTTATTGAATCTTATTATCCATTGAAGTATATATAAAGAAATTACTTCTGGGAACAAAGAAAGTCAAGTAGTAATTTTGTCGGACGATGAACAGAGCAATGCGAATACCGTCAAGGTTGCAATGAAGCACCCGGCTCCAGGCCGGATGCAATTTACGCCTTGTGTAGTTAAACACAGGAAGCAAACAGGTAGGTGATATGACACATCCGGGACAAGTGTTAAAAAGAGAAAAATTATATGCGGGCAAGGAGATGGGACAAAATTTTCTATCCAGCCCGGGAACTGCAGAGATGATCGTGGAACGAACCGGAATAGACAAGGAGGCAATTGTCCTGGAAATCGGGCCCGGCCTGGGGGCCCTCACCATCCCCCTTGCCCGGAGAGCCGGCCGTGTCATCGCCGTTGAAAAGGACAGCCGGCTGATTCCTCTTCTGGAAGAAGAGCTTGCCCTGGAGGAAATCAGCAATGTGACCGTGCTCAACCAGGATATAATGAAAACAGATTTTCGAGAAATTGCCGGAGATGAAAAGCTTACCATCATGGGAAATCTTCCCTACAATATTTCATCCCAGATTCTGTTTCGCCTCGTAAAAGAAAGGGCCATCATTGAAAAGGCCTTTTTAATGTTTCAGAAAGAGCTTGCCACACGGATCATCGCATCTCCCGGAGGAAGGGATTACTCCCGATTGTCAGCCGTGGTGCAATATGCGGCCCAGGTCGGGTTTGTGGCCGATATCAAACCCACCGCTTTTTTCCCGAAACCCGATGTACACTCAACCGTACTGAGATTTGATTTTCTGGCATCTGCAGACATGTCCGCTCCCATGGAGGACCTGCTCTTTGATGTGATCAAGGCTGCTTTTTCAAAGCGGCGAAAATCCTTGAAAAATTCAATGGCCGGTGGTGAACTGGGCCTTGAAAAATCTGTTGTGATAGCGGCATTGACCCATGCCGCCATTGTGCCGGAACGTCGGGCGGAAACCTTGTCAATTGCTGAATTTAAAGCGCTTGCAATGGCCGTTTGGCAGATTCGTCAGGAGACATGATGATCGAGGCAATGTTTTCCATTGAAAATCTCATTGAAATTGTAAAAACCGGGGGACGTATAAAAACCGGAATAGATGTTTACAATAAAAAGGGAACATTGCTGCTGGGGAAGAACGAAGTGGTGGACAGGGTAAGATCCCTTGAAATCATCCAGGAGAACGGAATCCGTTCTGTGCCCGTGGCACCGGATGGGGGGCTTTGGGACGGTAACGGCAACCAGATTCGTATGGGTTCGGACGGGGTGATTGAACTGATTCCTCCCCGGCCGTTGAAGAAATCAGGTTTGTCGGTTTTGGTGCCTGTCCATGAAAGTTCCCGGGATATTGAGCGACGGTTGCAGGAAATTGAAATGATAAAAAAGGAGACCGTCCAGCGATATGCCCGGGCAACCCAATGCCTGAAAAACGCATTGCAGCAGATCCGGCAGACCCGTGGGCAGTTTGACGTCCAGGCGGTTGAATCCTGTGTGTCCGGGCTGGTAAAATTTTTTGTGGATGCAGACCACCCCTTTCAATATATGAGCCGGGAAATCTTTTCCCATGACGACTACCTGTATCAGCATTCCACCAATGTGTGTGCCATTGCCACCGCAGTGCTGATAAGATTCAATGAGAATTTTTCCCATACCATTGATAGGTTTTTGTCAGAAAACAGGGCAGACCCCGGGGGTGCCGGCCGGCCGGAGAAGCGAAAATCAGGGGCTTTTAACTATTATTATCCGGAAGACCTCACTGAAATTTCCCTGGGTTTTTTTTTGTACGACATCGGAAAGGCCATGGTTCCGGAAAAATTGTTAAACAAAAACAGCCGTCTCACGGAAGAGGAGTTTCAAACCATAAAGCGGCATTCCTTTGAATACGGGGCAAAAATTCTGGAGGACAACAAAATTAATAATCGTGTGCTGAACAATATCGTCCGCTACCACCATGCCCCGCTGTTTGAGAACGAAGAAAGTTGCTATCCGCTGGATAAAGCCTGCTCGGATATCCCGCTGTATGTCAGGATTTGCAAACTGGCAGATATTTATGATGCCATGACATCCAAAAGAAGCTACAAGGATGCATTGAACCAGGTATCGGTCATTACCCAATTGTTTCGCAAATATGTTAAGAAGGACGCCGTGCTGCAATTTGTCCTCCACGCCTTTGTAAAAAGTGTCGGCCGCCATCCGCCGGGCAGCATTGTATACCTGGAAAACGGTCAGATGGCCTATGTCCTTGACAGTATCGGCCCCTTGGTTCTTCCCTTTACAGACAACAAAGGCAATACCCTGTCGGCAAAACCGGACCCCATTGATATGGGCAGCCCGGGAACACAGCAGCTGTTGAAAATAGACAATGGGCGGAGCATAAAAACCCCCAAGGAAGTATACAAATTTTTGCCGGCATATATCAAAAAAGTTGCCATGCCAACCTAGGAAATACAGCGGCAAAGGGGGTAAGGCTCTTCGCTCATTCTCGCCGGACCTCGTGTCCGGCTCCGAGGTGAATGGCGCTTGGCCCCGTCCATGGGGAACGCTGCCATTTAATACCGCTGCGAACCTCACCCCCTTTGCTGCCGCTGCCCCGGAAAATAAAATCAATGGCAGATATTCACCAATCGCTGGACTTCAGCGTCAGATTTTTTGTTCAAACCCCAGGACGTATAGAAGAGCGTTTTGTCGATTATCGTGAATAAGACATTTTTCCATTTAAAAATTTAGGAATGCTAATGCAAGTAGTCATAACTTTGAGTTTCAGACTTGGGGATATATATTTTTTCCTCTAATTCTTTATGGTAGGGGTTTAATTTGGGTGTCTACAATATCGGAGGAGAATCAGGTTTGTAATTAAAAAAATTAGGCTATAATCCAATTTGATTTACGGCCATCCGGTCTTATATTCTAAATAGTATAACAGAGAAAGTGTAATAACTGTTATGCGATTTGGTTATATTCGGAGGTAAATATGAAATCATATAAAAAGAATAAAGCAGCCATGTGCGCTGCAATCGGAAAGAAACGAATGATAGATGCGCTTAGATCTTGTGATTACTGCACAACCAGCATGGATAAGCGCAGTGCGTGCTATAAGACTGTAGCCAAGGACAGCGGCCTTCGTGCTAAAACCTGTATTCTGATGTAAGAATACAATATTATCAGGTCATATGATCGTGTATTACAACATGTCGGGCTCAGGAAAATTTTAGTTTGAGATTTCCTGAGCCCGATATTGTTTTATAATAAAAAACATTTTTTAAATTCTTAATTATTCTTCAAGATGAAATTTTGCAAAATTCAAACAAAAGCGTTATGGAAATTTTATAGTGACCTCTTTATAGTCAGCCTTATCGTTGACACTGATATTGAGTTCAAGACTTGAATCTCTCAGCCCTAAAGCAAATTTGCTTTTGCCTTTTGCATCTTCAATATGGGTGATATCTCTTACGACTTCAAAAACATTAGCGGCTATATCATTTCCGGGAGATGGAAGTTCAGTGTCACGATATTCGGCCACTACAGAAACACTGCCATCACTGGTCTGTTTGATAGAAATTTTTTTTGCATTGCTGTTTACACCATGGAGTGCCGCCAGGGCAAACCATTTTAAAGCAGCATCCAGACTATTTTGATCTCCTCTCAATGTGGACATTTCTTTTAATGGATCTGTTGTTGAAAAACAATCACACAATTCTTGTATCTTTAAATGTAAATTTCCTGAATCTTTCATTGTGTTGTCTCCTTATACAAAAGGGATTAAAGAACCATGTCATAAAATATAAGACGCTTTGGAAGTAATGCAATAATTGATTGAATTGTTGGAAGGCCTTGAATTAAAAAACATTTACATTACCTGAAAAAGGATTATTTTTATCTTATAGCGCCTTCAATCCCTATCGTAATGCCATAAGAAATAACAAGGAGACGATATGTATAATAAAAATCAATTATGTGAGAAAATAAGATCCGTGCACAAGGATATCGGAAAGTGCGGGATCGATATAAATGTGGAATACGGCACTGATAATAAGGCATGGGTTGTACACTTAAGAAAAGGGAACCTTAAACTAAAGACTTATCTTGAACCTGAAGATGCGAATATCTGCATGGACGGGAAACACTGTATCGGACTTGTAATGCAGATATCCCAACTAAAGGACAATATCGTAAATATGAAATATTCATAAGAAAAATTTAATGGAAGATCAAGAGTTTAAGAGGTGGAAAATGATAAAGGTAGATCAAAATAATGCAGATATAATATTAGATCAAGAAGGATATCTTAGAGATTTTGAGTCCTGGACAGAAAAAATCGCATGTGCTTTAGCAGATCAGGCAAATGTTTCACAGGAATGTCCTTTAAGCGAGGATAGAATGGATATTTTGAAATTCATACGAGACTACTATATGAAATTTGAAGCATTTCCAATAGTTAGAGCGGTATGCAAAAACGTTGGGCAGTCAAAGGATTGCCAGTATCAACAATTCCCAGATCCGATCATAGCGTGGAAAATAGCAGGGCTTCCCAAACCCACGCCAGAGGTACTTGCCAAGATTAAACACTAAGCTAAAGCGAGAAGAGAAACAGGCAGTAATTATGGATTGCTTGACGTGTTCCTCACAATGTCTAACATTATTTTAATGATGCCGTATTTTTTAAATACCATCTTGTGTCCTCATTCAAGCGGCACCATAACAAATGATCTCTAATATCAAAAATGGAGGTATGCTAGCATGAGTGATGATAAACAGAAAACTTTATGCGCCCATATAGAAGAAGAACTGCAGGTCAAAGACCCGCAGGCATAGGTAAAACTTATTAAACCAGCCACACATTACTGTGAAGGCTGTGGACGTAGCGTGGCTAAATCTGAAAATGTGTGTAAGCCAAAAAAATTTTAATCCGTCATAATTTACCCTGGCACTCCTCTGGTGTACTGGGGTACTTGAATTGCACGTGAAATAAACATGGAATTGACATATCAGCCCCATTTGGCTAAAAGTAGATTGGATAGAAGTTTATTGTCTGGGGTTGGTTCTTCAGGGAAAAACCCCAGGCATTGTATTTTTTAAATGATTACCAGTGCGGTTGGTGCGGACACACATCGTATTGAAAGGGAAAAATATGATCAGAGCAAATGAGAATTATAATAAATTACAGGCGTCCTATCTTTTTTCAGATATTGCCAAGCGGGTGGAAGACTTCCAGCAAAAAAATCCAGAGGCCCATGTTATCCGTCTGGGGATCGGAGATGTGACCCGGGCATTGCCCAAAGCCGTGATCAAAGGATTTCATCAGGGGGTGGATGAAATGGCTGCCGATGCCACCTTCCGCGGTTATGGCCCGGAGCAGGGATATGCCTTTTTAAGGGAAGCCATCGCGGCCCACGATTTTAAATCCCGGGGAGCAGATATCGCAGCAGATGAGATTTTTGTGAGCGATGGCGCCAAATGTGATACTGGCAATTTTCAGGAGTTGTTTGCAAATGATATTAAAATAGCCATTCCGGATCCGGTTTATCCGGTCTATCTGGATACCAATGTCATGGCCGGAAGAACCGGGGGCTTTGAAAACGGCAGATACCAGAAGATTGTGTATATGGACTGTCTTAAAGAGAACAATTTTATGCCCGAACTGCCCAAGGAAAAAGTGGACCTGATCTATTTGTGTTTTCCCAATAATCCCACCGGTGCAACGATATCCAAATCAGAGCTGAAGGTCTGGGTGGAGTATGCAAGGGAAAACCGTGCCCTGATTCTTTTTGATGCGGCCTATGAAGCCTTTATCCGGGATGAGACCCTGCCCAGGAGCATCTATGAGATTGAAGGGGCCAAAGAAGTGGCTGTGGAATTCAGAAGTTTTTCCAAGACTGCCGGATTTACCGGCACCCGTTGCGGATTTACCGTTGTGCCCAAAGAATGTATGGTCTTTTCTTCAACCGGAGAGAAGATTTCCCTTCACCGCATGTGGCATCGCCGCCAGAGCACAAAGTTCAACGGGGTTTCCTACCCGGTTCAACGAGCAACCCAGGCGGTATATTCTCCCGAGGGACAGGCCCAGGTCAAGGAATTGATCGACTATTATCTGAACAATGCCGCGATTGTCTGCAAAACAATTGCCCAGCTTGGATTTGATTATGTGGGGGGGGGCAATTCCCCCTATATATGGATAGACGGCAAGGGCCGGGATTCCTGGGAGTTTTTCGACCTTCTGCTCACCAAGGCTTCGGTGGTCTGCACGCCGGGCGGCGGGTTCGGCCGGTGCGGCAACCCCTACATACGGATTTCCGCCTTTAACAGCCTGGAAAATGTGAAATTGGCCATGGATCGGCTGAAAGATGCGTTAAAATGAACCATTTTTTCAATGTAAAAACCCTTGACCAGGTTTTTACCCTGATGGCCCAATTTCCTGTTCTGGGGACCGAAACAATTGATGTGGGGAGTGCTTATTCCCGGATTCTGGCCACAGATCTGATTGCCAGAAGAGATATGCCGGGGTTTCGGCGTGCCACCATGGACGGATATGCCGTTCATGCCGCATCCACCTACGGGGCTTCCGAGGCAAGTCCGGCATGGCTTGAGATTGCGGGAACCATCGGGATGGGCCTGGTACCGGATTTTACCCTGGAATCGGGGCATGCGGCCCATATCTCCACGGGCGGCATGCTGCCCCCCGGTGCCAACGCCGTGGTCATGGTGGAGCATACGGAAGCTGTAGACCAGGGATCTGTCGAAATATACAAGAGCGTGGCCCCGCTCCAGAACGTGATTGATGCTGCCGAGGATTTTGCGAAGGATCAGATCGTGCTGGGTGCCGGGACCTTTATCCGGCCCCAGGAAGCCGGACTTGCCGCAGGACTGGGGTTTTCGGAACTGGAAGTATATCAGGTGCCAAAGGTGGGGATTATTTCAACTGGGGATGAAATCATTCCCATTACCCAGGAACCCCGCATTGGTAAAATACGGGACATCAATTCCTATACATTGGCAGGATTTGTGGCGCAAGCCCATGCCATACCCGTTCGGTACGGGATCATCAAGGATGATCCCCGGGCCCTTAAAACTGCCTGTGAACGCGCCCTTGCCGAATGCGACATGGTATTGATATCCGGGGGCAGCTCCGTGGGCACACGGGATTATACCGTGGATGTCCTGTCCTCCCTTGCCGACACCCAGATTTTGGTCCATGGCATGTCGGTGAGCCCCGGTAAGCCGACCATCCTTGCAAATAGCGCCAACAAACCGATCTGGGGACTTCCCGGACAGGTGGTCTCTGCCATGGTGGTCATGAAAATTATTGTGACGCCCTTTTTGAACCGGATTCAAGGATACAAAAAAGCTGTAAACAAGGTTCGGATTCCGGCGAAATTGACCCGGAACGTCGCTTCTGCTCCTGGCAGGCGGGATTTTATACGGGTAATTCTCGAAAACGAACAGGGCCGTATGCTGGCCCGTCCGGTTTTGGGAAAATCAGGGTTGATCCGGACCATGATCCATGCAGACGGCCTCCTTGAAATCGGAGAGCATGTGGAAGGCCTGGAAAAAGATGCGCTGGTGGATATTATCCTGCTATCGTAACGACCAGGTCTGATGATCGTAACAATGTATGGCCAACTTCTATGACCAAAAGGGAAAAAGAGCGGACCCGATGAATTCAAAAAGAAATGTATACCTGGACATGAAGAGTATCCAAGAGGCGAAAACATGCCTGTTTGAGCATTTTAACACCTATGCCGTCGCCAGTGAAACCATTGATGTGGTGACCGCAAAGGACCGGGTGCTGGCAAAGCCGCCAACGGCGGTCATTTCGTCTCCCAATTTCCATGCAGCCGCCATGGACGGCATTGCCGTGGATGCCCAGATCACCTTTGGCGCAAGCCAGGAGGCACCCAAAACACTTGTTCCGGAAAAGAACGCCTTTTGGGTAAATACCGGCAATCCTATGCCCGAAGGCACTAATGCCGTGATTATGATCGAGCACTTAAATATTTTGGACCAGAAGCGTGTTGAAATTGAAGCCCCTGTTTTTCCCTGGCAGCATGTCCGAAAAATGGGAGAGGACATTGTGGCCACCAAGCTCTTGTTTCCCAGGGGGCATCGGGTGAATTCCTATACCCTGGGTGCCCTTCTTTCCGGTGGTATTTTTCGGGTATCGGTGTACAAGCAGCCCCGGGTAATGATCATTCCCACGGGGTCTGAACTCAAGCAATGGCAGGACATCCGGCCGGACCGGATGAAACCCGGTGATGTGGTTGAGTCCAACTCCATTGTTCTGGGCGGACTTTGCCGGGATCACGGCGCCCTTTTTGACATTCACCCCATGCTCATGGATGATCTGTCTTCCATCAAAGCTGCGGTGACGGATGCAACCACTTCCGGTCATTACGATATGGTCTGTATCATCGGCGGTTCCTCTGCCGGATCCAAAGATTTCGCAAAGCCGGTCATCTCCTCCCTGGGCAAGGTGTATGTCCACGGCGTCACCATGATGCCGGGAAAACCGGTTTTGTTCGGCAACGTGAATCAGGTGCCGGTATTCGGGATTCCCGGCTATCCTGTGGCTGCCATTGTCGCCTTTGAACAATTTGCCGGACCGTTGCTGCAGCACATGCAGCATTTGCCGGAAAATGTCCCTCAGACAGTCCTGGTAACCCCTGCCCGGAAGATCGCCTCCAAACTGGGCCAGGAAGAATTTTTAAGGGTCAAGGTCGGCTCTGTGGACGGACAGCTGATCGCTTCCCAGCTTCCCCGGGGGTCGGGAAGCATCACCACCCTGACCGAAGCAGATGCGGTCATCCGGATACCCCGGCACATTGAAGGTATTTCCGAAAAAGAACAGGTTCCGGCCCATTTGCTGCGGCCCCTGTCTGCCATAGAAAATACCCTGGTCATCATCGGTTCCCATGACAATACCCTGGACCTTCTGGGGGATCAGATCCGGCAGAAAAATTTTGATGTGGGGATTTCCTCCAGCCATGTGGGCTCCATGGGGGGATTGATGGCCATTAAAAAAGGGGGGTGCCACATGGCGGGTGCCCATTTGCTGGACCCCCTTGACGGCAGTTACAATATTTCATATGTCAAAAAATACCTGCCGGACCATCGGGTGCGGATTGTCAACCTGGTCATGCGGGAACAGGGGCTGATGGTGCCCAGGGGAAACCCAAACAATATCCAGTCCATTGGAGACCTGAGATCCGGAAACTTTGTCTTTATAAATCGCCAGCCTGGATCCGGCACCCGGATTTTATTTGATTACAAACTCAAACAGCTGGGAATAAGCCCCAACGATATTTTGGGATACGAGACCGATGAGTACACCCATATGTCTGTTGCCGTGGCCGTACTTTCAGGCAGGGCCCATGCGGGTTTGGGGATAAAGGCGGCATCCAACGCCCTTGGTCTTGATTTTATCCCCATCATCACCGAGTCCTACGACCTGATTATTCCGGAACGGTTTTTTGAAACCCAAAAGGTCACGGTCCTTCTGGAGACCATTGGCACGGATGATTTTAAAGACAGGGTCATGGCCCTTGGGGGATATGGCGTGGAAAAAACAGGTCAGATTCTTTACCAATCAAATTAGACTGGGGCTATTAAACGGAAAAGGGCATCAAAGAAAACGTCTTTGATGCCCTTTTTTGGTTTTTTATCTGTTTGTGTTAAGGGAAAGGGTTCGCCCTTTCCCTTAACAATTTTATAGCGATTTAGTAGGGATTAAGCTCAACCCGTCTGTTCAAGGACCGTCCGAAGGTTGTACCATTCAGGGCAACTGGTTTTTTGAACCCAAAACCAATTGTGGCCAGTCTGTTTCTCAAAATTCCTTTGTCCACCAGATAGTTGGCAACCGCAGTGGCCCTTCTCATGGAAAGATCCATGTTATAGGCTTCGGTTCCCACATTGTCGGTGTGGCCCTGGAGTTCAACACTCATGGCCGGGTTTTTTTCCAGGATGACAAGGACTTCATCAAGGGCGGGGAAGCCTTCTGGTTTGATTACAGCTTTGTCAAAATCAAACAACACATGGCTCAGGGTCCAGCAGCCGACTGCATTGACTTTGGCGCCTGCAGGTGTTCCCGGGCACTGGTCTTCATCATCGTAAACACCATCACCATCACTGTCTTTTCTTTCCGCTTTGGTCATTTCCTTTTTGGAGAGAAAAACTTTTTCAACAAAGGCAGCCATGCCGGCACCGGTCATCAGATCGTCGGCAGTTGAATAAAATCCGCATTCACCGATTTTTGCGATTTCCTGGAGAAGGGCATTGCCTTCGGCAGCATCACCCACCTGGATGGGATAAAAGCAGATGGAAGAACCGTATTTGTTTTTCAGGGCCTGGGCCTGGTCAATGGTTTTTTGCATATCTAGACCGTCACTGATGATGATTACGGCATTGTGGACACCTGAAAGATTCTGAAAGTCCATTTGGGCTGCATCCATAGCGGCTCCCAGGGGGCTAAATCCGCCGGCAGCTGTGATGAGCGCAAGTTTATCGTTCATGTCGGTGGTTGCGTAGGTTGTCATGCCGTAGAACAATTCGGTCAGGTTTTTGGAAACTTCAGGTGCATGGCCGAAACTTCTAAGTCCGGCTGTCTGGCCCATTTCCGGGATCGTCAGATTCAACCGCTCTGCGATGGCTTTGGCAGTGGTGAATTTGGCATTCGCTTTATAAGGATGTCTCATGGAGCTGGAGGCATCCAGTATAACAAGGAAATTGTCTACCTTGGAATCGTACATGTTTGTGTCAAATTGGGTTGCCGAAAAGGAAGGAAGTTCCATTGGGGCTTTTGTCGCACACCCGAACAAAAAAAGAACTGCAATTACAGAAAATACACTTTGTACTAATAATTTTTTAGTCATTTTGTCTCCTTTTATTTAAACGTATTGCTGCTATGATTATGATTGTATATGAAAATACAAAACTACTTTGAAACCTCGGGTTAATTGAAATTGAATTATGATTTAATTGAATATTTTTTTAAGGTATATTAATACAAGAAAATGAGAAGAAAATCAACATTTTTTTTAAAAAAATTTAAGTTCTTTTTTTGGGGTTTGATCCGGGATCTATTTTGTCCCTTCCAATTCTTTTTTCAAAGCAATGGCAAATTTTTGAAGCGTATAGGGCTTTTTAATATACTGGCCCGCACCCAGTTTCAATGCCTCTTTTACCCGCGGGGTTTCAGAAAAACCACTGGCAATGATTGCTTTTTGTTTGGGGTTGATTTCAAGTATTCTTTTGTAGGTCTCAAGGCCGTCCATTCCCGGTTCCATTTTCATGTCCAGAACGAGCAGGTCCACTGGATGTTCTTTTAAAAAGAGTATTGCCTTTTCCCCGCTCTCCACTGCAAAGGGGGTGTAGCCTAATATTTTGATGCATCCCTGGGCGATTTTTCTCTGCTCGTTGACGTCGTCAATCACCAGAATCGTTTCATTGTTCCCCTTAAAGGCCGCTATCAGGAAATCATTGGGAATGGTTTGCATCTTCTCCCGGGTTGCCGGAAAGTAAAGTTCAAAAACCGTGCCCTCTTCTTTTTTACTGGAGACATCAATATGCCCATGGTGATCCTTGACCGCATTCCAGACAACGGAAAGCCCAAGTCCCGTACCGCTGCGTCCCATCTGTTTTTTTGTGTAAAAGGGTTCAAAGATTCGGTCGATGTCGGCTTTTTTTATGCCGTCTCCGTCGTCACTTACCCGTAATATCACATACTCGCCTTCGCAAATTTTATCATGCCCGGGAACACCTTTTTCCACGTATCGGTTGACGGTTTCAACACTTACCCGCCCTTGCGTCAGGACAGCTTCGGCTGCATTTATGACAAGGTTCATCACCATTTTGGAAAGATGGGATTCAGACCCTTTGATATTCAGCAGATCCGGTTCAGAGGTGATTTTAAAACAGACCCCTGGAAAGTTCTTTTCAAGGCGGTGGTGGGCAGAACTGTTAAAATAGTCATGGACCACCTGGTTCAGGTTCAGCACGCTTGTCTGGTGAACTCCCTGCCGGGTGAGTGTCAAAAGGTCCTGAACAATCTCGGCAGCCTTGAGCCCGGTATCATGGATGAAAGAGATGGGTTCAACAAGGGGGCTGTGCTTGTCAAGCTGCATCAACAAAAGTTCAGGATAGGAGACAAGGCCGGAGAGAATGTTGTTCAGGTCATGGGCAACCTCGCCGGCGATAACGCCGAGTAATTCCATTTTTTCAGCCTGCTTGAGTTTTTCCTCCATTTCCGTGATCCCGGAAGTATCCTTTAGTAATTTTTCATGGGCAAGCCGTTCTTCTTCAAGGCCGAGGGCTGCTGAAAGGGTTTGGATGCAGCCAATATCTTCAGGCGTGAAAGAACGGGCATGGGTATCGGTAACCCAGAGGGTGCCTATACTCTTTTCTTTGTGATAAACCGGGGTACCCATGCATGCTTTTAATCCGTATTTTTTGGCAAAAGGGTCGGACCCAAGTGTTTCCCGGGAGAAGATACAGGCAGATGCATACTTTTTTTCGTGGCCGGAGAACACCCGCTCTTTGAAAAGCGGGGCTCCCTGAAAAAAATTATTTTCAAGATCCCAGGGAAGATTGGACCCTGCCCGGATCACAGGCGGTTCCTGCTGAGCGTCCCAGCCAATATAAAGGGAGAAAAAACCTTCCATGATGGAGAGGGTCTGGTCTAGGATAAGATCAATGTTTTTTTGGGGGTCTGTTCCAAGCAAATGGAAGATACGGGCAATCCTTGCTGGGCGTTTATCTTTATCGGACCGATTGTATTCTTTTTCCTGAATTCCCATTTTCTAAAAGTGTCCCCCAAAAAGAATATGGTTATTTCTATTGTGAAACCCTTTTAAGTTCAAGTCTTTTTTTAAAATCTTGCAATTTAAGGACACAAATTATATACGATTGCTTGACTGGATCGGGTTTAATAGTTGGTTTTATGCGGACCTTAAAACAATAAAGAACATGACGGAATATGGAAATATATCAGGGAATCATACTGGGGATTCTTCAGGGATTGACCGAGTTCCTGCCGGTAAGCAGTTCCGGGCATCTGGTGCTGGGGCAGCTTTATTTTAAGATTACCGAATTTACATTGGTATTTGATGTCAGCGTTCACATGGGAACCCTGGCAGCCGTGGTGGTGGTGTATTGGACCGACATTCGGCAGATGCTTGAAGCCATTTTTAAACTTTTGGCAAGCATTGCAGGGTCTAAGCCGTTTGTCCCCCTGTTCAAGACAGATGCAAACCTGAAGCTGGCCGCATTTATCATCGCAGGTTCGGTCCCAACGGCAGTGATCGGTCTTTTCATCAAACAATTTGAGCAGGTTTTGTTTTCCTCGGCTACCCTGGTGGGCTGCATGCTGATCCTCACCGGTACGATTTTGTGGATTTCAAGGCGGTATTATCACAATGAAAACGCCATGGCAAAATTTAACATGAAACAAGCGGTTTTTATCGGTGTTGTCCAGGGACTGGCCGTTATTCCCGGTATCTCCCGGTCCGGCAGTACCATTGCCGCCGGCATGTTTGCCGGGCTGGACCGGCAGACGGCAGCCAAATTCTCCTTTCTTTTGTCTGTACCCGCCATTATAGGCGCCGAGATTCTGGGTGTGAAAGATGCCTTGGAAAACGGATTTGTGATGAATTTGGCTACAATTTACGGAACCATCGCGTCTTTTGTCGTCGGCCTGGTTGCCTTGAAATTATTATTAAAATTGGTCCATAGGGGCAAATTTCATTTGTTTGCCCCCTATTGCTGGCTGGCGGGTACGTTGGTACTCTTATCAAAAATAATCTAAAGGAGGCTCTATGAATCCAGGGATCTTCAGGGAATATGACATCCGGGGAGTTGCAGGCAAGGATATCTGCGAACCGGATGTGGTTGATATCGGGAAAGCCTATGGCACCCTCTTAACCGAACAGGGCAGAAAAAAAATATCCGTGGGAAGGGATTGCAGGAAAACCTCGGACCGGTTTTCCGAGCTGTTCATCCAGGGCATTGTTTCCACGGGGTGTGATGTGGTGGATATCGGTACCTGCCCTACGCCGGTGCTTTATTTTTCCATCCACCACCTGGAACTGGACGGCGGTGCCATGGTGACAGCCAGCCACAATCCACCCGAATACAACGGGTTCAAGCTCATGAGCGGGATGGACTCCATCCATAGCCAGGGGCTTCAGGACATCCGCATGGCCGTTGAAAAAAAGGCTTTTGCAACGGGAACGGGCCGGGTGACAAAAAAAGATGTGATTTCGCCCTATATGGCTTATCTGACTGAAAATATCCGTCTTTCCCAGAAAATCAGGATTGGTATTGATGCCGGCAATGGTACCGGTGGCATCACAGCATTGCCGGTATTAAAAGCCCTGGGGTGCGAGGTCCATGACATTTTCTGCGATCTTGACGGTTCATTTCCCAATCATGAGGCAGATCCCACCCAGAAGAAAAATCTGGTTGACCTCATCGCTCTTGTGCAAAAGCAAGGCCTGGATTTGGGCGTCGGATATGACGGGGATGCCGATCGGATCGGCGTGGTGGATAAAAACGGAAACGTGATTTACGGGGATCAGCTTATGGTGATCTATGCCAGGGAGATCCTTGCCAGAAAACCTGGTGCAACCTTTATCTCCGAAGTAAAATGCTCCATGGTCATGTATGATGATATCCGGAAACACGGCGGAAATGCCATTATGTGGCGGACCGGTCATTCATTGATCAAGCAGAAAATGAAAGAAGAAAAAGCCGAACTTGCCGGGGAAATGAGCGGTCACATGTTTTTCAAGGACCGGTATTTCGGGTTTGACGATGCCCTCTACGCTACCTGCCGGCTGCTGGAAATCATGGCAGATACGGGCCGCGGCGTGGATGAACTGATAGCAGATCTCCCCAAAACCTTTACCACTCCGGAACTTCGGGTGGACTGTCCCGATGCCATTAAATTTGATGTGGTGGATAAAATTGTGGCCCATTACAAGGCAATACCAAACCAGGAGGTGATCGATATCGACGGGCTCCGGGCGGTGTATGCGGACGGGTGGGGGCTTGTAAGGGCCTCCAATACCCAGCCGGCCCTGGTCCTGCGGTTTGAATCATTAACCCGGGAACGGCTGGACGAGATCCGACAGGAGATTGAGTCCACCTTGAAACACATAATAGATGAAATACAAAACAGGTAAAATTTAATTTAAGGAGATAAATTTAAGCGGCTCACCCTAAGGCCCGGTACATAGGGGTTTGTTCGGTTGATTTTTTGTATATATGCACTTATCGTTACAGCAGCAGAATGCCGTTGACCATACCGGTTCTCCGGCCCTGGTCGTTGCAGGCGCAGGCTCCGGCAAGACCCGGACCCTGACCGCCAAGTTTTCACACCTGGTGAATTTGGGGCATGACCCCAAAAGGATACTGGCCATAACCTTCACCAACAAGGCGGCCCAGGAGATGAAAGCCCGGCTCATTGAAATGACGGGGCTTGGCCCCACAAGTTTCCAATGGGTTCGCACCTATCATTCGGCCTGCCTCATGATTTTAAAAAAACATTGCGAACTCATGGGATATATGGCACCTGTTCAGGTGTTTTCGGTCTACCAGCAGGACAAGCTTGCCAAAGAGCTGTGCGTGAAAAATAATATTGAAAAAAAATATGCCAACCGGATTCTGTCGTCCATCTCCCAGGCAAAAAATTCCGGAAATACCACCCAGTATTTTGATGTGAATCCCGGTTTTTTTAATGTCCGGATGGCTGATATTTATGCCCAGTTTGAACACCGCCTCAAGGAAATGAATTCTGTGGATTTTGACAATATTCTGTTAAAAACCCGGGATCTTCTCCGGGACCATGAACAGGTCCGCACCTGGTACAAGCAGTATTTTACTTTTTTGTTGGTGGATGAATACCAGGACACCAACAACCTCCAGGAGGATCTGACCAACTTGCTTTTGGGCGAACACAGAAATCTGTTTTGCGTGGGTGATGACTGGCAGTCGGTTTACGGGTTCCGGGGCAGCAACGTCAATCATTTTTTGCGATTTCCCGATAAATATAAGGATTCCAAAATATTCAGGCTGGAAGAAAATTACAGGTCCGCCAATGAAATTGTCCAGGCGGCCAATGACATGATCGATTACAACCCGGATAAGATGGAAAAGAAATGTTTTTCCAACAAAAAGGGCGGGGTGGTTGAAATCTATAATTTCATGTCCGATTCCCATGAAGCCGAATGGATTGCCAAAAGAGTTCGTGCCATGAACCGTGAGGGCCAGGGGATTGCCTTTGACCGGATGGCCGTGGTTTACCGCACCAAATTTTGTTCCCTTCCCTTTGAAAGAATCTTCAGGGCGTTTCGGGTGCCCTATCGCCTCATGGGATCCCAGGGGTTTTTTGAACGCATGGAAATTTTGGATATCAATTCCTATTTGAGTGCCGCCTATTTCCCCAATGACGATCTTTCCTTTGAGCGGGTGGTCAATACCCCCAAACGGGGAATCGGCCCTTCCATGATCAAAAAAATGGCGGTCATGCGTGCCCAGGGGACGAGCCTTCAGGATGCGGCACGGATTATGGTCAAAGAGCGGGTTCTGACCGCAAAGATCCATGAAAATCTGTCCCTTGTTTTGGAAATTTTAGATGCTATCCACGACATGGCCCCGGCCATGGCTATGGAAACCGTCATTGACCGGACCGGATATTATGAATATCTGGAAAAAAAGGTAAAGACCAAAACCGAATTTATTTCAAAAAAAGAGAATATTGAACAGCTCATCTACACGGCAAGGTCAAAGGACAATCTGCTGGAATACCTTGAAGAGGCGGCCCTGATCCGGGAGGACAAAGAGGAGGATGATACCCAGGATTCAAAAGGGGTCGCCCTTTTGACCATTCATTCTGCCAAGGGCCTGGAGTTTGATATTGTCTTTATTGTGGGATGTGAAGAACGCCTTTTTCCCCATTGGCGGTCCATTGACGATGGAGACCAGGCCCTGTATGAAGAGCGCCGTCTCATGTACGTGGCCATGACCCGGGCGGAACGATTTTTATACCTGACCCATGCCAATTACAGAAAAGGCGAATTTGCCACCCCAAGCCGGTTTATCGGTCAGATAAAAGAATGCCTAACCTAGACAAAGGATAGGGTACAGGACCCATGGACCTGTTTTATGCCATAAAAGAACCCATATCCCAGCTTGCTGCCAGGGTCCTGCGCAAAGGGAACAAGATTATTCCTTCGGCCCATAAGGGAATATTTCTGACCCTGTTTTTTATTATTTTTACCACGGTGACAGGGGTGGGTATCGTGGTGCCCTTATTGCCCATCTATGCCCATGACCTGGGGGCGGCCGGCTTTTATGTGGCCATGATTTTCGGCTCTTTTTCCCTCTCCAGAACCTTTTTACTGCCCTTTTTTGGCCGCCTTTCCGATCAGAAGGGCAGAAAACCCTTTATTCTGGCCGGCCTTGCCACCTACGCCCTTGTATCTGTTGCCTTTGTCTATTCCACCACCGTGGAAGGTCTGATTTTTATCCGTTTTTTCCAGGGGGCAGGATCTGCCATGGTCATGCCCGTGGTCCAGGCCTATGTGGGAGAGATAACACCCGAAGGATCGGAAGGGTATTCCATGGGCCTGTTTAATCTGTCCATGTTTTTGAGCTTAAGTCTGGGGCCGGTCATGGGAGGCATGATCCATGACCTGTGGTCCATGGATGCGGCCTTTGTCTGCATGGGTCTTTTATCCTCCACAGGCCTGGTGCTCTGTCTTGTTTTTCTGCCTCCCCTGTCCATGGAAAAGATCCGTTTAAAAAACAAGGGTACGGTTCCCTGGGTCCAGGTGATCAGGGATTGGGAACTTGGGGCATTGGTATCCTTCCGGTACGCTTATACTGCCTGTATCGGTATTATCTGGTGCTTTCTTCCCCTGTTCGCCGACAAGACCTTTGGCCTGTCAGGCGCCAGGATCGGCTTTTTGGTCATGTTGGGTGTTTTTGTGTCCGGCATTCTCCAACTGCCTATGGGATATGCTGCCGACCGGATGAACAAGCGGATTATGGTGGTTGTGGGGGGCGCATTATCAAGTATCGGCATCCTATTGCCTTTCTTTGCCGGGTCTTTTTCTGACCTGTTGATCAGTGTTACCCTGTTTGGGATTGGCGGCGGCATTTCCATGCCGGCCATTACAGCCATGGCCGTGGTCAAGGGGGAGGAGAAAAAGGCAATGGGATCTGTCATGTCCGTTCTGACCATGGCCCATTCTTTGGGTATGCTCACCGGATCTCTTATTGCCGGGCTTGCCATGGATTTTTTCAGCCTTAAATTTGCCTTCCCCTGCGGCATGGTCTTCATGGCCGCAGGAACCCTGGCATTTGTTCTTCTTTACAATCGACATCCTAAACCCTGGAGATGAAGAAAAGAAAGTTCACCCCATGATTTTTTTTACAATCCCTTTTAGTATTATGGTAAAATAATCCGATGAAAACACAAAAATTCCATACCGCCAAAGTTGTGCTCGTCTCTTTTTCCCATTTTATACATGACGTGTATACAAGTTTTTTATCGCCCCTGCTTCCCCTGATCATTGAGCGGCTGTCTTTGACCTTAAGCCAGGCAGGTCTTTTGTCCACTGTCATGCAGATACCGGCATTGATGAATCCGTTTATCGGGCTTTTTGCCGACAACAAGGGGCTGGCAAGATGGCTGGTGATCCTGGCCCCCACCCTGACAGCCATCCCCATGAGCCTTATCGGCATCACCCCTTCCTATGGCCTGATGCTGGTGTTGGTCTTTTTTGCCGGGATATCTGTGGCCCTCTACCATGTGCCGGCCCCGGTGCTGGTGGCCAAATATTCCGGGGACAGGAAGGGCCGGGGCATGAGCCTTTTCATGACCGGCGGGGAACTGGCCCGGTCCGTTGGGCCCATTTTTGCCGTGGCAGCCGTATCTGTCCTGGGCCTGGATCATTTTCACTGGGTCATGGTTTTTGCGGTGCTCACTTCCATCCTCCTCTATTTTACCCTGGAAAAGCAGGAAGAGAAAACCGCCATTAAACGGAACGGGTCCCTTATGGCCTCCTACCGGGAGATTCGCCATGTGCTTGATCCCTTGACCGGAATATTGGTGGCCAGGGCCTTTATGCATGCCTCCATGGGGGTGTTTCTGACCGTGTTTGTGGAAAGAAAGACCGGCAGCCTTTGGTATGGGGGGGCAGCCCTTGCCTTGTATGAGGCCCTGGGAGTGGCAGGGGTTTTGTCCGCCGGAACCCTTTCCGACTGGCTGGGCAGGCGGCGGGTGTTGTTCTGGGCCCTTGTGGTGGCACCGGTTGCCATTCTATTGTTTGTGTACACAACCGGGGCGATCAAGATTGCCATGCTGCTGGTAACCGGATTTACGGTTCTTTCCACCACTCCGGTGATGCTGGCCCTTGTCCAGGAAACGGCCAGGGATAATCCGTCGGCCGCCAACGGACTTTTCATGATGGTCTCATTTGCGGCCCGGTCCTTTGCCGTGGTCATTGTCGGGGCCATAGGAGATGTGGCAGGGCTTGAAAATATGTTCGCCATCTCCGCGTTGGTCGGGTTTGCGGCCATTCCCTTTTTGTTTAAACTTGAAAAATAACGCTCCTAAGGAGGTTATATGCTGAAAACCAATCTTGATAAAATTGTTGAAATGTATCTGGAATGCAGACCGGGCCAGCCCCGGGTGGGGGCCGGCTGGCGAGTGGACCATCAAGGCGTCCCCTTTCTTTTGCCCGGCATTGGCGGGATTACCCTGAACGTCCAGGTGGGCGATTCGGCCTTTGGTCTTGCCGGGGATCACATTGAGCCGGGGGTTTCGTGCACGGCCAATGCAGACAAGCCCAATGAGTTTCCCAATAATTCCCTTCAGATTCTTTCCTGCGTGGGCAATGAGGCCAGGATTGTCACGGGGGATGCCAAGGGGGAAAAAGGGATTGTGATCGGCCACCATGGGGGATCGGAACATATAATCGTCGACTTTTCACCCGCTGTCAAAGAGAAGATGACCTATGACGATCGGATATTAATCCGGGCCAAGGGTCAGGGCCTTGCCCTCATTGACTACCCAAAGATAAAGCTGTTCAACCTTTCTCCGGATCTGCTGCACACGATGAAAATTGTTGCCACCGATACCGGCACCCTGAAAGTGCCGGTGACAACTGTTGTGCCGGCGGCCTGCATGGGGTCGGGTGTGGGCAGGGCCCATGTGGGGGCCGGGGACTATGATGTCATGACCTCGGATCCTGCCACGGTTCAAAAATACCAGCTGGACAAAATGCGGTTCGGTGATATTGTTGCCCTGATGGACCATGACAATTCCTATGGCAGGGCCTTTGTACAGGGAGCTGTGAGCATCGGCATCCTGGTCCATTCCGACTGCCGTCTGGCCGGTCACGGACCCGGGATATCCACGCTCATGACTTGCCCCACCTCCCTGATTGAGCCGGTCATTGATCCTTGCGCCAATATCGCGGACCTGTTGAAAATCGGCACCGGTCGGGAGTGATCAAATTTTTTATCCGGCAAAAAGGAAGTGTTAATGAAAAAAATTAGAAAAATTGCCATTCTGGGTGCCGGGGCAATGGGCGCCTATTTTGCCGGTCGATTTTTCGATACGACCGGTTTCTCAACGGTATTGATTGCCAAAGGTGAGCGTTCGGACAAGTTAAAAAAAGGCTTGGTCATTAACGGAACATCCTATGCTATACCGGTCATCCATCCTGATGAAGCGATTTTGCCGGTGGACCTGATTATCGTGGCCCTGAAACACCATCATCTGGAGGAAGCTGTTCAGGGGTTGGAAAAACTTGTAGGCGCGTCAACCCTCATTATCTCTGTCATGAATGGTCTTGAGAGTGAAGACTATATTGGTTCCATTTACGGAATGGACAAAATGTTATATGCCATTTCTGTGGCCATAGACGCGGTGCGCCAGGACAACCGGATAACCTATACCAAGCCGGGAAAACATTATTTTGGTGACGCAATCAATACCCGTCTCAGCCAGCGGGTTCTTCGTGTACAGGAAGCTTTTGATAAAGCAGGAATCGTTTATGAAACACCAGCGGATATGATCCGGATGATGTGGTGGAAGTTCATGATCAATGTCGGAATGAACCAGGCCTCTGCTGTGATGGGGGCACCCTATGGCGTTTTTCAGACATCATCCGAAGCCCAGGACCTGATGGAGTCGTTGATGAATGAGGTGATTGCAGTGGCCAATGCAATGGATGTGGATTTGACAAACCGGGATATCGAAGACTGGTATTTATTTCTAAAGGTCTTATCACCACAAGGAAAAACATCAATGCTCCAGGACATTGAGGCTGGGCGCAAAACCGAAGTTGAAATTTTTGGAAAAAAAGTTGTTGAATTGGGTATGGCAAAGGGTGTGCCAACACCTGTGAATCAAGCATTGCTCCAAATTATAACGGTATTGGAGCGGTATCCAATAATCAACTGAGTTCAACACAGCGTCAATTTGGCATCCAAATATCGATAGGACTTCAGCTTGGATCTTTCTCCTAGTCTTAATACGACGGCTTGATAGCCTTGCTCTGCCATAGGCGGATGTTTTTGGATGGTCACAAAACAAGGATACCCAGGGAGGGGATATGGAAATTGCAAAAAAAAAGACAATCATCGGGTTTATCGGCCTTGGGGTCATGGGGCACAGCATGGCCGGTCATCTTCTGGAGGCCGGCTTTGCCCTGCATGTATACAATAGAACAGCGTCAAAGGCCGATGACCTGGTGAAAAAAGGGGCGGTTCTGGAAGCCAGGGTTGCAGATCTTGCCCAAAAATCAGATGTCATCATCTCCATTGTGGGGTTCCCCGGGGATGTTGAACAGGTGTATCTGGGAAGCCTGGGCGTGCTGGAGAATGCAAAACCGGGCAGTATTGCCATTGATATGACCACATCGGATCCGGCCCTTGCCATTGACCTTTATGACAAGGGGAGGCAAAAGAAAATCCATGTGCTGGATGCCCCGGTATCCGGGGGAGACCTGGGGGCAAAAAATGCCAGCCTCTCCATTATGGTGGGGGGGGACAAGAAGATCTTTGACAAAGCCCTGCCTGTTCTGGAAATCATGGGGAAAAATATCGTATACCAGGGTGGGGCAGGTGCGGGCCAGCATACCAAAATGGCCAACCAGATCGCCATTGCCGCCGGCATGGTGGCAATGTGTGAGGCTTTGGCCTATGCATCCAGGGCCGGCCTGGACCCTGAAACCGTTCTTGGGAGCATCGGCCAGGGTGCGGCAGGTTCATGGTCCCTGAACAATCTGGGCCCCAGAATTATTCAAAAAAATGACAAACCCGGTTTTTTCATCAAGCATTTTATCAAAGACATGAAGATTGCTGCGGCATCTTCCAAGCGCCTGGGCCTTGAAACGCCGGGGCTTGACCTTGCCCTGTCCTTGTATCGCAAAATGGCGGAGAAGGGGCTGGAAAACGACGGTACCCAGGCCCTTTATAAATTGTTTGAATAGGCAGTCCCGGGAAAGGGCCGTATGGAATTTTTAACCGGGTACGGACTGTGGGGGCTTTTTGCCGCTTCCTTTCTTGCTGCTACCATTCTGCCCTTGAGCTCTGAAGTGGTGCTGGGGTACCTGCTGGTTCACAATTTTAATGCCTTTCAGGCTGTCGGAGTGGCCACGGTTGGCAATGTGCTGGGGGCTCTTTTGAATTACGGATTGGGCCGTGCCGGCAGCAAGGTGTTGCTGGAAAGGATATTCAGGATTTCTGCCCAAGAAATAGACACTGCCCGGCGCCGGTTTAAAACCCACGGCACATTAAGTCTTTTGCTGGCATGGGTGCCGATCATCGGAGATCCCCTGACCGTGGTGGCAGGCATGCTGAAAATCAACATCTGGGTTTTTCTGGCCCTGGTGTCCATTGGAAAATTTGCCCGCTATGCAACATTGTCCTGGGCCGTTCTCTTTTTATAGACAGCCGGTGTCTGTCTGGAGGAGAAGGCCGGTCAGGTAGGTGCAGGTTATCATCAGACTTTCCAGGTCCAGATAACGGTCTGCATTGTCATGGTATAAAAAACAGGCCTTGGCCGGCAGTGTTTTGTCCCTGTCATTGAAGTTGAGGATGATGGGGATGCGGTAAAGGGCCCGGAACCGGACGCTCATATCATGGGAAGCGTTTTCCATAAGGGTGCCGCCAAGCCGGATGCATTGCTGCTCCAGGCGTACCCGATTGCCTGAAAAACTGGTTTCAATGATTTTAGCGGTATTGGCGGTAAAACTTGAGAAAAGGGGTGCGGCATTGGAAAATTCTCTAAAGGTCACCAGACGGTGGGTGGTTTCATGGATATAATCTGGGCAAAAGAGAAGGTATTTTAACAGCAACACCTTGATGGCGAGCGTGAGCTCTTTGCCTTCTGCATCCGTTACCGCTTCTTTTGAGACAAGAATTTTCCGGTTGAAAAAATCAACCACAACGGATGGTCCGGCTATCCGAACACCCAGAATCTCTGCTTTTTCAGGGGAAAAATCAAGATCCCGGAATTTGTCCATGCAGTTCTTAAATTTTTCGTCAAAGGCCTGGAAGGGTTCCATGGTCATCCTTTGGACTTAAGTGCTTGGGCCTGTTTCATTAGGGACTCATATTCATCTTCATAGTCCAAAAGTTCCATCATGACCGGTGGTTTGGTCGAGTGGGCCGGCAGACGGTCCCGGGTCTCCTTGATCAGGATTTCAAGGGCTTCAAGCCGTTTTGTTATGGCTTCAATTTCCTTCATTTAATAATCAACTCCGGCGGCTTTTGCAAATTCAGAACTATGGGAATGGCAGGGAGTAATGCCGTAAACCATTCCGCAGGAGGGACATCTGGATTCCATTGTCTCCATTTGGAAGAGCGTATGACAATTGTGGCAGTTAATTTCAAGTGGGCAAGCCAAAGGGGTGCTGTTAAATCCCATCATCCTGATTTTGTCCACGATCTGTTTTCCTGATTCAAAGGCGCCTGAACATCCGTCATGCATGGGTGATTCCTTTTATTTAATGGTTGAAAAGATATCAGGAGACTACCAGAAAAATAAAGGTTTGAACTTGATCTGTATCAATAAAAGAAAAAAATGATCCCAAAATCCTGTTGAGGGTTCCGGGATCATTTTTTTAAAGGCAATGCCTCAGGGTGAATTTTTAGACGGCGGGTACCCGGCTTTTGGGGAGCACAAGGTTGAGTGTTACCCCCAGGATGCCGGCAAGCCCGATGCCCTGGATTTGAAACTGGCCTGCGGAAAAGCTCATGCCGCCGATGCCGAATATCAGGATCAAGGCGACGATGGACAGGTTTCTGGCTTCCAAAAGGTCATCTCCGGACCGGACCAGGGTGTTGAGGCCGACAACCATGATGGCCCCAAAGAGCAACAGCATGATCCCGCCCATAACCGGCGTGGGGATGGTCTGGAGAATTGCTCCGAGTTTGCCGACAAAGGCCAGGAGCATGGCCGCAATGGCCGCCCAGGTCATGATGGCGGGGTTGTATATTTTGGTCAGGGCAACGGCTCCTGTGACTTCCGAATAGGTTGTATTGGGCGGACCGCCGAGAAAGGAGGCAATGGAGGTGGCAATACCGTCGCCCAGCATGGTGTTTTGAATTCCCGGATCCTTTAGATAGTCTTTGCCGGTGACGCCGCCAATGGCCACCACATCTCCAAAATGTTCAATGGCCGGTGCAATGGCAATGGGGACTATATAAAAGATGGCTTCAAGATTCCATTCCGGCAGGACAAAGTCGGGAACGGAAAACCAGGCAGCCTTGGCAATCCCTGAAAAATCAACATATCCGAAAACCAGGGCCAGGATATATCCCACGGCAATGCCGCAGAGGATGGGGATCAGTCTGAGAAGTCCTTTCCCGAGAATGGAAACCAGGATGGTGGTGCCAAGGGCTGAAAGTCCTATTATCATGGCGTTTGCCTGGGGGAAGAGGACAATGGCGCCGTCCCCGGTTTTGCCCATGGTCATGTGGACAGCCACAGGGGCGAGAATCAGTCCGATGACCATGATGACCGGTCCTGTTACCACGGGGGGCAGAACCCGCTTGATAATCTCGTTGCCCTGCCACCTGACCAGGAGGCTGAGCAGAATATAAACCAGGCCGGCAGCAGCAAGGCCGCACATGGTGCCCGGGATGCCCCATGTTTTTACGCCGTAGATAATGGGGGCGATAAAGGCAAAGGACGAGGCCAGAAAAACAGGTACCTTGCCCCGGGTGATGATTTGAAACACAATGGTGCCAAGTCCGGCCGTGAACAGGGCCACATTGGGATTCAGGCCTGTCAAAAGCGGTACGAGGACAAGGGCCCCAAAGGCCACAAACAGCATCTGGGCTCCCAGAAAGCAATCTTTTGTCTGAAAATTGTATTCTGTTGATGAGTGATTGGATAGGGACATCTTAAATTTGTTTCCTTAATTTTATAGGTTAATGGGCGTTATTTGGTTCCAAAAATTTTGTCTCCGGCATCCCCTAGGCCCGGAAGAATATATCCAATATCATTGAGGCATTCATCCACACTGGCCGTGTAAATATCCACATCCGGATGTTTTGCTTCCACCCGGGCAATTCCTTCCGGGGCAGCCACCAGGAACAGGCCTTTGATTATTTTACACCCGGCCGCCTTGAGCAGGTCAATGGTGGCAATCAAGGTGCCGCCGGTGGCCAGCATGGGGTCCAGAATGAGGGCGATTCTTTCTTCCATGGCGCTTGCGGTCTTGACGTAGTACTGAACCGGCTGAAGGGTTGCCTCGTTTCGGTAAAACCCCACCACACTGACCCTGGCCGAAGGAATCATGTCCAATACTCCGTCCATCATGCCGAGACCGGCCCTTAAAATTGGGACAATGGTGATTTTTTTGCCTTTGATTTCATCTATTTCCACCTTGCCGGCCCAGCCTTCGATTACCTTTTTTTCAGTGACAAGGTCTTTGGTGGCCTCATAGGTCAAAAGTCGCGCCACTTCAGAGGCAAGTTCCCGAAAGTCCTTGGTGCTGATGTCTTTTTGGCGCATAAGTCCTAATTTATGTTTAATGAGAGGATGGTCCTCCACAAATACAGTCATGGTGTCTCCTTAATTTTTTTTAGATTGCTTTGGCTTAAAAAAATATCCTTTTATAATTATAAAACACCGGTTTTTTAGTCAAGAAAATTAGTCTGATATTGAAATTAATCTGTTTTTGTGCACAATAGACCCCATGGTCAAACTCAAGTTCATAGATGTCAGCGTGACCCTGCCCCTGGATCAGACCTTTGTCTACGAGGTGCCTGGGCATTTGCAGGAACAATGTCTTCCCGGGATGCGGGTCCTGGTGCCCTTTGGCAGACGAAGGGTGACCGGATATATCCTGGGAGAACTGGAGAGTGCCGGCAGTTTTAAGGCCAAGAAAATTCTGGATGTCCTGGATGACCATCCCCTGTTCCCTTTCAATGAGATTGTTTTTTTCAAATGGGTGGCCCAATATTATATCCATCCCCTGGGAGATGTGATTAAAACCGCCCTTCCCACAGGCCTGGACCGGCAGGATGTTTCCTGTGTGTTTGTCACGGATGAAGGCCAAAGGGCATTTGCTTTGGGCAGCCTTTCCCCCGGTGAAGCTGAGGTGGTTTTGTTTTTAAATGAAAAACAGGGGTGTACCCTCAAGCAATTGATAAAAAATTCTTCCAATCCGTCCATCACTGCCCTTGCCCGGAAGATGGAAAAAAAAGACCTGCTGGCGGTCTCGGCGGTGTTGAAACGGGAAGCCGCCGGTATTAAAACAGAAAAATTTATCCAGCACCTGGGGAAGGTGCCGACTAAGAATATCCGGCTTTCCCAGAAACGAAAGCACATATTGTCTATTGTCCGGGAAAAACAGGAAATTTCCCTGACCCGCCTGAAGGTTCATGTTCCGACTGCGGCAAACCTGATAGGGCCCTTGGCCGAGGCAGGATTTATCGGCATTATCCAGCGCCAGGTTTTCCGGGATCCCCTGGGGGACCCTGTGGAGCCGGACACCCCGCCAACCCTGACCGATGAGCAGGCAACCCTCATTGAAACCGTTCGGGAGAATCGGGGAAAAGGGTTTATTCCCTATCTGCTGACCGGGGTTACCGGGTCGGGAAAAACAGAGGTGTATATGCGGCTTGTGGCTGATGCGGTTGAATCGGGCAAAGCCGCCATTGTCCTTGTTCCGGAAATTGCCCTGATTTCCCAGACCGAGCGGCGGTTTCGTGCAAGGTTCGGGGAGAAAATTGCCGTGATCCATTCCATGCTCACCCATGGGGAACGCCTGGACCAGTGGCGCAAGCTGGCCCTTGGCAAGGTCAGTATCGTGATCGGGGCCCGGTCGGCCATTTTTTCTCCCCTTGAAAATATAGGGGTGATCATTGTGGATGAAGAGCATGACACTTCCTATAAACAGGAAACAGGACTGCGGTATAATGCAAGGGATCTTGCCGTTGTCCGGGGCCGGATGCAGGATTGCCCGGTTATTCTGGGGTCGGCCACGCCATCGGTTCAGTCCTACCAGAATGTGAAGACCCAAAAATTTGTTCAGCTGACCCTTGAACGGCGGGTGAATCAGAATCCCCTGCCAGAAATCACCTTGGTGGATTTAAAAAAATACAAGGATTTCAGGGGAACGGAACGGATTATCACCCCTGAGCTTGCCATCCAGATCCGGGCCTGTCTTGAACGCGGCAACCAGGCGTTGATTTTTCTGAACAGACGGGGATTTGCAACTTTTCCGGCCTGCAAGGAGTGTGGAAAGGCTCTCAATTGCACCTTCTGCGATGTGACCATGACCTTTCACAGGGGCCAGGAGTCTTATAAATGCCATCTTTGCGGTCATACCCTTCCGGCCACGGCCGGCTGTCCTTCCTGCCGCTCTAAAAAAATACAGAATTTCGGATTTGGCACTGAAAAAATAGAGACCATGCTCAAGACCATGTTTCCCGATGCCCGGCTTGCCAGGATGGATCAGGATTCCACTGCCAAAAAAGGCAGTGTGCTCAAGTTGCTGAAAAGCATCCGGAACAGGACCGTTGACATCATCGTGGTATCCCAGATGCTGGCCAAGGGCCATGATTTTCCCTCCATCACTCTGGTGGGGGTGATTTGTGCCGATCTTAGCTTAAGTCCGCCGGATTTTCGGGCAGGAGAGCGGACCTTTCAGCTGTTGGCCCAGGTGGCGGGAAGGGCAGGCCGGGGCAAGGAGCCGGGCAGGGTGATCATGCAGACCTATAATCCCGAGCATTTTTCCATTGAAGCTGCCAGGCGCCAGGATTATATGGAGTTTTTTAACCACGAAGCCCCTTTTCGGAAGGCATTGATGTACCCGCCCTTTTCGCGGATGATTCAATTGAAGATATCCGGTACGGATGAAAAAAAACTTGCCCTTCAGGTTGAACAGGTGGCCGGTGTTTTGAATCAACTGCTTGCAGCTGCACCTGAAATAGGAGAGACCATTCAAATTCTTGGCCCCATTGAGGCGGCCATTTACAGGATCTCTTCCCGGTTCCGCTGGCAAATTTTGATCAAGGGTCCTTCTTTTGCCCATATCAGCCGCCTGGTAAACGCCATGCGGGTTCATCCGGAGATTAAAGCCATCAAACAGGCGACCATTGCCATTGATGTGGACCCCTATTCGTTAATGTAGTTTGGGGTCAGGCTTGTGTTGTTGTGCTTTTTTTAAAAAAAACGCAACAACACAAGCCTGACCCCGTTTTTTTCGTTTTCTTAAACATACAGCCGATTAAAAAACAGATAGGGCCCCAGGTTATCATAATGTTCTGCACAGGTGAATTCGGCGGTCAGGTATCTGCCGTTTCTGGCCAGAACCCGGACCTGTTTCTTAACAATGGATTGCTTGGCATCGTCCAGGACAAATTCAAGCATCAGATCCAGACCGGGCAGAATTTTTTGCTCAATATTGGTTTTCAGGGTAATTCCCTTGCTGTTGAGTCTTTTGATGATCATTTTGCCAGAGCACCGGAGATTTCCCCTTGAGATAAAAGTTCCGGCCAGCATGGTATCCTTCTGGGGGCTGGATTGTTTTTCAAGAATGGCAAGATAGGTGTGGCCGCAATTGCACTTGTATTTGACCCGGGTAAGGCGCTTGATCAGTTTGTATTCTGATAATTGCAGGGTTTTGGTCCGTTTGCATTGGGGGCAGGCAAGCCGGGCCGTATCAAGATTGTCGATAATAATTTTTTGTTCCATGTCGCTCTCCCTGAAAGTGTATTGAAACCGGCTTTAAAAATAGTTACTTAAACTTCGAGGATTCATTTTTTATGCCAGGGCAATAAGATAGTATTTGATCTTACTGAAATTATTCGATATATTTTATTATGATGAAATATAAGCAATTTGAAGGCCGTTATTTTGCTTATATTTGACAGGCGGTGTTTTTATTTGGTCACAATACTGACATATCGTTATGAATAAGGGGTGAAAATGGGCAGACCTGATATTGAATTGTTTAAGGAGCTTGATCCGGAAGCCCTTCAGAAAAAATTTTTAAACTCCCTGATCAAAATTCAGAATGTAGGAAGGGGATCCATCTGGATAAAAAAAAAGGACACCTATGTTTGTGTTGAAGCCGCGGGTGCAGAAAGTGAGAACATAAAAGGGGTGGTGCTGGATGCCGCCCACCCCAGTATTGTGGGATGGGTGATAGAGAACCGGCAGATGACAATTGCAGAGACCAAGAGTGATCGCCGCCACTACCGGGAGGTTGAGGATGCCTTTGCGGTGAAAAGCAGTCAAATTCTTTGTTTTCCCTTGTTTCTGGGGGAAAATGAGGTTTATGGTGCCGTTCAGATTATTGACACCACACCGGGTAAAACCCAGCTGAATCTGGACAAGGAATATCTGGAACCCTTGCAAAATCTGGTGGATATCTGCTCCATTGCCCTTAGCAATGCGATTTTGTATTCCACGGAAAAACAAAAAGCCCTCCATTTGAAATCCACCCTTTCCCGGATGCAAAAAGAGAGTCTCATCATTGGCCAGAGTGAAAGTTTTCAAAAAAGCATGGCCCTTGTCAAAAGTTATGCAGACACGGATTTCCATGTGCTGATCACAGGCGAAAGCGGCACGGGAAAGGAATTGGTTGCTGAAAGACTCCATAAACGAAGTGCCCGCAGGGAAAAACCATTTCTTGCCCAGAATTGTTCTGCCATCCCGGAAACTCTCCTGGAAAGTGAATTGTTCGGATATAAGAAAGGGGCCTTTACCGGTGCCACCCGGGATCGAGCAGGCCTGTTCGAAGCTGCAGACGGAGGAACCGTATTCCTGGATGAGATAGGGGATATGCCCATGAGTACCCAGGCCGGACTGCTCAGGGTGCTTCAGAAAAATGAGATCAAGCCCCTGGGGGAAACAAAGGCAAGGCTTATTGATGTCAGGATTGTGGCGGCCACCAACAAGGACATTAAGAAAATGATTGCGGAAAACAGTTTCCGCCAGGATCTGTATTATCGACTCTCTGTCCTGCCGGTCCACCTGCCGCCGCTGAGGGAGCGCAGGGAAGATATCCCGCTGTTGATCAAGCATTTTCTTGAAACCGAGTCCTTTAAGGCCAATACCAAAGAAAAAAAAGTGGTGCCCAATGCCATGCAGCACTTGGTGGCCTACCACTGGCCCGGAAATATCCGGGAACTGGAAAATCTGATCCGGTATCTGATGGTGACCACACCCGAGGACTATATTCAGGCAGGAAATCTTCCTCCCCATATCCGGGAGCAATCGTCCATAACCGATGCCTCCTATGCCACTTCCGGCTTTTTAGACCCCCAATCGAACAATGAGTTTATGGTGGATCTTACAGGGCAGACCTGGCCGGGCCTGGAAAAAACCTATGTGCATTCCCTGTTGAAAAAATACAATTGGAATATCACCTGGGCTGCCAAGGCCTCGGGTATCAACCGGTCTACCTTTGCTTCCAGAATGCGGAAGCTGAGCATTAAAAGAACCCCGCCCATGTAATTGGTTTTTTTAATCGTTACCCCCGAAAGTTTGGACAAGACGCCTAACAAAGGCGGCAATGTTTTTATCATTTTTCCGCTTCTCAAGGCAGGCAATGGACAGAGGGATTTCCATGCCCGGCCCCTTCCACATCCTTGCCAGATTCTGATTGACCAGCTCAAACGCTTGGTCTTCTCGCATCAGGGCCACGCCGGTTCCGGATTTGACCAGTTCCTTGACAATATTTTCATCAACGGCATCGGCCACCGGTGTCAGGGTCAGGTTCAATTGATCCAAATGGGTCTTAAATGATAGGTGAAAGGGGCAGTGGTGGCGTGTCCATACCCAGGGAAGTTTTACCAGGGTTTCAAGGTCGGCTGCCTCATTTTTTTCGGCAAGGTTTTTTGGCAGCACCACCCGGACCATTACCCGGGACAGCGGAAAAGAACAGACTTCCGGGTCCTTGAGTTCTCCGAAATGGAATCCCGCATCAATCAGCCGGGCCGTCAGCATTCGGGCCGGTGTGAAGGTCTGTGCTTCAATAAACGTCATCATGATTTCGGGCTGGCACCGGCTGATAGTGGAAATATTTAAAAATCCAGGGTCTGTATTTATCCCGATATTCAGGGTTCCTGACCTGTTTTTTTGCAGATCCAAGGCCGTCTGCTCCAGGTTCTGTGCGGCCTGGCGCAGTTTTTTTGCCTCAATCATTAATGTTTCGCCTTCCTGTGTAAGGATCATTCCCCTGGTGGTCCTTTTAAAAAGCACCAGGTTCAGGTGGGCTTCCAGGGCTTTTATCTGGGAACTGACAGCCGACGGGCTCAGGTGTGTTGTCTTGGCCGCCTGGGTTAAGTTCTGGGTCTTGGCCACTGCGAGAAACGAATTGATCTGGTATAGTTCCATTTTTCTCCATCCGGCGTTGGAAATTTTAGCACACGGTGTTTGGATATTGTCCATGGACAATAAAGCCCTTTTTTTGATACTTCAATGGGAAATTAAATAACAGGATACGTTCACGAATGCAATGGAAGGGCGAACAGGAGAAAATAATGGAAAAATACAGGGATCTTGCTTTAAAATTGAAGATGAGAAATGCCAGGGTTATTGCTCCCCAAGAGATGGTCTTCGATATCCGAACCCTTTTAAAATGTTATTGGGGGTGTGAAAATCATGACAATCAAAGTTTTAAGTGTCAGAAACGGGACACCCTTTATGAAGAGCGTCTGAAAATGATCCAGGCATATTCGCACATTCTGCTGGTCCATGCCAACAATGGACAGGATGTGAGCCGGGCCGTGCTTGAGATAGAGCGCCAGGCTTTTTTGGATGGCCATCATCTGGCCTTTGCCATCCGCTATTGCAACCTTTGCAAAAAGTGTGCGGTGGACGAGGGCAGTGACTGTGTCCAGCCTTTAAAGGTCCGGCCCTGTGAAGCTATTTTTGGGATAGACGTGTACAAGACCGCCAAATTGCACAACCTGCCCTGCTATCCCCTGAAAGACAAGGATGAAGTCCAGAACCGGTACGGATTTGTTTGTATATCCTAGGTGAAGTATTTGAAATTTTATAACTTGAATTCTAATCCATGATCAAGAAGAAGGGGCAAGCTCCATGAAAATACAACAGATCAGAAACGCAACCCTGAAGATATCTTTTGCAGGAAAAACCATTTTAACGGATCCAATGCTCCTGGAAAAGCACGGGATTGCGTCTTTTGCAGGGAAACAGAGAAATCCTGTGGTGGAATTGCCCATACCCGCAGAAGATGTGATTCGCGGAGTTGAAATGGTCCTGATTTCCCATCTTCACCAGGACCATTTTGATGCCGGCGCAAAGGAACTGCTGCCCAAGGATATCCCTTTGTTTTGCAGGCCTGGGCATGAAGATGCCATCCGGGAAAGCAAATTTTCCCGGGTAACACCCATTGACACCTTTGTTACCTGGGAGGGGATTGAGATCACCCGGACAAAGGGCCGTCATGCCGGCAACCCGAAATGGGAAAATATTCTGGGCAAGGTTGCAGGCTTCATACTGAAAGCGGCCAATGAGCCCCTTGTCTACTGGGCAGGCGATACCATTTTATGTGAGGCGGTTGAGACCCTGATTAAAACCGTGAAACCCGATATTATCCTGACCCATTCCTGCGGTGCGGTCCTTGATGACAGCGGTCCCATTGTCATGAATGCTCAAATGACCATGGATCTGTGCAAGCTTATGCCGGAAGCCGTTGTGATTGCCACCCACATGGAGGCCCTGGACCACGCCATGGTAACCCGGAAAGACCTGCGGGACATGGCAGATGAAAGGGGAATAACCGCCAGCCAGCTGCTGATTCCGGAAGATGGGGAAATCATGATATTTTAAGCCGTACAGGGCCGATGTTCTGCACCATGGAAAAAAAATAAAAGGAGTTGCTGTCCATGAAATATGTTCATACCAATATTGCGGGAAAAGACTGGAGAACTCTGTCCCAATTTTATATCACCGTGTTCGGCTGCAGGGTAAAACCTCCGGAAAGAAGCTATTCAGGTGCCTGGCTGGATCAGGCCACAGGACTTTTTAATGCCTGTCTTGAAGGGGTTCACCTGTTGTTGCCCGGATTTGCAGAGGACGGCCCAACCCTTGAGATATTCACGTATAAAGAGATGAAAGATACCCAGGGTTCCATGGCCAATCACCAGGGATTTACCCATATTGCCTTTGAAGTGGAGGATGTGCCGGGGATACTTGAAAAGGCACTGGAAAATGGGGGAACCCGGTTAGGAAAAGTTGTTGAAAGAACGGTGCCGGGGATCGGCATCCTGGTTTTTGTCTATTTTAAGGACCCCGAAGGCAATATCATTGAGATCCAGTCCTGGAGAAAACAATAGGCTGGCCCAACAAAGAATACAATCCCGGCAGCGGCGGCAACACCATTGTCGGGAATGTATTTATCGGTTAATTTTTGGTTTGTTTAACCCACCAAAACCGTTTCAAGCTGGGCGACCAGAAAGTCCATTTCCGCTTCATTGATGACCAGGGGTGGTGAAATCCGGATGGTATGGCCGTGGCTGTCATTGACAATCACGCCCAGGGTGAGCAGCTTTTGGCAAAATTCCATGGCATTGCCTTTCTTTACTTCTATCCCGATGAAAAGTCCTTTTCCCCTGACTTCCTTGACATGGGGGGATCGGGCGGCAATTTCCTCAATTCGCGCTTTTAAGATTTTTCCTTTTCGGGCAGACTGCTCTGCCAGGTGTTCTTCTTCAAAAACTTTGAGGGATGCCGTTCCTGCCACGCAGGCCAGGGGATAGCCACCAAAGGTGGAACCATCGGATCCCTTGGAAAAAATCATGTCCATGAGCTTGGCGTTGGTGATAAAGACGGACAGGGGAACAAGTCCTCCGGAAAGGGCTTTGCCCAGGATGACGCCGTCGGGAACAATATTTTCATGTTCAAAGCAGAATTTTTTCCCGGTTCTTCCCATGCCCACCTGAATTTCATCACAGACCAGGAGAAGGTCATTTGCATCTGACAGGTCTCTTAAGCCCTTAAGAAATCCTTTGGGCGGAATTTTCATGCCGCCTTCCCCCTGGAAGGGTTCCACCAGGATACCGCAGGTATTGGGGGTGATGGCCTTTTCCACCGCTTCAAGATTGCCGAATTCCACAGAAACAAATCCCGGGGTCAGGGGGCCAAAGCCTTCCTTGTATTTTTTACTGGAGGAAAAGGAGACAGCGGAAATGGTCCGGCCATGGAAATTGTTGTTGAAGACGATAATTTCCTGTCGTCCGTCCGGGATGTTTTTTGCCTTGAAGCCATAATACCGCATGGCCTTGATGGCGGTTTCAACAGACTCAACCCCTCCATTTTTGGGCAATACCTTGTTGCCGTGGTTGCCGAACCGGGGTCCCATCTGGGGGGCAAATTTAGCGGCTTCGGACAAAAATATTCCCAAAGGATCGGTGTATACCACATTGGAAAGGACCGAGGCATAGTTGCCGATGAGGGCGTCCATGACCGCATTGGTGATGGTGGGGTGGTGGTGGCCTGGGTTGGCGGCGGAATAGGCTGCCAGGCAGTCCAGATACCGTTTGCCTTTGTCATCGGTGAGCCAGCACCCCTTGGCATGGCGGACCACCATTCGGATTCTTTCATAATGGTGGGCGCCGTAGTCTTCTTCCAAAGTGAAGATTGCTTGGTCGCTTTCATTGGAAAATCCGTCAAAATAGTGTATCTTACGCATGGCTGTCATGGGTCCTCTCCTTAATTGTCCGCTTTTATAATATCGTAGATTCTTTTTTCTTTGTCTGTGAGTTCCTGGTTTCGGTCCAGGGTTTTTTCCAGAAAGCAATGGTAAAAATCGTGGCGAAGGCTGTCCCGGTTGGCAATGATAAACCATTGGTTCCGTGTCCAGTTAATGGATGCCTGATTTTCATTGCCGGCTTCAAATATTCCCACCAGGGCTTCTTTTTTGTCGGTTATAATATCAAAGGACCGGCCGCCAATTGTTTTTATAAGGGTTTCATGTCCGGGATGGGTTACCTGGATGTCAAAGCGTTCAGGGATTTTACCCATGGCAATATACCGAATGGACACCCCTCTTTTTTCGGCAGATAACAAAGCATCGGATAAATGCTGGTCTGCTTCGGGAAACAGCCTGACATATATTTCTTTTCTGGCCGCCTTTATCATTGCTTTGGCTTTTCCCATTACAGTGTCATATCCGGTAAGGGTCCAGACGTATTCGAAATCTTCTTTCTGTGAGGCTTTGGCGATTTCCTTTTCAAAGGCGGCAATCTTTTTGTCAAAGTCTGATTTTAACCGCCGTATCAATTCATCCGAAGGCAGGGGGGCATATTGGCCCGTTGTCACTTCAATTACAGATCCTTTGGATATGAGGCTCCGCAGGACATCGTATATCCGAGACCGTGCAATTCCTGATATTTTGCTCAACTGGGAACCATTGATAGGGTGGTTCCCGACCAATGCCATATAGCAGGCGGCTTCGTATTGGGAAAATCCCAGATCTTTCAGGTGTGAGTCGGTGTCCATATTTGCCCCTTATTATGTTGCTACTATAATAGCAACATAATCCTCTATCTTTTGGTTGTCAACCCAAATCTTATCCACACAAAATCTGCCGATACTAGGAATTGACAAGTGGGCCTACCTGTGAGCATATTAATATAATAATATTATCAATACTAAATATAATTATATGAGGAGTATAAAATGGCTGGCATTAATAAGGCGATTATCTTAGGTCATCTCGGACAAAATCCGGAAATATCATACACCCAGTCCGGGCTTGCAGTATGTAAATTTTCTCTAGCAACTTCAAAAAAAATGAAAAACGGCCAGGAGGTAACACAGTGGCATCGCTGTACAGCCTTTGATAAGGCAGGCGAATTGATTTCCAAGTATGTGAGCAAGGGCAACATGCTTTATATAGAAGGAGAAATTACCTACAGCCAATATGAAAAAGACGGCGTCACAAAGTACTCAACCGATATCATAGTGCGGGAATTTAATTTTATCGGTTCAGGTGGCGGCAGAGAGGATGGTAACCAAAACACCCAGCAGGGAGGAGGATACCAGGGAAACCAGGGCGGCGGATACCAATCCGGCAAAGCGCCTTCCCAGGGAAACAAAGGCCCCAATAGCAATAACTATCAAGGCCGGACCAGCCCGGGTATGACCGGTGGCCAGGATTCCATTCCAGACGATGATATCCCGTTCTGAGAAACACCATAGACTAAAACGTAAAGTTTAGTATGAAGAGTCCTGTTATTTCAGGACTCTTTTGTTTTTAAGGCCATATCATTTCCCGCTCTATTTTTTTTGCAGGCCTCAGGAATCGGTAGATGATTTTTCAATATCTATGATTTTAGATTTTAGATAGGGTTTGGTTTCATACCGGGTGATATGCATCAAATCATGGTTCAGGCGTCCCATCCTTCTGACTTCTTTTAGAATGGCATCCAGGGCCTGGGTGATCTCAGAATCCAGCCCCTTGTGTCCTATCAGGATATCGCAGAATCCGTTGATCACCTGTAGGGGCTGGCTTAATTCATGGCAGACCGCACCAGCGGTTTCTAAAACAGCTGAAAGTTTTTCTTTTTCAAGTCTGGTTTTTTCATGGGAGCGCAGATCTGTCAGATCTTCAATGGAAAGCAAGGTCACTTCTTTCCCTCCCAGATTCAGAGGCTGGGTGGAGATCCGCAAAACGCGTACGCCTTTCCCTTTGAATGCCATGGTGGTTTCAACCATATGCGTGGGTTCTCTTTTTTCCAGGGTATGGGTGAGGGCTTCCTTGAGTTTACACTTTAAACATTCCGGGCCGAAACCACACCCATCGGGCACCCGGTCATGATTGACGCATCCCAGGGCTTTCCCTGCAATCTGGTCAATGAGCGGTTCACTGTTTTTATTGGTAAACCCATGGACAACTTTGTTGGCAAGGACCACAGATCTGTTTTTATCAATGACACAAATGGCCAGGGGCAAGGCATTGATAATCTCCAGCAAACCTGACTTACTATATTTTCTAACAATCGTCATTTATACATTCCGCCATCGTTCTATTTTTTCAAAACCGGCTTTGGCCGATTCCAGAAGAACGGACATGCTGACCGGTTTTTTGTAATAATCGTCAAATCCGGCATCCCTACAGTCAGACAATTCAAAAAGGGATGCATAGCCGGTCAGGGCATAGAGAATTGCCATGGGCATGTCCTTTCGAATGGCCCTGCACAGTTCAATTCCGTTCATCCCCGGCAGATCCAGGTCCAGAAACATAACATGAATTTTTTCTGTTTTCAGTATGTTAAGTGCTTCTTCCGCATTTTCAGCGGACCTGACCCGGTACCCTTTTTTGGAAAAAGCCAGGGAAAACATGTGCAATATGGCTTTTTCATCATCCACGACGAGAATGGTATCCTGATTCATTGTTACCCCCTTTTTAACGTTTCTGCTACAGGCTAATATTTTTCCGATAATTTAAAAATGCCATGGATATCAAGGATCAGTCCCAAGGTCTTTTTTTCCAAAGTGTATTCCCAGTGGGATCATCGTTGATCGAGAAGACATATTTTGTCAAGCGGTTTAACCAAGTCATTGATCCCGGGTCTGGTGACGCCTGCTTGGGAGGGTAGCGATGTCCTGACTTATTTTGCCGGGTGTTCCCTGCGCCACTGACGTGGGCTTTTATAGGCATCCCCCTGGCCCCATATCCCTTCCTGAAAGCGTCTGGCCTGTTGTTCTGCCTGCAAATAGGGTTTTGCATTAAACTGATTGGGCCGGTTCCCCCGGTATACTTGTGCAAATCCAGACCGAACCATTTCAAGGTTTACATTGGTTGCACCGACAAAAACTTCCGCTAGAACCCGATTATAACCCCCCGTACCGTATTGCTTCAAGGAGATGGACTTTTGGTTTATGAGCAGGGCCAGTTTTTGTTTAGCCTGTTGGCCGTATGGCTGATCTTTTGCGCCATTTCTGCCGATTTCCGGGGTATCTATTCCCACCAGCCGGATGGTGAATTGCAGTCCAAATCCGGCGACCCGAATGGTGTCTCCGTCAAAGATTTTGACAACTTTAAATTCATGGCCTTTTGGAATAACCCGTTTTTTTTCATCAAGCAATTGTACCGGGCTGTTTTTCGGAGGGGAAATGTTGCTGAAGTGTTTGAACCCCTCTTTGTCTGTCCAGAAATACATGGCGCCAGAGAGACAGATTCCGGCCAGGATGGTTAGCAAAACCATACCAGTTGTTTTCAAAACAAGAAACATGGCAGGCACCCTTATTGTTTGGAAACTTAAGAAAAACTATAGCCTAAACACGCTATCCAGGCAAGTGGGCCATCCCATGTTTTTTAAGGCAGATGCTTCATAATCAGTCCGGACCAGTTTTTTTCATCCTTCTGCCAGACCAAGGTGAAGCCTGCTTTTGTGTAGTGGGATATCAAGTCATCCCGCTCCCATTGCCGGATACCGGATACAATGATGATGCCCCCGGGACAAAGACTTGTCTGGATAAGACCAGACAATTGTTTAAGGCTGGGAAATCTTAAATTGGCACAGATGACCGAGAACTTTGCCTCACATACCGGCATATAATCTTCAATGACGAGAATTCGGTGGGAAAGATGGTTGGCAGCCACATTTGTTCTGGCTTCGCTCACGGCATTGGGATCGATGTCCCAGGCGGTGCAGGTTCCAAACCCGGCAAGACAGAGGGCAATGGCCAGGACCCCTGATCCTGTGCCGATATCCGCTCCAGCCAAAAGTCCATGGCATCCGATTTTGGGGAGTGAAAAATAGATGAAATCAATGGCCTCAAGGCAGAGGCGGGTGGTGGGGTGGTGGCCCGACCCAAATGAAATTCCCGGGTCAATGAGAATATCCATATCATGGGGGCCGGCCTGACTTTTTCTTCCCGATGGCCTGAGGAAAAAATGATCGGTGACCCGGATTGGTTTTAAGAAATTTTGGGTCATATAGGTGGCGCCGTATAGATCCTGGTAGGACAATTCCTCATCGTCCACAAGGGATCTGAGAATATTCTTTGCCTGGGAAAAGGGAAGAGACAGCAGGATGGTAATTTGCTTTATATAGGCCCTGGCGGTAAGCCTTACTTCCGATTTGTATAGAAGGTCGAGAACAACATCTCTGTTAAATGGGATCATGTCCTTCTTTTTTCAGCAGGTCTTCATACCAGCAGGCAAACTCGAACATCCCTCTGATTTTTTCATCTTCATTGATAATCCCCAGACACATTTCAAGTGCTCCCTGGGCAAGGGCGTTGCTGTATTCATCAGAGTCCACCTGGGATAAAAACTCACGGATCAATACCTGGGAGGTTCTCTTGGTCTTGTCTTTTCGAATATCAATGGGGTCCTTGGGTTCGGCAAACGGATTCCATTCTTCATACCCTTTTTTGAGAATCTGGCCTTGTCCTCTTTTGCCCATGGCATCGAAGATGGCTTTCTTTCTTTCTTCAATTTCTTCGGGGGTAAAATTATCCATTTTTCCTGACTCCAAGGTATTCTTCATTAAAATCGTTGATCATGGCTGTTGAAACCGGGATCAGCATTTCATGCATTTTGATTTGTTCGGAGTTGATGTCTCTGATCAGCTCTGCAGACAAAAGCTGGAGCTGGGTATATATTTTATCCATATTCAAGGTGGGGTAAGGCTGGCCCTGGACAAAATTGGTCCGGCCGCAGATATGGCTGACACCGGCAGTGGAGGTGGGGATTCCGTATACCCTGCAGGTAATGGGGCGGTGGTCGTACATCACGCATAAATTGTTCTCGCCCAAAAGGGGACAGCGAACCCTTTCCTGGGACATTGTGCCCACAACCTCCAATTGGTCTGTGCCATTTTGAACCTTCTTAAAAGCATCCCTTTTTAACTTCACAAGAGCCCGGTCTGTTTTATCTGCAATTTCAATCAGATCGTTTTTGGCTTTTCCTGAAAAGGTTTCCAGAAATTTGTGGTTTAAATACAGGGCCTCAATCAGGGTCAAATCAAAGATCGCATAGCAGCAGTCACTGCATTTTTCCCGGCAGAACACTTCCTTGGGAAATTCTTTTTTGACCCGTTCAAAAATGCCGTCCACCATGTGGACCAGGGCCTC
>VMSR01000070.1 GCA_013792075.1 Desulfobacula sp.
AGGGAAGAATATGAAGAAAAATGATTAAAAAACATTTTAAAAGGGAAGAAAAAAAGAAGAAAAATACACACTTTCAGGCCGGGAAGTATAATGCATTTTCAGGTCGGCCCTGACAGGTATGCTTTGGACAATACCGGGCAGAAGGATTAACCAGGGCATTGCATGGGTGTGCTGAACAGAATTGTTTAGGCATAATTTAAAGCCTTTATTTCCTTTGCAGTAGTCGGGAATCGTACTTCCAATAAGTGGAGACTATTTATGAATTTTTCACAATGCCGCTTAGCTGCATACCAAAGGAAGTCGTCTTTCATAGACCCAAGGTTCATGGTTTTCCGTTCAGAATGTCCGGCCTCAATCAATGACATGGCGTATCTGAATGTATTGCGGGAATTAAAAATAGCCTCAACTATAATTGATTCCTGCATTGCTTCCTTTGGGTTTGATAATGCTTTTTGGTAGATGTCGTTTTCCGGCTCCGTCCACGCTTTACATTTGCTTTTGAATAAATCGGCTTTGGATCGTCCGGTTTGATTTTTGGTCGTGTTGTCCATTTGGTTTTTCTCCTGTCTGTTGATCATATTAATTATTAAATGCTGTTATTTGATTTTTGTATAAACACTGATCAGGGTCACACGGCTGTCCCTTCCCTGGCTTCCCCTTGAAATAGGCTGTGCCATGACATAAGCCAGTCCGGGTGCATTGGGCAGGGCAGAACCGGACAGGGGATAATTGGGTGCCATCCCCTATATGGGTGGTCCCTTCCTGTATCTGGATTTCAGAGAGGATCTGTTGCTTATGATCTTTGGCGTATGTGATGACTTGAGTCTGCAAATCCCCTGGCAAAGAGGAAATTCCCAGGAGTTTAAAATGGTCCGCATCTACCAATATTACAGTCAGCCCCTTGCTGGTCAATGGTTTCAGGTAGTTCATATGATCACCTCATCGTTATTGTTATCCACAAAGGGGGAACCTATTTCTAAAGGTTCCCCTATAGGTTCCCCTTTATAACTATCTAAGTTTATAAGATTTTGGGGACGTGGGGAACATGGGGAACCTTTTCCCCCTTCCACACTGTTCTCTTGCGTACGTGCGCATGCGCGTGTATGTATGTGCGCGTGCATGGGATTTAATTTAGGTTCCCCAGGTTCCCCAGGTTCCCCTTTCCCCGTAAAATCAACAAGTTTCAAGGGGGAACCTATGGGGGAACCTATGTTTTGAGGTTCCCCTTTTTCTATATGTTTGTTGGGCACCATTGGTTTGTATGTCAATTTCCATTGCTGGGCACTATGAGAAATCTTCCCAGCCGTCACTTGGAATAAACTATTCTCCTTGCCACCGTCCTCAGTCTCGGTTTCAATAGTAAACCGTCTACCCTTGAGTTGCCGCAACAATTGCCCCAACTTTGTCTTTTGGCTCCGTTCTGATTTTTCGCCAATATCAACCGGTATCTCGTTCTTTATAACTATGTGGAAAATGTCTGAAACGCCTATTTCTGCCCCTCCAAAGGTCCGATACCAGGCAGAAATTAACGACCTTAGAACACTTCCTTCAGAATCAGAATCTTCATAAAAGTCATTTAAATTTTCAAGAAATCCGGGGATACCAGCCACCGAAAGTATGCCGCCCAGGACATCAGACCAGGCTTCAAAACCGCCCAGGCGCTTTCCTTTTACTGCCGGGCGTCCTGCTGATATCCACGCCTGCGCCAGGGTTAAAACAGCGCCTATCAGTTCACCACGGTGTTTTTTTGTCCACCCCATCAGGTCCGGGTGTTTAAAATATTCCGCCCCTCTTTCCCATGGTCTATCCAAACGAGCATCAAGTCTTATTCTAATCGTTCTCCGGGCTATTTCCGATGACATGGAAGGATTATTTCCGGTTGCGATAAATAAACAATTTACGAGAAGATTTATTATCTCCGTTTTTCCTAAAATTCGGTCTTCCCATTTGCCAGAAGTTAAAACCGCTGCAAGTGGTGCCGAATCAATTTCATAACGAACATTGTCAATAAATATAACTGCTGGATTACTTTTCAACTTTGCCGTGAGCTTTTTTCGCCATTCATCATCATTCCTGCCTTCAGTCATTGTAGAAACAATTTGCCCCAAAAAAATATAAGTCAAAACGGTTACGAGTTTGGTTTTACCTGTTCCGGGTGTGCTTGCTTCCACGAGGTGTAATGGGACTTGACCGTCTATCATTTCCCGGACAAATGGCAGAATCATCAAGGCAATGGCATGTGCTTTTTCTGCCGCACTGGTAAACGGAAAATCCGCCACGAATTCATAGATTAATAATCTGGCTTGTTTTATATCTTCGGCTGTGGGGTCATCCACTATGCACGGCATACCTATTCCTGGCGAAACCACTAATATATATTGGGATTCTTCGGAATAACCAGGGATGTGATGCAAAGTCCCATTTTTCATGAAAAAAGGAGCATATTTGAAGCCCTTCAGATAAGGAAGAGATGCGTTCTGATCCGCCAGAAGATCATCGCAAACAATGGTCGGAGGACTTATTGCATCTTCCACCCCAGTCGGCTTGCCTGAATCGTCTGTAATGACAGTGGCGTAAAAATCGGCAACATCGGTCAAGAAACCCCGCATCATTGACCTTGTTACTTGCTTTATGTCCGAATCATCTTCATCGGAATTTTTACCCACCATCACTATCCCTAATGAATGACTGAACAAGACCGGATTTTCATCATTTTTCTGGTGGATAGCAGACCAACACTGTTTACGCACATCCCTTAATTGACTGTTTATTGGAACAATTACGGGAAGCTTTGAATTAAATAAATTTTCTGCGGCCTTTTCTTCTTTCACTTCTTTTTGTTTGGATTCGTTTGTTTTTTTCTGCTCGACTTCAGGTTGCTTTTTAATCTCGACCTTCACTGCATTTATGAGCAGATCCACAATACCCTTTATATCACCAGCTTTTAGCTTATCATTGATATCATACCCTTGACGGTAACACTTCGGCCATGGAGCAGTGCGTGAGCGAGCGCCCAGGATTTTTGCCGCTTTCTTTGTGGCTTCTTCCCCGGCCGGATCATTGTCAAAACACAGGATGAACTCTTCTATATGCTTATAAGGTTTTAAGGCTTTAAGTTTTTTTATACAGGACGTACTTCCTATGGCGATATGACACGCATCAGGAAGGCAAAAGTAACCGGTCAAGGCATTTATAACGGATTCATATGTGAATATTTTTTTTGCGTCCTCGGGCTTCGTCCCGCAAATAAAAAAACAATCTGCACCCAACTTAGAACCTTTTTTGAGGACTTTATTTGCTGCCTTGCTATATTTTTCTGTAAACGAGTAGGTTTGACCACTCACCGTTTGATATTGAATGGCAAGAACATCATTCGCTTCCAAGGTTTTAAAAGCAAAGGCTACGGACGATTCATCGGCATAATATGCACCCCTGGCCATGCCCTCTTCAAATATTTTATCTGCGTACTTCTTGGAGAGTCCTCGTCTGGCAAATAGATCATAAACAGGCTCCCTATTCGTATGCTTTTCCTGCATATTGTCCCAAGATTCTTGCATCTCTGGATTATCCCCTTGCCCGGTTTGCTCTTGCTGTTTTTTCGCCGGGCTTTCCTCTAGGGGTTTCACCGGACCTTGATTTTGAACCTGATTCGGATTGTATTCTGGCATATATTCCTTGAGGAGATCCTGGATAGACTTCCCATAATGCCATTTTTGAAAATCAAGATCGTCCATTACTTCTGGGTGGCAGTGTCGGCAAAACGCTTTTCCAGAATCGGTTTTATATACAAACCGGTCTTTTCCACCGCACTTGGGACAAGGGCCGCAAAAGCTATTTACAGATTCCTTACTCATGGTTACGACAGATGGAATTGACGGAACCCTGCGCTTCAGTTCTTCGATTAACTGTTTATCAACCATATCAGAGCCTATGCCTTCAAACCATTAAACCATCCAATAGCCTCTAATTTTTTAAACCGGAGATACTTTCCAAGTTTAAAGCGTGGAAGCGATCCAGGACCAGTCTGCATGGTCAGACTATACAATTTGGTTTTGTCAATCTTGAAAAAGTCACACAACTCTTCCGGGGTCCAGATTTCGTCGGCATCAATAGGGACTGATCCGGGAGAGGTTGAGAATTCGCCTTTCAGTTTTTCAAGTAAGTGGGTTAAGGACGGGAGGTGAGCTTCAAGGCCACCGCTAAAACTGATTTCAATAGAGATTTTTTCTTGCTGGGCATTTTGATTTGGCATATGCAGTTCCTTTTTCGCACCCGCTTGACTGGCCTTCTTAATCTGGGCTATAAGGAAGGGGTCAAGCTGACGCTTAAATTTGCCTGTGAGGGGCGTTTATTTGTTATTTTGACACCGGCCTGGGGGAGTGTTAGCGCACTCTCCTGGGCCAACAATTATTCTTTTAACGTTTGGAGCCCTCCATAATATTTATAATGTTCAAGGATAGTTTCAGCCAGACGCACCACCATATAGGAATAATCATAATAGGCCCCTTCAATAGATAACTGAAGTTCACGCAATGTATCCCAGTTGACATCCTGCCTTGGGATAAATTCGCATCGTTTCAACTCGGTAGCATCTTTGTCGGGATGGAATTGGAAAAAGATCACCTCTTGAAAACGTTCTTCTTCATCGCTTTCTGGAATCCAGTGGCAAATCTCATCATAAGTGTTCTTTGGTGGTATTAACCACCTATCTGAGCTGATTTTTTTTTGTATTTCCTCAGCAACCAAGGCATTGCTCTTTGGGCTCCGCCCGATAAAAGATAAATGGTGCATGGTCTGTATGAAAACAACTTCTTCCCATGGATGTTTCCTGTTTGTACCCCGTCCAGGGTTCTGCGCTTTTGAAGGAATTCGCCCCCTGGTTAATTGAGTCCTCAACCACACCATATTTATATCTATGATAAACTTTGGTAGGTCTGTTTGTGGAAATTCATACATTTTAATTCTCCCATTCGTGTTTTATTATACCAATGATTACAAATGCCAACATAATTGTCAAGTATAAAGTCAACTGACATCATTTTATTTTTGAAAGCAAAACTTTCCCTTGGCACTATCAAAAAACAGGCTTGACTGCAAAACTGCATATGTTATATTTCTGCATAAAAAGGAAAAAGCTATGGAAAAAGAAAAAAGATTAACATTCACGATTCCAGAGGAACTGCACACAAAGTTTAAGATTTTTGCAGCTCAGGAAAAAGCAACGATGAAAGATTTAATAATAGGATTTATTAAAGAGGCGGTAAAAGAAGAATCGAACAAAAAATAAAACAGCTCTGCCCGGTGCTACCAACACCGAACAGAGCCTAACCATTAATCACCTTCTAAGGAGGCAAAAAATGACTAAAACGAACAATACCCTATCTGAAAAAAATTATCAAAACGAATCCCTTTTTGGCAGCATCGGTGTCCCTCTTTCAAAATTAAGCCTTCTGTCAGAATTTCTGGACGCAAAAGAAGACCAGGCAATGAACTGCACATCCACCATGTCAGTTGAATGTTTGTCGGGGATGCGTCGCACCCTTGATAATGTTATTCAAGAGATCTTCACCATAGGAGAACGGTTTGATGGGGTAGACCATGGACATAATTAAAATCACCCCAACAGAAGCCAAGGTTCTACATAAAGTTTTAGTGACCCATGAAGCCCGAACCCTGGACCCGGAATGTTCGGATTTCCGAAAATTAAATTTACTGCTTGATAAACTCAGGTTGATGTTATTGAACATGGCTGGATAAAACAATCAAATCCCCCCTTCCTGCTGATCCGGGGAGGGGGTTACATTGAACATGTGGTATATTAGCCTTTGAAAAAATAATTCTATACAATGTGCAGGGCAAAAAAGGGGAACCCATGGCAAAAGTCAGAAAACGGGGAACGAGTTATTTCCTGGATTATTATGATCATGAAGGTATCCGGCAAAGAAAATTGTTGCCAAAGGGCACCACAAAAAAATCAGCTCAAGAAAAATTACGAGAAATAGAAGATCAGCTTTCCAAAGGCAATTATATTTCCGCTCAAGAAATCCCAACATTTGATCGGGTAGCGCTTGAATGGCTGGAATTAAAAAAATTAAAAATCCGGGCATCCACCTGGGCAGTATATGAAGGCCATACCCGAAACCATTTTGATGAATTCCAGAATTTAAAAATTGATCGGATCACCATTAAAATGGTGGATCAATTCATAATTGACCGGCAAACCGATGGCATGAACATTTCCACGTTGAGAAAAATCCTTGTTTCCTTGCGCCAAATACTAAGCCTTGCAATGAAAAGGGGCTATTGCCATACCAACCCCCTGGACTATGCCGATATGCCGACAAGCCAAGGGAATGAAACTGATAACGGGGATAAGATCCAGGTGCTTAACCGGGCCGATATATCCGGTCTTCTGGATGCCGTCACAGCACATAAATACCATGTGCTGTTTTCATTGGCTATTTTCAGCGGTGCCAGGCAAGGGGAACTCCTGGGCTTGAAATGGCCGGATATCCAATGGGAGGCAAGCCAGATCCACATACAGCGAAGTTTTAACAACCAGCGCTTTTATGACACCAAGACCAAAGGGTCAAACCGGAAAATTGATATCGGACCTGCCATGCTGAAGAAATTAAAAAAATGGCGGATTGCTTGCCCACCTGGAAGCCTGGATTTAATATTTCCGACCGAAGCAGGGAACCCGATGAACCACAACAATATGGTGAACAGATATTTCTTGCCGGGCCTAAAGCTTGCCGGGCTTGAAAAAATCCGGTTCCATGACCTTAGACATACATATGCCAGTCTTTTGATTGACCAGGGGGAGAACATCAAATACATTCAAACCCAATTAGGACACAGCAACCCAACGGTGACATTGAACGTGTATGCCCACCTGATGGAAAAAACAAATCGAGTATCAGCACAGAAACTTGAGGATGCAATTTTAGGAAACTGATACCAAAAATATAAAATTATTGAAATAAATTTTAACATATTTTCTATTGTGTATCTTTATAAATAAGCATAGGAGGAACTTCTATTATGGCTCCCGAAACACTCGAATTGATACAATCCTTAATACCTGTTTGTTCGGCGATTGCTGGTGCTATTGTAGGTGTTGCTGGCACTGTAATTGTCACATATATGAACAAGAAGTCAGAGGAAAGGAAACACCTTGCTTCTCTTTCATTCAATGCGGGGACGGAAAATTTTAAAGCTTCAGTAGAAATCACTAAAGCACGGATACTAAATTATCAAAAGTCACCCAATGTTCTTCCTTTGGAATATTATATCCTCAATATGAAATATTTGACTGATATAATTCAAAAAAAAGGACTACGTAAAGAAGAGTTAAAAGCTTTTATTCTTCAAAAGAATGAAATCATGGAGGGAGTTTTTAATGCCGCTTATAAACCTAATTTGGAGAAAGACACTGAGAAGGTAGAAAAATAAAATATTTCTGCATTTTTTCAACCGGGCACAAAATGGGCACAAAAAATCAAAAAGACCTACAGGGTTTCCTGTAAGTCTTTGATTTTTATGGTAGGCACGATCAGACTTGAACTGACGACTTCTACCGTGTCGAGGTAGCACTCTACCAACTGAGTTACGCGCCTTTAACGTCTGCTGTTTTTATCAAACCCTGTATTTTGTGTCAAGAGAAACCCAACCTTATTCATTTGTTTTTTCTTTGGTGTCTGTGTCATCCGCCCGGGGCAGGCCATCCTGTTTTTCAATAAACCGGATGGAGACCGACTGATCCGTCACTTCCGTCACCTCAATGCCAAACCCGTCAAAGGATTTGAGCATCACGGCATCGGCAAATTGTTGGGGGCTTCCCTTAAAAACAATATCCATAACGGCATTGTCGGTGCCGATCTCCTTGGGTTGCATGTTTTCAATGTCCTGGATTTCCCTGAGTTCTTTTTTCAGGGCAATGAACCGGGGCAGAAATTGTTCTCCTGAAATGGTGACATTGAACATATTTTCCTGTCTTAGCCGCTTGCTCCAGAAGGCATCGATTTTTTGGCTCAGATCCAGGGCAGACGCCACAGCCGCCTCGGCAATGGCTCCCCCGGATGCTTCCTGGCCCGGGATGCTTTTTGCCGTTGCCTGGCTCACAGCGTTCAGTACTTCTTTCCCGGATGTAAGATCGTACCCTTTCAGGTCAATCACAGCATCAAATATTTTTTCATCCCCCATGCGGTTAACCGATTCCGATGCCCCGGTCTTTCCCATAACCACCATATCCGCCTTGAGAACCTTGCCCAGCTTCATGGCAGCATCGATATCGTAAATGGATGTGAACTGGATATTGTAAAAAGAGGGATCCGGCCGGTCCGGGCCTGTCACTGCCAGTTTGAATCGATTTTGAACCATCTTTTCCAAAATAATCGTTTCCGAAAGGGCGGAATAGGGCTCTGGATTGTTTCCCCACCAATAGCTGGGAAGCAGCTTTTCAGGTGTCTGCTCAGCAATCAGAAAAAGGATCACAGGCTTATCTGTTGCGGCATTGAGTATCCTGGCATCGGTCAATTGTTTTTCGAGCAACTCCATGTTGATCTTGGATTCAACGCCCACCAGATAATATCCCTTGTGCTGCACCCCCCCCATCACCCGATAGGTGATCACATAGTCCGAGGCCCGGGGCAAAATATTTCCATACAAAAATTCAAGATTGGCGCCAAAGACCTGGCGGGAGACCAGGGATGCAAAGGCATTTTGAACCGCCTTTTCCAGGGCATCTTCCACTGCTTTTTTCTTGGCACCGGGAATGTCCTGTCCGCTGATCTTCTGCTGGCCTGTGGTCGCACCGGTCAATACCGTGACCGACCGCTCAGCAAATCCTGTCTCCTGGAAGAGGAGCAGCCCGAAAAGAATGGCAGCCATACACATGCCCGCCTGTTTTTTAGTCCCCATAATCATACCTTTCTTTCAATTGAATAGTCTGCAATCATCTGCAGAAGGGCTTTTGAATCGGAATCCTCAAAAATGCCAAGTGATGCCTTGGCCTTTGTCACATGGTCGTTTGCCTGGCTCTGGGTATAGGCAATGCCCCCCAGGGCTGTCAGCTTTTCTTTTAAATTTTTAAATACGGTGCTGTCAAAGACAGGATCTGCCATCACGCCAACCATCCATTTACGATCACTGTCGCCAGCTTTTGCAAGGCTGTGAATCAGGGGCAGGGTTAGTTTCCCCTCCCGCATGTCTGCACCGGGATTTTTCCCCAGTTCTTCGGCTGTGGCCGTATAGTCCAGAAGATCGTCTGCCATCTGAAATGCCATGCCCAGATGGTATCCATAGGAGGCCAGGGCCTTTTCCCGTTCTTCAGAAGCGCCGGAAATAATGGCCCCGCTCTGGCAGGCCCCCTGGATCAGGACCGCTGTTTTCTGCTCGATGATCTTGAGGTATTCGGCTTCGGACAGATCTGTCCGGCCCTTTTGTTCCAATTGATCGATTTCCCCCTGGGACATGGCCTGGGTGATATGGGCGATCACGGAAATCACACGGGGTTCACAGGTTTTAGCGGCAATGGCCAGCGCCCTTGCCAGAAGAAAATCCCCTGTAAGCACCACTTTGGGAGCCGACCATTTGGTATGGGCGGCCTGTTTTCCCCGACGCAGGGTGGCCTCATCCACCACATCATCATGGAGCAGAGTGGCGGCATGGAGATATTCAAAAATAATGGAAAATAAAATCTCAAACCCGGTTTCATACCCGCAGATCCGGGCGCTGTGGATCATGAGCAGGGGCCGCAGACGTTTTCCGCCGCTGAACAATAAATGGGAGGCAATTTCCCGAACCAGATCCAGGTTGGGGGCAAGATTTTCTTCCAGAGCCCTTTCCACCAGTGCAAGGTCAGGGGCCACCTGTCTCATAATCTTCGCCTTTATATCAGAACTCATGCCATCTCCCCGGCAATATCATATTCAAACGCATCTGTTATTCTTACATGAACAAGGGTCCCGATTTCAAGTCCTTGTCCATAAATAAATGTCATCCCGTCCACCTCGGGTGCCTGGAATTGGGTCCGGCCGAGATAAACCCCTGGTTCGGGATTTTCCTCCACCAGCACGGGATAAACCTTTCCCACATGGCGCTGGTTGAGTTGTTCGGAAATCTTAGCCTGGGCTGCCATGAGGATGTCATGGCGCTGTTCTGCGATCTCCCCGGGCACATGGTCTTTGAATCCGTGGGAGGCAAGGTCATGGGAATCCGAATAGGTAAAAACCCCCAGATGGTCAAACCGGACCTGCTCTATAAACGCCTTCAAAATATCAAACTCTTCCTGGGTCTCCCCGGGAAATCCCACAATCAGGGTGGTGCGAAGGCAGGCCCCGGGGTCCAGTTTCCGGATCAATTTAAACAAGTCTGCAAGATCTTCCCGGGTATAGGGCCGTCCCATACGTTTGAGCATGGGGGTGGCGGCATGCTGGATGGGAACGTCATAATAGGAGCAGATATTTTCATGGGCGTGAACAGTTTTAATGATCCCAGGCCCTAAGGTCTTGGGATGGGTGTATAAAAACCGTATCCAGACACTGGGGTCCTGGGTTGCAAGTGTCGTGGCCAGGGAGGAAAGGACCCCGTCAAAGCCAATGGGGTCGGCAACCAGATCCTGGCCGTAATCCGTGGTGTTTTCCGCGGTAAGAATGATTTCTTTTACCCCCTTTGCCACAAGGGATACGGCCTCGGTACAGATGTCCTTCATCGGCCTGGACCGCTGGGTCCCCCGCAGTTGGGGAATAATACAATAGGTGCAATGGCGGTTGCACCCTTCGGAAACCTTTATATAGGCAAACCCTTTTGAGATCAGCTCCCGGTCAATGGAAAGATCCTGAAATTTCCGCTGGTTGGGGTCGGGAAACATGGCCAGGGGGCTTTCCTGCCTGCCTTCCACCACATCCACGATCTGCTCACAGGCAGCTGTACCCAGAAAGGCATCCACCTCGGGCAGGCTGGCCAGAAGGTCTGCATCATCCTTATACCGCTGGGCCAGGCATCCTGTGGCAATGAGCTTTTTGCAGGCACCGGTCTGTTTGAACGCGGCCATCTCAAGGATCACATCCACTGCCTCCTCGGAGGCAGTGGAGATAAATCCGCAGGTATTGACAATAATAACCTGGGCCAATGACGGATCATCGGTTCTCTTATGCCCCGCGGCCCCAAGCCTGCCCAGCATGATTTCGCTGTCCACCTGGTTCCGGGAGCACCCGAGGGTTTCAAGAAAAACGATCATATGGCTTTGGCCATGAGGTCTCCCAGAAGTGCGGAGAATCTTGCGGGATTGTCCAGCTTTCCGCCTTCGCTGATCACGGCAATATCATAGAGCAGATCAGAATAATCGGTGAGCACCGGATTTGTGGTGTCGGTCTCAAAGAGCCCTTTAATTTTTTCCAGGACCGGATGATTGACATTGACCTCCATCACCCGTTTCTGATCCGGTGTTTTCTGGCCCGAGGCTTTCAAAATTTTTTCCATGTAAGCGCTCATGCCCCAATCATCACCGGACAGGCAGGAAACAGAATCCTTGAGGCGGTTGGAAACCACCACATCCTTGACACGGGCTTCAAGCTTGCCCTTGAGAAAGGAAAGAAGCGCAGAATACTCGTTTTTCTTTTCATCATCCACCTTGTCCAGATCCAGGTCACCCTTTTCCGCGCTTTTTAATTTCTTTGTCTTGTATTCATGCAAAGACTGGGTCACCCACTCGTCAATGGGGTCCACCATGAGCAGCACTTCAAAATCACGGGCTTTCAAAGATTCGAGCAAAGGCGAATTCAAAAGAGAGGTCAGGCTTTCACCGGTGAGAAAATAGATCTCTTTCTGGTCTTCCTTCATGTTGGCAATGTAGTCATCCAGGCTCACGGATTTATCCCCGGACTTGGTGGTCTTGTACCGAAGCAGGGCGGCCAGACGCTCCTTGTTTTCATAATCGGTTGGGATCCCGGCCTTCAGGGACTGACCGAATTCTCCATAAAATTCTTCGTACTTTTCTTTTTCCATGCCTTCCAGGGTGGAAAAAATTTGTTTGACCAGGTTTTTTCTGATATTTCTCACCAGCCGGTCTTCCTGGAGGATTTCCCGGCTCACGTTGAGGTTCAGGTCCGGTGCATCAACAACGCCCTGGACAAACCCCAGATATTCGGGCAGAAGTTCCTTGCAGTCGTCCATGATAAAGACCCGTTTGCAATACAACTGCATCCCGTTTTTTCTTTCCGGCCGAAACATGTCCATGGGGGCCTTGGACGGCAGGTACATGAGCACATCATACTCGGTCACCCCTTCAAATCTCTTGTGGATCGTCTCCAGGGGTTTGTCCCAGTTGTGGCTGATGTGCTTGTAAAATTCTTCATGCTCTTCGGGGGTAACATCTTCCTTTGCCCTGGCCCAGATGGCCTTCATGGAGTTAAGGGTCTCGTCTTTTCTGACTTTCCGATAGGTATCGCCAATGGGCTTTCCCTCGGAATCCTTGATGACCTCGTTTTCCGGGATGGGCTCACTTTTTTCCATGTTCATGATCACCGGGTAGGTCACAAAATCCGAATGCTTTTTAACAATGTGCTGGATGGTGTAATCCTCTGTAAAATCCTGGTCCCCTTCTTCCGGGTCTTTCAGAAACAGGGTGATGGACGTACCCCGTTTCTCTTTTTCAATCTCTTCAATTGTATAGGATCCTTTGCCGTCTGACTCCCAGCGGACCCCTTTTTCGGCCCCTGCTGCCCTTGTATCCAGACGGACCTTGTCTGCCACGATAAAAGCGGAATAAAAGCCCACACCAAACTGGCCGATGAGCTCAGGAGACAGACTGGTCTCTTTTTTGGATTTTTCCAGGGCTTCCATGAAAGCGGCTGTTCCGGACTGTGCAATGGTACCGATATTGTCGTTGACCTCGTCCAGGGTCATGCCGATGCCATTGTCGGAAATGGTAAAGGTTTTGGCTTCGGAATCCGTGGCCAGGCGAATGTGGAAATCCGTATCATCGGCAAAAAGTGCCGGCTCTGTCTGTTCCTTGAACCTGGCCTTGTCAATGGCATCCGATGCATTGGAGATCAGCTCCCGCACAAAGATCTCCTTATTGGAATACAAGGAATGAATGATCAGGTGCAGCAGCTGCTGCACTTCGGTTTTAAATTTACGTGTCTTCTTTGTTCCCATGCTTAACTCCCGTTTCAATTATGTTTTGATCCTGTTTCAGGTTAAAATTGGTTCCCAATAATAATTGTGGCAAAAACCAAATTGTCAAGGCAGATCCGATGAAATTCAAGTCCTTGACTCGTGATAGAAAATTTACGGTCTTTACCGGTTCCAGTGTCTTTGATACAATCAGCAAGGATCAAAAATCATTGCTTTTTTTAGGTACGGAGTCACCCATGAACCAGCTGACGGATATAAGAGACCGGGCCCATCTGCCGGGAAGCGAGGTAAAAAAACTCAATTTCATCAAAGATTCAAAGACCCTTGTGTTCCGGAAATATTATCGCTCCGGCCTGCGGTCCCATATTTTCGAGGTGCTTTTGGCCGAAGCGGTGCTAAAGGAAACCCAGGGAGAAATCATTGACGGCATCCGGATGTTTCCCAGGGCAAGACCTGTAAAAATGTTTCGAATATTGCGAAACCGGTTTGAGAGCAAAACGGCTGTTTTCCGGGAAATTGAAAAATATAACCTCCTGCTGAAATTTCTGGGAAAGAATTTGATTGCCCTTTCCGAAGAGTTTCTGGTGGACTATAGGGGTACGGGAAAAAGCCAAATTGTCCTGTGCGGTCTCCAGGAATATGTGGCAGGCCCGATACTGGATCCCTGGAGATTATTTGGTGAGGCTTCTTTGATGGATATCCTGCACAGCCACTCCCTGGTCGAACACGCAAAAAAAAATATCGCAATCTTTGTTAAAAAAATCCGGCAAATGATTGACCAGACCGGATATATTCCCGACCTTGCCGGCATCGGCAACCTGATATTAACCTGTACAGGGGATCTGAAATTGGTAGACATCAATAATATTGTTGAAATTAAGCTGGACGACACCATTCTTCTGGATGACAAGGGATACCCGTCCTGTGATGTCTCTATTGCGGTTTTGTCCATCCTTGAACAGAATCTCCTTGGCAGGGACATCCCCATGGACGATCTGCTTTACCGGCATTTTCTGTCGACCGAAAGAAAAGACCGGGTAAAGGCCATTGAAAAAGAATTCTATACCAACCTATAATCTAAACCCCTGCCATTTTGGCACAATAAACCGCTTGTCCGGATTGATTTGTCCGCCATTTTTTTTTATACTCACTTTCCAAATGGACTCAAACCACGATTACAATGGGATTGTAAATGGAAAACCGGATACTTGTGATAGATGATGAAACAGATTTTTTAGATACCATCAAACGCGGGCTGGTCATCTCCGGGTATAAAAATATTCACACGGAGAACAATGCCGAAACTGCGCTTTCCTTTTTTAAAAATGGGGAAAAGTTTGATGCCGCACTCCTTGATATCACCATGCCGGGAATGAATGGGATCAAACTGCTGGAAGAGATCAAAAAGATCAGTCCCCACACCGAATGTATCATGTTGACCGCCATGAATGAAGCCCAGATGGCCGTTGACTGCATTCGAAAAGGGGCCTACGATTATCTGGTCAAGCCCATCTCAAAAAATGATCTCCTCTTATCTCTGAACCGGGCATTGGAACGAAGACGGTTTTTAAAAATTCTGGCTTTGAGAAAAGAAACCCCTTTGAAAAATATCCGCCCTCCCAGGGATTTCTCTTCTATCATCACCCAATCTCCCAAGCTCATCCGAATTCTTTGCGAGGCTGAGCTCCATGCTGCCAGCAAAGTTCCGGTTCTGATCACCGGAGACAGCGGGACAGGCAAAGAGCTTCTGGCCCGGGCTATTCACAGGTCAAGCCCCAGGGCGTCTGCTGCCTTTTCCGCCATTAATATGGCATCCATGTCTTCAACCCTTTTTGATGCCGAATTTTTCGGCCATACCAAGGGGGCCTTCACAGGGGCCCAGGCAAAAAGGCCCGGATACCTCACCACAACGGACAAAGGAACTCTTTTTCTAGATGAAATCGGATCCCTTCCCCTGGAACTTCAGGGCAAACTGCTCCGGGTTCTCCAGGAGGGAGAACATCTGCCCATTGGTACAGATACCCCCATTAAAACGGACATCCGGTTTATTGCTGCCACAAATGAAACCATTGAAACGCTGGTCCTGAAAAATAAATTCCGGAAAGATCTCTATTACCGATTAAAAGGGGCATGGCTTCACCTGCCTGCCTTGAAAGAAAGAAGAGAAGATATTGCCTTGCTGACAACCTATTTTTTAGAACAATTGGGGGATAAGCCAAATTCAAACAAACTCCATCCCGAGACCCTGTCCCTTTTGGAACGCTATCCCTATCCCGGAAATGTCCGGGAACTAAAATCCATTATCCAGTCCGCTTTTAACCTTTCCCAGGGCCAAATCATCACCCCCGGCCATTTGCCCGAACACGTCACAGCCAATAATACCCTTCCTTTTCTCCCGGGACAGGAGATTCTTGGGGTAGCCCCCCTATCCCTGGTGGAAAAAAAACATATCCTCCACGTGTATGAACATACTGGCCACAACAAATCAAAAACAGCCGTTCTTCTCGGCATCGGCCTGAATACACTCAGACGAAAGCTCAAATCCTATAGTATTTCATAACGCCTATGTACCCGGCAGATCTTCATATTCAGGACAAACTGCAATGACAAACCAAACCAAAATACTGATCATAGAGGATAACCTGGCTATCCTGGAGGCCTATACCAAGATCATAAGCCGGAAAGGGTATCAAACGGAGACTGCCTTCAACGGGCAGGAGGCCATTGGCAAACTGGATTCGTTCTTTCCGGATATTGTATTATTGGACATCAGCCTTCCGGATATGAACGGATTCGATATTCTATCCATTATCCGGTCTGAAAATCGATTCCAGCAAATGTTTGTTATTATCTGCACCGGAATGATGACCAGCAGGGAACACCGAAACTACGGCCTTGAATCCGGTGCGGACGATTACCTGTACAAGCCTGTCACGGCAGATGTGCTTTTGGCAAGAATAAAGGCCATGGTCCGTATTAAGGAGACCGAGCATCAGCTGAGGAACGTCAATAAAACCCTTGAAACCAAAGTGGAAAAAAGAACAATTGCACTTCAGCAGACCAATCAAATCCTCAAAGATGAGATCCGGGAGCATGAAAAAACCCTGGAAGCACTCAAAAAAGCCCAGGAAGACCTGGAGCAGAAGATTACAGACAGAACCTTTCAGCTGCAAAAAGCCAACCGGGAGTTGCGAAATGAAATAAAAGAACGGAAACGGGCCCAGGAAGAATCGTTGAGCAAAGAAAACCATTTACGAACCGCCCAGAAAATTGCAAACATGGGAAGTTTTTTCACCTCTTTGAACGGTGAAATCCTTAACTGCTCAGATGGATTATACAGTCTGTTTGGGTATGTCCCGGGTCAAATACAGATGGATTATCGATTCCTGGCAGATCATATTTTTTCCCAGGACATAGACCGGTTTGAAAAAGATTTACAAACATTTTTCAAATACCATGGGCCCATTGACAATGAATACCGAATTGTTTGTAAAAAAGGCTCTATCAGAGAACTTCGGTTCATTGCCACGGCAAAACTGCATAAAGACGGTAAGACAACAGAGATTCAGGGGATTTTCCAAGACATTACCGAAAGAAAAAATATGGAGCGCCAGGTCATTCAGACGGAAAAACTGGCATCCCTGGGATTTCTTGTTTCAGGGATGGCCCATGAAATCAACAATCCCAATAATTTTATTTCCTTTAATATTCCGATTTTAAAAGATTACCTGGGCGCCATTCTTCCCATCATAGACGACCATGCAAAGATCCGTAAAAATTTTGAAATCTGCAATATGACCTATCCGGATTTCAGAAAGGATCTGTTCAAGCTGGCGGACAATATTGAAAACGGGTCCCTCCGCATCCATAAAATTGTGACAAATCTTCGGAAATTCGTGCACATGAAAAGCAATGTGGCGTTTAGCCGGGTGGACATCAAAAAATTGATCCAGGGATGTTTGGAAATTGCCAGAGGCAAAATTAACCGGCTGGTTAAGACCGTTGAGGTCGCAATACCGGATAACCTGCCATCCCTTGAAACCTCACCTGAAATGCTTGAAATTGCCCTTACAAATCTTATCATCAATGCAGCCCAGGCATGTGATAAACCCGATTCATTTGTAAAGCTGCTGGTTTCCCATAATTTTCTTTTAGATCAACACCTGGTGATTGATGTGATCGACAATGGATGCGGGATGGATGCCAAAACAATTTCCCGGGCCTTTGATCCTTTTTTTTCAACCAAAACCTCAAAGGAAGGAATCGGCATCGGGCTTTCCCTGTGCCATAATCTGATCACTTCCCTTGGGGGCAAGATTGAGGTTGAAAGCCAATTGGGCCAGGGGAGCTCCTTTCGACTGATTATACCCCTCCTTAAAAAGAAGCCGACCTCCTAGGCATGCCAAAATGGCGTACCCGGTCATTCTGGCAGGCGCCGCCCTCTGACAAATCCGGCTCTTCTTCTATAACTATTTGGTTTTATTGAATTTACCATATCATCCTCTTTGGGTCACACCTGGCACATTAACTGCAATGCATGAAAAACGGTTTTCCCATATTGCGCAAAAATTGGGAAGATACCATGAAAGCCCGGAAAATATTTTTCTACCATTGGGGTATGGGGCGGATCACCGACAATTGACACGCAGTTTTAAAAAAAATATGAACAGATCTGATGATATCCACGGGGTTCAAAAATTAACACTGCCGAACCCCTCTCCCCTCAAAAAAAACAATTCCTCTCTTTTCTTACACCTTCCATTAAAAAAACTGGGGAAAACCGAAAGCATCTTTACAGATCGGAATTTGGGTATTTTTGATGATCGGTTCAAGCCAATAATGCTTTCCATCATGAATCGGCAGCTTGCCGTCAATACCTATTATGGAAATGAATTAATTGCGCCTGCCAGCACCCGGATTTCAATTGAGTTACTCAAAAAATTTGATACGCTTAAAATCAACTTCACGGTCCTGAAAAAAGAGATTTCTATCCTGGAAAACAATGAACGCTTTGATTGTGAAATGATCCGGCTGATCAATACCCAAAAGCACTTTTTTGACAGTTTAACACAAGAAAACCTCCCCCAGGTTCAAGCGCAGGTAAAGGCATTTGTCAGTGCCGGATTGTCCAATGGAAAAAGTCCCTTGTTCCAGTTGCTTCAAAAAAAATATCAACAATTGCACCCATTTCTTGAAGCAGCCTGCGGGGTTCTCACTTCCGATAAAAAATATGCTGCTGTTTCCATTTCCCTGAATCAAATAATCCACAACGACAGGCTGGTGTTTAACAAAAAGACCATGGGAGAAACCATTGCCCATATTGTCAAAATGAGCTGGATAGCCATGATCATGGCCCATGAGCTTGATGATTTCAGGGAAGACGAGTACCGGGAACTTGGAATTATCTGCCTGGGACATGACACGGGCAAGGCCTTTATTCCCCAGGAGATCTTATACAAAAGCGGGCGGCTGACCCAACTTGAAAATGAAATTATGAAAAGCCATGTATTGTTTTCCTTTCTCATGGCATCCAAAGATCAATCTTTTCCTGATTTCAATAGTTTTGTAATGGGGCTGCACCATGTGAAAGAAGCGGACCACCTGGCCCAAAGCTATGGTATTTTCCATGACACCCCGACCTCTTTTTACCGCTATTTGAACCCGGATGCCCGGAACCGGTTGGATCAGGCCTATGGGTTAACCAAGAAATTTTATCGCATCGTCAATATTGCAGACACCTTTGAGGCCATTACTGCCAGCCGCGTTTATAAAAAACCCTCCTCCATCGGAAAGGCTCTGGATATAATGGTTAAGGAAAATGCAAAGGACAGGGTTTTGTATGCCCCCTATTTAAACACCTTAATTGAAGTGATGATCAAAACCCTGCTCCCCGAAAACCAGGTATTCCGGATCACGGATAAAATTTTGGACCTTTTTTTTCCTGCAGGTGATACCACTTCCGGACAAAGGGCCTATATGAAAAAATACCATCGCGGCATTATTGTCAAATCCTGCAAAGGCCTGGACCAACACCTGGAATGCCTGATTTTTAACATGGCCCTTAAAAAGGACCGCAAGCCCGTTCAGCTCTCTCCCAGACTTTTTTTGGAAAACCTGTTTTTCTGATTTTTTTTCAATGGCAGATTGATCATCTCCCGGAACCGTGTCAGAATATATGCTTACAAAAAGTGCTGGGGAAAAATCTCCCGGTTTGACAAGCACCGGCATTCCCTGTATCTTTTTGTTTTTGTTTAACATCTCACAGGCCAGGCATATGGACCAGACCCATTGTATTCAAAAAATTCGTTCCGCAGTCCAGACTGCGGTCCATCCGTTTCCCCCGGACCCGGCGCTATTTCAACCCACCAGTGTGATGGCCCTGTTCGTGTTTAATGAGGTTCTGGAACTGCTTTTTATCCAGAAGGCAGATGTGGAAGGGTATCCCTGGCGGAACCAGATGGCTTTTCCCGGCGGTCATGTGGATGAACAGGACGCCTCCACCCAGGAGACCGCACTCAGAGAACTTAAGGAAGAGATGGGGATTTGTGCAGAAAATGTAAGGGTAATTGGCTCTTTGGGCCATTTCCAGACCATTAACAATAAGGATATTGAGGCCTTTGCCGGTATCTGGAATCGACAAGAAAAGATCACCCACGACACAGCAGAAATTTCACGGGTGCTTCCCATCCCCGTCTCCCATCTGACACGTCTGCACAGGGAAAAAGGCTATGCCGGCCGCAGGCCCAATATAATGGAACTCACCTATCCCTATGAAGATGTGGTCATCTGGGGCGTCACAGCAAAGATTCTCCACCATTTAATAGAGGTGATCACAAGCAGATAGCCCGTCCTTATCCCCAGGCATCAGCCTTTGTTTGATCGTATCTTAAGCCGGATAAAGACCTTTAGGGCAAGAAATCCAGATAAAAATGCCAGAAAACCCGGAAACCAGAGGTGTGCTTCAAAAGCAGGCTCTCCCAAAGCCACGATGACCCCTGCCAGGGAAAACACAAACACAAGGAGCATCATGGCGATCAGCAGCCAGCAGGCAAAGCTTGAATCATACCAGGAAGTTATGGCTTTTCTAAAGAAGGGATTCTGGTCAAGTTGCATTTGTATCCATCTTGCATTTGTGGTACAACCACAATATATAGCTTTTTTGCCTTGACAACCAGCTACATATTGCGATAGGTTTGTCATCCAGCAACCAAAATCACTATAAAGTAGGTTTCCGGAACTGCTGACAGAAGATAGTCTAAATTCAATCAGATTTCAAGAGGTGGATACATGTTTGAGCAAATTAAAAAACGTGACGGACGGGTAGCTGAATTTGATCCGACAAAGATCACACACGCCCTGGTAAAAGCAGGAGAAGCAACCGGGGAATTCAATGGCAGAGACGCCCAGAAACTGACGTTAAAAGTGCTCACCCTGGCAAGGGATTTGCAATTAGGCCCCGTTCCGGACATAGAAGAAATTCAGGACATTGTTGAAAGGGTCCTTTTGGATTCCCCTTTTTATAAGACCGCCAAAGCCTACATCATTTACCGGGAACAGCACAACCAAATCCGGAAAATTGCCATCAAGGAAAATGTGGGCCTCATGGAATCCTATATCAGCCGGATGGACTGGAAGGTAAAAGAGAACAGCAACATGAGCTATTCCCTCCAGGGGCTTAACAATCATATCTCTTCGGACATTACCGCAGAGTACTGGCTCAACAGAGTGTACCCCCCGGAAGTCAGGGATGCCCATTACGCAGGGGATATCCATATCCATGACCTAAGCCTGCTATCGGTCTATTGCGTGGGCTGGGACCTCCAGGATCTATTGGCCGAAGGGTTCAAGGGCGTTGCCGGCAAGGTGGAATCTTCACCGCCAAAGCATTTCCGAAGCGCTTTGGGCCAGATTGTAAACTTTTTCTACACCCTCCAGGGAGAGGCTGCCGGTGCCCAGGCCATGTCCAACTTTGACACCCTCCTGGCCCCGTTTATCCGGGAAGACCAGTTAAACTACAAAGAAGTCAAACAGGCACTCCAGGAATTTATATTCAATATCAACATCCCCACCCGTGTAGGATTTCAGACCCCTTTTACCAATATCACCATGGACCTGATTGTCCCCTCCACCCTGAAAGATGTCCCTGTCATGATCGGCGGCAAATACCAGGAAAAAACCTATGCCTATTTCCAGGAAGAAATGGACATGCTCAATGCCGCCTTTGCCGAGGTAATGATGGAAGGGGATGCCAAGGGCCGGGTTTTCACATTTCCCATCCCCACCTATAATATTACAAGCGATTTTAACTGGGACAATCCCAATCTGGAAAATATCTGGAAAATGACGGGCAAATACGGCATTCCCTATTTCTCCAACTTTGTCAATTCAGACATGGACCCGGAAGATGCAAGGTCCATGTGCTGCCGCCTGAGACTGGACAATCGGGAGCTTCGCAAAAGAGGCGGGGGGCTGTTTGGTGCCAATCCCTTAACCGGTTCAATCGGGGTTGTCACCCTGAACCTTCCCAGGATAGGCTACCTGGCCACGGACGAAGCAGATTTTCTCGACCGCCTGGACGACCTTATCCAGATTTCCGCCGAATCCCTGAGCATCAAACGCAAGATCCTTGAAAAATTTACCAATGGCGATCTCTATCCCTATTCAAAATTTTATTTAAGAAAGATTAAGGAAAGCACCGGGGTTTACTGGCGCAATCATTTTTCCACCATCGGCATACTGGGCATGAACGAGGCCTGCCTCAACTTTTTGGGAGAAGGCATTGCCACCAAAGCAGGACAGGCATTTGCCGTCCGGGTCATGGACCATATCCGCAAGCAGATAGAAATCTTGCAGGAAACAACCGACGAGATCTTCAACCTGGAAGCCACCCCTGCAGAAGGCACCACCTATCGATTTGCCAGCATGGACAAGAAAAAATTTAAGGACATTCTCTGTGCCAATGAAGAAGAATATCAGCAGGGCAAGGATCCCTTCTATACCAATTCCACTCATTTGCCGGTCAATTATACAGATGATTTATTTGAAGCCCTGGAACTCCAGGACAATCTCCAGACAAAGTACACCGGCGGTACGGTCCAGCATCTGTTTCTGGGAGAGGAAGTGACAGATACCCAGGTTGTAAAACAGCTGGTCAACAAAGTTTCCTCAAGTTTCAGGCTTCCCTATTTTACCCTGACCCCGACCTTCAGCGTCTGCCCCTCCCATGGCTATATTTCAGGCGAGCATGCAAAATGCGGCACCTGTGATTCGGAGACGGAGATCTATTCGCGGGTGGTGGGTTATCTTCGGCCTGTGGGCCAATGGAACAACGGGAAGCAGACCGAATTCTGCATGCGCAAAACCTATAACGTTTATAATGTGGCTTAAGAAAGCCACCCATGCACATTGGCGGCTTTCAAAAAAATTCCCTGATTGATTTTCCCGGGAACATTGCGTGTGTGGTCTTTACTTCGGGTTGTAATTTTATCTGCCCCTATTGCCACAACCCGGACCTTGCTGCCGGCCCTGTAAAAGGGGTCGGCAGTCTTTATGATGAAAATGAAATTTTTTCATTCCTTGAAAAACGCCAGGGCCAGCTTTCCGGGGTGGCCATCACCGGGGGGGAACCCACCCTCCAGCCGGATCTTGTTGACTTCTGCCAAAAGGTTCGGAAAATGGGATTTAAGATCAAGCTGGACAGCAACGGCACCCGGCCCCATATCCTTGAAACCCTTATTGATGAAAAACTGATTGACTATCTGGCCATGGATATCAAGACCAGCCTGGCCCATTATCCCCTGCTGATCAAGGGCGATTTTGATGTAAAAAAAATTTCCGAGAGCATCTCGCTGATAATGGAAAAGGCCCCGGCCTATGAGTTTCGCACCACCTGTGCCCGCCCTTTCATCACCAAAAATATCATGGCCCGGATTGCAAGGATGCTACAGGGAGCAGACCGATATGTCCTGCAAAAATGCTCCCGAAATGTTCCTGTTCTGGATCCTCTCTTTTTAAAAGAGGACCACCATTTTTTTTCCAACGAAGACATGCAGGAATTGAAAGCGATTGTGGAAAACAGCGTTAAAACAATAGCCCTGCGGTAATTATTGTTTCGGCAGCAGATCCGTTAGATTGACCGCGGGTTCCGGGTAGACCATTTTTCCGGTTAAAGACAGGTCATATCCGCCATATTCTTTGGCAGCCGCCTGAATCACCTTGCCTTTTAACAAAGAGAGAAACAGCTGAATACCCTGGTCAAAAAACCGGTCTTTGCCGATGAGCAGGTCAAAGCGCTCCCAGCACAACGGGATAAAATCAAGCCCCAGAATTTTGGCAACCGGTTTAATCCCGGGGCCAGCATGGGCCTGTCCGCTCAGGATCGCAAGCCCTATATCCAGGTGCTTTGACAGACAATTGTCATACCCGTCAATGGTTTCCCCTTTGATCTCCGCTTTTTTCAATTCCTTATCAAAGAGCTGGCGGGTACCGGTTCCCAGCATCCGGTTGACTATTTTTATATGGGGCTGTTTCAAATCCTTAATTGAGTGGATCTTTTCCGGGTTTCCTTTTTGAACCAGAATCCCCTGCTCCCGTAAACAAAAATTCACCACAGCCGGGACCGGGGCATCCTGGATAAAAGGGAAATTATACTCCCTGTTATCGGCCACCAGATGGCTTGCGGCGATATGGCACAGGTTCTGGCGCAGGGCCTTAAGTCCGCCCATTGAACCTGCCAGGCCAAACATGGCCATATGGTCCTGGTGCTTAAGATTAAAGGTGGCAATGATTTTATCCAGCAGCAGGTCATTGGATCCGGCAATGAGCACCAACCCGTGGTAGGGCGGCAATTTTGCCATTTCCGGATAGTTTTCGGTTCCTGTTTCCACCCACTGGCGGACCAGATCGATGGGGAAAAGCCATTTGCCCGTTACCTTGGAAGCAGGAAGGCCTTTTTCGGCAATGAGTGAATAGACCATTTTTTCATTTACGCTTAAAAATTGTGCCACCTGCTTCGTGGTCAGCATCTCGCCCATGATCATCCTCCCTGGTAATTATGACAAATATTGTTCGACGGCTGTTACAACCTGTGCCGGACTTTTTGTCCCGCACTCAATTTTTATATCACAATATTTATCATACAAGGGAGTTCTTTCTTTGTAAAGATCGTGGATACCCTTTCCAGGGTCCATGGCCACCCCCCTTTCAACCACGTCCGACAGCCGGGTTGTCAGGATATCCAGATCCACGGCAAGATAGAGGATGGTTGCCCGTTGCGCCAGGTGGACCATGGCCCTTTCCTTGTAAACCACGCTGCCGCCGGTGGCAATGACATGCTGTGAACACTTCACCCCAAGCAAATGGGATTCCTCAATTTCAAGAAATCGTTCCAGTCCCTTTGCCGAAATAATCTGGGATAACGTCATTTGTTCTTTTGTCTGGATCAGAATATCTGTATCTAAAAACGCATACCCCAGTTGTTTTGCCAGCAGCACCCCCACGGTGCTCTTGCCCACAGCAGGCATTCCTATCAATGCAAGATTTTCTTTAATTTTCATCAGTTTTATTCCAATTATTTTAACTAAACCCTCTTTTATAACAAAATAATATGCAAAATCTAATACTATCCTTTTAATATGATTACAAGCAGAAAGGGGCATCCGCCCAGGGAAGTCTGATTTTATTTGCAACATGCAAATAAAATACTTGCATGTTGCAAATAAATAATCTACGTTCCATCCATGACACCTATTGCCCCACCCATAAACATATCCCGGCATGAGTTTGATGCCGTTATTATTCGCAGTTTTCGCGCCATTTATAAATTTGAGCAAGCCAATGTGCAGCGGTTCGCCTTGAATTATGATGGCATTTTCCTGCTCCAGTTTTTGCGCAGCCAATCACCCTCAACAATGGGAGCCATTGCCCAGGAGATGCAGATTCCCGTCAGCACGGCCACGCGAATGGTGGACCGACTGGTGGCCAAAGGCCTGGTTTCCAGAAAAAAAGCACCCAAAGACAAACGCATCATGCTTGTCTCGCTGGAACCTGGGGGGGAAGAGCTGCTTAAGGCTGTTGAAGACGGATCCTTTGATACCATAACCCAGAATCTTACCCGTTTTACTGAAGCTGAGATCAAGATGTTTTTTGAAACCGCACGTTCAATGGAAAAAATTCTCGAAATACCTGAATCGCCCTGATCAACAGAACGCCCGGCCCGGATCTTAACGGCCGATCCGGGCCATGAACCCAAAAGTTCCCGGAGGAGGTGCGCCATGCAGTTTGATTTTGTGATCATCGGCAGCGGTTTCGGCGGCAGCGTTTCTGCATTGAGACTTGCGGAAAAAGGGTATCAGGTGGCAATCATCGAGCAGGGCAAATGGGTGGACCCTGTCCAGATGGAGGCGGCGGCTCAGGATACAAAAAAATTGTTCTGGATACCCGGCCTTGGTCTGTCGGGCTTCTTCCGCCAGTCTGTGTTCCGACACCTGGGCATCGTGGGAGGGGTGGGGGTCGGCGGCGGCAGTCTGGTCTATGCCGCGGTTCTGCTGAAACCCAAAGATAAATTCTATGAAGATCCTCTCTGGGGAAGCCTGGGCATTGACTGGAAAGAGGAGATGTCCCCTTTTTACGAAAAGGCGTCAAAAATGCTGGGCATCACCCCAAACCCAGTGCTTGATACCATGGACCACTATCTGAAAATGACGGCCCGGGTGATGGGAGCCGAAGACAGCTTTGGTCCGACCCCCATGGGAATCTTTTTTGGTACGCCGGAGGTGATGGAAAAGGACCCGTTTTTCAATGGCAAAGGACCCGAACGAACCGGCTGCCACCTCTGCGGAGAATGTCTGACCGGGTGCCCCCATGGGGCCAAAAACAGCCTGGACAAAAACTATCTTTATCTGGCGCAAAAATCAGGGGCCATCATCCTTGACCAAAGAAAAGTGGTAAACATTGCCCCCATGGAGAACGGCGGGTATGAGATATCCATGAAGCACCCCATCCACCCCTTTAAGACCTATCCGTCCCTTAGGGCATCCAAGGTGATCCTTTCTTCCGGGGTGCTGGGCACCCTGGAACTGCTGTACAGATGCAGGGACGTGACAAAAACCCTTCCCAAGATTTCCAGGCAGATGGGGAAAATCGTCCGCACCAACAGCGAAGCCATTGTGGGGTCCCTGTCGCCAGACCCTGACCTGGACCTTTCCAAAGGGACCACTATCTCGTCTGATTTTTATCCGGATGCCCACACCCACATCACCCAGAACAGGTTTCCCCGGGGGTTTTCCTTCCAGAAATGGTATTTTGCGCCCATGATTGACCATGACAATCCCCTGGTTCGGTCCCTTTTAACCCTGGCAAAAATTCTGGGCAACCCCTGGCCTGTTTTTCAAAACTGGTTTGCCCGAGACTGGCACAAACGGGTGACCATTCTCACGGTGATGCAGAACCTGGACAACCAGATTTCCATAGGGTATGGACGCAGTCTGGCCTTTTTGTTTCTGGGACGGCGCCTCAAGACCTTTGCCGTAAAGGGCAAAGAAGCGCCCACCAACCTTCCCGTGGCCAACAGGGCCGCCGCAATCCTGGCAAAACTCACCAACGGGATTCCCTTGAACGTCATCATGGAGAGCATGGGGAACCTGTCCTTTACCGCCCACATCCTGGGCGGGTGCCACATGGGGTCTTCTCCTGCCAACGGGGTCATTGACATCAGCCACCAGGTCTTTGGCCATCCCGGCATCTATGTGGTCGACGGGTCTTCCATCTCTGCCAATGTGGGGGTAAACCCCAGTCTTACCATAACGGCCATGGCCGAACGGGCCATGGACCTGATTCCCCCGAAGCAGGGGATGCCAAAGAACTACCTGTCAAAATATGGTTCATCGTCAACACTTTAACCCAAAGGAAAGAAACAATGGCACAAGACCTCTATTTTACAAAGGACCATCAACAGGTGAGAAAGGCGGTTGCGGATTTTATCAAAAAGGAAATCAATCCCCATGTGGATGAATGGGAGGAGGCCGGCATCAGCCCCCTCCATGACATCTTCAAAAAAATGGGAGCGTTGGGGTTTCTGGGAATCCGCTACGATACCCAATACGGGGGAGAGGGCCTGGATTATTGGTATGAACTGGTTTTTCTGGAAGAAATCGCCAAAATACAGGCAGGAGGGGTTGCCCTGGCCATGATGGTCCAGACCAACATGGCCACCCCGGCTATCTATGATTTCGGAAGCGAATACTTAAAACAAACCTACCTGGCCCCGGCACTCAAGGGGGAAATGGTGGCAGCCATTGCCGTCACGGAATCCGATGCAGGATCTGATGTGGCGGCATTGAAAACCTTTGCAAAAAAGCAAGGGGACCACTATATCCTCAACGGCTCAAAAACCTATATCACCAACGGCACCCAGGCTGATTTTCTCACCCTCCTTGCCCGGACAAGCGATGATCCCGGCTACCATTGTTTCAGCCTCTTTGTCGTTCCCACAAACATCAAGGGCTTTTCCGTAAGCAAAAAACTGGACAAGCTGGGCATGCGCAGCAGCGACACGGCAGAGCTTTTTTTCGACAACATGAAGATCCCTGCCGAAAACCTGATCGGCCGGGAAGGAGAAGGCTTTATCCAGCAGATGATGCAGTTCCAGCACGAACGGTTTTCAGCCCTGCCTTTGGCCTATGGCACCGCTGAAATGATCATAAAGGAGACCGTAGAATACCTGAAAACCAGAATCGTGTTTGGAAAACCTTTGATTAAAAAACAGGTGATCCGCCACAACCTTGTCCAGTGGGGAGCGGAAATCCTGGCAGTAAAACAGCTGACCTATCATATTGTGCGACTGAAAATGGCAGGCCAGGATGTCTCCAAGGAGGTTTCCATGGGTAAACTTCTGGCGGCCCAGCTGGTTCAGAAGGTTGCCGACGGCTGCCTCCAGTATTACGGGGGCTCGGGATTCATGAATGAGATGCGGATATCCCGGTTTTTCAGGGACTCCAAACTCATATCCGTGGGCGGAGGGGCGGACGAGGTCATGAAGGATATCATTGCTAAATTGGAGGGCTATTAAAAGGAAATCACTAATGGAAAAAGACAGCAGACTGGATATTTTAAGCTATGCCGCTATCTTTGAAGACGATTTTTCCATTGACTGGGTGATCGAGATCACCGGAAAAAAAGCCATGGCGGTCTTGTCTGCCCTGGAGCATGGGTGTAAAACCCTGGGGCTGGAAAACAAGGGCACCGGCATCTTCCGGTTCACGGACCCGGACAGGCTCGCCAGCCTCCGGGCCCTGGTGCCGCCTGAAAAAACCCGGGACCTCCATGCCAGGGCACTTAAAATTCTGTCCTCGGAACTGCCGGATATCCCGGGGAAGAACAGCCGGTTAACCCCCCATTTGCTTAAAATGCAAAACACGATTTCCGGCTGCCGCCTGCTGCTCAAAGAAGGCAGTGAACAGAGAAAAATCTGTTGCATTGACGGGGCCAAACGCTACTATGACAAGGCCCTGGAGGATCTGGAACACCTGAGCGGAACCGAGGCAGATGTCCTTTTTTTGGCTGTAACCCTTCAGTACGCCAAGATCTGGACCACAAGCCAGAGCTATGAACAGGCCCAATCCATATTAAAAAAAGCCATTGTCAAGGCAGAGCACCTAAAAGACACCACCTCACTTCCCCTGCTGCACCTGCATCTAGCCCACCAGGAATTGTTTTTCGGGCAATATGAGGAGGCTGAAAAACAGGTTGAACTGGGCCGGGCCATGGTCAAGGGAACCGATAACCCCTCCCTGATCCGGCCCATGAAATTGTTCAACATGTTTCTTTTGTATTGGCAGGGATCTTTTCAGGAAGCCTTTTCCAACTATGACGCCTATGTCCCCACCATTGAAACCCCGCCGGAAAGCCGGCTGGACTGTATGGCCAAACTCATTGCAGGCCATGCCTCCGGCCTGACCGGAAATATCACCCAGGGCATGGGTATGATCCATGCCGTTCACCAGCATTGCACAACCATAGGGGATATTTCCATTTCCACCTATGCCTCCCTTGCCATGGGCTCCCTGCTGGGGACCCTCAACCGGTTTGAAGAGGCAATCCTTTATTACGATCAGGCCCTGGACGAGGCCACGGCCAGCCAGAGCAACCGGTCCCGGATCTATGGACTGCTCTCCCTTGCCCATGCCAATTTCCGGCTGAACAACCATAAAGCGTCTGTAGCATATCTCCGGGACTACCTGCGCTTAAGTAAAAAAACCCGGTTCCAGGTGGTCCAGGACCCGTTTTTGCTGGAAATCGCCTGGGCCATGGAACAAAACACCTATCCCAAAATCGACGGATTCAGCCTTGAACAGGAATGCCGGCAGACAGAAAAAAGCCACAATATTTTCATGCAGGGCGTGGCAGGCTTTTACAAGGCCCTTTCCATGGAGGCCCGAAACCTGCCACCAACAGATGTGATTGACGTATACAAACAGGCCATGGAGAAAATCCGCTGTTCCGGCCATCAGATTTACCTGGCCCATGTGGGATTGTCCATGGCCCGGCTGATGCAGCAAAACGGCCTGGAAGAAGAGGCCCGGCAGACAGCCGCACCCCTGGTCAAGACCCTTAATTCCATTGATGAAAATCTGATACCGGACGATTTTTCATTTCTGGTCAAGGATTCTTCAAACCAGGACGACCTTCTCAAGGAAATTTTAAATCTGGGCCAGGAAATCGTCAACATGCGCAACACCCATGATCTTCTGGGGAAAATCATCTCAACTGTCAACCGCATCACGGCAGCGGAGCGGGGGGCCATTTTCCTGGCCAAAGAAACAATCGGGGGCCTGCACCTGGAAGCGGCAAAGAACCTGACCCAGGAACAGATTTCATCCCCAGGGTTTGCCGCCTCCATGAAAATTGTGGAAACCATTGCCCTTTCAGAAAAAGGGGGGATCTTCGCGCCTGCCCAGGACACCGAAGGAGAGGGTTCAAAATGGGAAAGAATCCGTTCCCTGATCTGTGTGCCCATGCGGCTTAAGAACCGGTTGATCGGGGTGCTTTACCACGACAACCGCCTGTTTCCGAGCGTGTTCAAGGAATCGGACCTGGAAATTCTGAATTATTTTGCAGCCCAGGCCGCCATTGCCATTGACAATGCCAGGGTCTACCAGACCCTGGAAAATCTTTACCAAAAGGAGCGGGAAGAAAAAAAATACTATGAGGAACAATACCTGGAAAATCTGGCCGTGGGGGAGATCGTGGGCAAAAGCCCGGCCATCAAACAGGTCTTTTCCCTGATGGAATCTGTAGCCGGAACAGACACCACGGTTTTGATCACCGGAGAAACCGGCGTGGGCAAGGAATTGGTGGCAAGGGCCCTGCACCAGAACAGCCTGCGAAAAGAAGGTCCTTTCATCCGGGTCAATTGTGCAGCCCTTCCTGAAAGCCTCATTGCCAGCGAGTTGTTCGGCCATGAAAAAGGGGCTTTCACCGGTGCCACACGCCAGCGCATGGGCCGGTTTGAGCTGGCAGATACCGGCACCCTGTTTTTGGATGAGATCGGAGATATCCCTCCCTATATCCAGGTGCGGCTGCTCCGGGTCCTGCAGAATCACGAGTTTGAACGGGTGGGCAGCCAGACCACCATCCAGTCCAATTTCAGGCTCATCACGGCCACGAACAGGGAGCTTCAACAAGAGGTCAAAAACGGGAGCTTCAGGGAGGACCTTTTCTACCGGTTGAACATCTTCCCCATCCACATCCCGCCCCTGTGACAGCGGACAGAGGACATCCCCATTCTGGTCCGGCATTTTCTTAATAAGAGTGCCGAACGCCTGAACAAGAAGGTTTACAAGATTTCCAAGGAGGAGACGGACAAGCTGCTGGCCTATCAGTGGCCGGGCAACATCCGGGAATTGGAAAATATCGTTGAAAGGGGCGTGATCTTAAGCCACGGCCCGAACCTTAAGATTCCCAAGACAGAGTTTCAATCCAAGACCCTGGAAGCACAACCCATGGATCTTTCCCTGGAAAAGATGGAACGCGCCCATATTCTGAAAGTTCTCAAGCATACCAAGGGCAAGATCAACGGAAAAGGCGGGGCAGCAGAACGCCTCGACCTCCACCCCAGCACCCTGCGCTTCCGCATCAAAAAACTGGGGATTGTTCTGGAACGCACCTCTATTTGATGTAAAACAGGGTCAGGCTCTCTGCATAGCAGGCCGGTTTTTTATTGCCCTTAATTTCAACCGTGTGAACGGCCGTGGTCAGGATTCTGCCCTTGCTCTTTTCTTCCACATTCCCTAAGGCAATTCGGTCCCTGATATGGGAATCCACGGTAACAGGGGACAGATGCCGGATTTTGTTCATCCCGTAATAGATGCCCATGACCGCCCCTTCGGGAACCACCATGAACTGCTCATGAAAATGGGTGAGCAGAGAGACAATGAGATTCCCCTGGGCAATGGTCTTGCCGAAAAACCCCTGTTTGGAGGTCTCTACATCCACATGAACCCAGTGGTTCTCCAGAGTGCAGTTGGCAAACTTGTCTATCCGATCCTGGTCAATGGGGAACCAGTCGGAACAGCCGATCTGTTTTCCCTGAAATTTTTTCATCCTTTCCAACGGCAGAATCTGCATGGGTCTTTATCCCGTTTTTGTATTTATCGTCCCTGGAACCTGGGCTCCCGTTTTTCCTTAAACGCCCTGGGGCCTTCCTGGGCATCCCGGCTCAAAAAAACCGGAATGGCCAGTTCCATTTCCGTGGCAAGTCCCTGGGCAAGGCTGACGCCGATATTGGCCGCCACTGCTTTTTTGATGGCAGTGATTGCCAGAGGACCGTTTTTAACGCTGATCCGGGCCAGTCGTTCACATTCCGCCATAACCTTGTCCTTTGGAACCACGCGGTTGATCAGGCCCAGGGCCAGGGCCTCTTGCGCCTCTATGAGCTCCCCTGTAAGCATCATTTCCATGGCCCGGGCATAGGGGATCTGGCGGATAAGCTTCACACTGGATCCGCCCATGGGAAAAACACCCCATTTTACCTCCTGGAGACCGAACCTTGCGCCCTCTGCCGCAATGCGGATATCCGTGGAATACAGCAGCTCCAGGCCGCCTGCAATGGCCTGGCCGTTGATCCCGGCAATGATGGGCTTGAAAATGTTCAAATCCCGCAAAAACGCCCGCTGGACAATCATGGGATCGGCTGCCACCTTTTTCTCCGCCTCGGTCACAGGGGGTTTCATGCCGGTGAACAAGGGGACAAGGGTGCCAAGATCTGCACCGGCGCAAAAACTTTTGTCTCCGGCGCCGGTGATGATGGCGCAGCGCATCTGGTCGTCGTCTTGAAAGTCTTCCCAGGCAGCGATCAGCGCCACAATGATCTCCGGGTTCAGGGCGTTGTGGGCTTCGGGCCGGTTCAGGGTGATATAGGCGACCTGGTCTTTTTTTTCATAGATGAGGGTCATTGCGTTTCTCCATTTCTCTATTGGTAAGGTCTGTTTTTTTCTATGGGTTTGGTACAATCGGCATACATTTCTTCAATTAGTTCCTGGTATCGTTTCAGGATAACATTTCGTTTCAATTTTAAAGATGCGGTCAGTTCCCCACCTTGGGAGGAAAAAGGGGTTTTCAGAATCCGGTACCGTTTGATGGTCTCATACCGGGCAAGCTGGGTGTTTCTTTCCGCCACATGGTCATCGACGATCTTCAAAAAAAGGGGATTGTCCAGAAGCGCTTCCGGCCTGTCAAAGGCAAGCTTCTCCTTTCGGGACAGCAGAGATGCCTGCATCAGGTTGATGCTTAAAAGGGCTGTCAAAAACTTTCTGCGCTCTCCGATGACGATCACATGCTCGAAAAGGGGGTCAAACTTGAACAGGCCTTCGATTTTCTGGGGGGCAATATTTTTTCCCCCGGAGGTGATGATCAGATCTTTTTTTCTGTCCGTAATTTTTAAAAACCCCTCTTCCATCTCTCCTATGTCGCCGCTCATGAGATAGCCATCCGGAGTAAAGGCCTTTTCAGTTTCCTCCTCCATCTTCCAATACCCGGCAAATACACTTTCGCCCTTGATTAAGATCTCACCATCGTCTGCTATCTTGATTTCAACGCAGGGAATGGGATTTCCCACCGTGCCGATACGATAATCGTCCAGATGGCTCATGGTGGCAGGCGCGCAGCATTCTGTCATGCCATAACCTTCCACCACGGTGATGCCCGCGGCATTGAAAAAAAGAATGATGTCCCGGGATGTGGGTGCCCCGGATGCCGTCATCCAGCGGACTCTCCCCCCCAAGGCCTGGGCCAGGTTTTTAAACACCAGGAAATAGGCCAGTTTATACCGTAGCTTCAGGTAAAAGGAGATGGGCGCATGCCGCTCCCGAAGCCCGCTGATCTCAATACCGATCCTGTGTCCCCACTTAAAGATCCTCTGCTTCCACCCGGGCTGCGCATCCACCTGTTCTAAAATTTTCTGGTAGACCTTTTCACATACCCTTGGCACAGCCTGGATAACATGGGGCCTCTTTTCTTTAATGTCCCTTGCAAAGGTTTCAATGCTTTCGACATAGGAAGCGGTCACCCCAATATAGAGGCCGAAAAAATGGTCGGTCAGTCTCCCGTACACATGGGACAGGGGCAGAAAGGGCACCACCTGGTCGGTGTCAAAACAATATTGGGGCCTGACACTGGCAAGGCTGTGCAGCACTGCCATGATGTTTTTATGGCTGATCATGGCACCCTTGGGAACACCCGTGGTCCCGGAGGTATAGACAATGGTGGCAATAGACGTGGGATCAACCGCTTTTGAAAGCTGCTCAAAAAGTTCCGGAGATTCTTTTTGTTTTTGCCGGCCAAGGGCATAAAAATCTTTAAAGCCGGTAAAAAAGTCCTTGCCCCCCGCAGCATCCGGATGGTCCATGACAATGATCTGTTCCAGATAGGGCAGATTCTTCTGCCAGGCCGTCACCTTGTCCAATTGGGCGGTGTTCTCAACAAAGATGATTTTTGCCTCGGAATTTTCCAGCACATAGCCCACCTCTTCCGGGGTAAGCGTGGTATAGATGGGCACCACCACTGCGCCCAGCCCCATCGTTCCCATGTCCGCATACAACCATTCCAGACGGTTTTCAGAAAGAATGGCGACCCGATCCCCTCTTTTAACCCCCATAGAATGGAGGGCAAGTCCGATGGCGCTGGCCGATGCATAGTATTGCCGCCAGGAGGCAGATTCCCAGACCCCGTTGTGTTTTTTTTCAACGGCAATCCTGTCCTTGTATTTTTCAGCCCGGTTCTTGAAAACTTCATTTATTGTCTTTTCCATAAAAATCCTCAAATCGGTTAACCTGCTGATTGTTATTTACCTTCCGCCCTCTACATGACAAAGCCGGATATGATTTCCTTCATGATCTCGGTGGTGCCGCCGCCGATGGAAAGAATCCGGTTGTCCCGATAAAGTCTTTCCACAAGGTATTCGCGCATGAATCCGTAACCGCCGAAGATCTGAACCGCGTCATAGGTCACCTTGTCACTGACCGAGCAGGCAAAATTCTTGGCCATGGACACCTCCTTGAGTTGGTCCAAACCCGCACCGATCTTGGCAGCCACCCGATAGGTGAACTCGGTGCTGGCTTCCACCAGGGTGGCCATGTCCACCAGCTTGTGCCGGGTGACCTGGAATCCGTTGAGCTTTTTGCCAAAGGCCTGGCGCTTTTTGGCATATTTCACAGATTCCTCCAGGGCCATGCGTGCCGTCATATTGGCCATGATGGAGATGGCCAGGCGCTCCTTCTGGAAATTGGCCATGATGGCGAAAAACCCCTGGTTCTCATCACCGATGAGATTTTCCCGGGGCACCCGGCAATTGTCAAAAAAGATCTCGGCCGTGTCAGACGCCCACCACCCTGTTTTCTTTAATTTTGCAGAAACCGAATATCCGGGGGTGCCCCGCTCAATGACCAAAAGACTGATGCCGTGGGCGCCGGCAGGACCTGTTCTCACGGCACAGGTGAGCTGGTCCGCCCGAACGGCGCTGGTGATAAAGGTCTTGCTGCCGTTGACCAGATAAAAATCTCCATCCCGTTCAGCCGTGGTCTTTAAATTGGCCACATCCGACCCGCCACTGGGTTCTGTGATGCCAAGGGCGGCTATCTTCTCCCCGGCCAGGACCGGCGCAACAAATCTTTGTTTCTGATCCTGGGTCCCAAAGAGCACTATGGGCGGCAGGGCAATGTTCAAAGACCCAAGTCCGCTGACAAACCCGCCGGACCCGGACCGCATCAGCTCCTCTGTCGTTGCTACCTGGAAGAAAATGTCCCCCGGGGTTCCCCCCAGCTCTTCGGGAAACCCCATGCCCAGAATTCCGACCTCGCCTGCTTTTTTGTACAGGCCGAGGGGAAATTCGCCGGCCTCTTCCCATTCATCGATAAAGGGGGTTACCTCCTTGTTGATGAACTCTCTTACCGCCTTTCTCACCCGGTCGTGGGCTTTTGAAAAATATTCCTGACAGCTTGATTTTGTATTGAATCCATCTTCCATCTTAATTTTCCTTTTATGATCACCCTAGGTAACTTTCCCTGTTGAAACGCCTGTCCGCGCATCAGGGCATGGACGGGGGCGGCAGGACCAACGCCGATCCTTCGGCCACCAGTTCATTTTTCTGGTTGGTAAAGGTCAGGGCCATTCTCACCCATCGCCTTTCAGGCAGTTTTTCCACGACTTCTCCAGTGGCGGTAATGGTATCCCCGAAATAGGTGGGGGCCTTGAACCGTGTGGTGACCTCCAGGGCAATGGTGCCGAGCCCAGGCAGCTTCATGCCCAGCACCGGGGCGATCAGGCACTGGGGAAGGGCGCCATGGGCGATGCGCGTGCCCATGGGGGTGGTCTTGGCAAATTCCTCATTCATGTGCATGGGGTTGAAATCACCGGAAATGCCGGCAAACAAATAGACATCGGTTTCACTGATGGTCTTGGTAAAGGAATCGGACATGCCCACCTCAAGCGCGTCATAGGAATATCCCAGTTTAAAAGAAGGACCTTCCTTTATGGGTCTGAAATGGTCGATATCCATGATGGTGGCGGTTGTTCGCTTGGCAAAAACCGCTTCCACCCGCAACCCTGTCTTCATTTTGGACAAGGGGATGCCTTTTACGATGTGAGCAAAGGGGGTGTCTGCCTTGTCCAGCTTGACAAGGGCCGTGATATACGGCGGTTTCACCGGCTGATGGGGCTCTTCGTAGCGGACAATGGTAAACCCTGTCACAATTCCTGTATTGGGCAGGTCCACCCAGTTTTCCGAAATATCCTCGAAACAGACCTCGCAGGTGGACCTGGGGGGAACAAACACCTTGTTGCAGTGCTTGCATTCAAGCCCCATTATTTTTTTATTGTCCCGAAGGGAAGTGATGAAACGGCTACCGGTACGCCCGGCAAAATACTGATAGGGCAGGGCCAGTTTCCCTTCAATGGTAAAGCAATCCTTGGTATCAATTGTCATGGTGTATTCCCTTTTCTTATGGTCCATCACGCATTAATAATTTCAAAATATTTAATATCGGTCACACACCCTTTAAGCGTGTCATTCCAGACAGGCCTTACCCGTACCCCCCGTTTGGCCCTGGGTATGTCGCTGGCCTTGAGCTCATGCCACATGGTTTCATGGCCCTTGCACCCGTCCAGGAGAAAATGGCAGGAGCAATAGGGGGTTTCCCGGGTCTCGGCAGTGAGGGGATCCGGACTTGCGTAATAAACCACATCCGGGGTGGAGATCACCCCTTCCGGTCCGATCTCTACAAACTCCTCGCACCGGACCACACACTCGGCACACACCTCCCTGGGCGGAATCTGGAGCCTTTTGCATTCCGGGCATTTGTTGGCCAGAATTTTTTTCTCTTTCAGGGCATTTAGAAATCTTCCCATGACAGGGCCTGTGGAAAAGGTCTGGTCAAGGGACAATACCTGCTTGAGCACGATGAGTTCTTCCGGGGTCTCTTGGGGCCCTGCCCCGGGAGCTGCATATTTTTTAAAGAACCTGGCAGCAGCGATCAGAAGCCCCATATCTCCTTCCACCTTAAGTTTGCCCGAGGAAAAAGCCGTCATCCCGTCCAGTTCGCCCAGGGTGATGGCGACCCAGTCTTCGTCCGTGCAGGTGGTGGTGACATGGGGGTCCACAAGGCCTTCCCGGACTGTCACCTTTCCGTCGGCAACGCACACGGTCCAGGTACCGCCGTCAGGCCCCTGGATGACATATCCGTAATTGGCTGTGATGCCTTTGATCCCATCCGGGTTAACCCGGGATTCCATGGTCCCGAAAATATCGGCAACCAGGCTGTTCTTGTTGTGTTCACTCATAAAATATCTCCTGTGTCTATGTGGGGAACTGATTGGGTTGTAACGGCCAGGCCTCCTGTCAAAGCTCGGGCGCCTCCCGGGTCAGAAGGGTCAACACCGTCCACATGGTGCCGCCGAAACCCGAAGCCAGGGCCGTGTTCACCTGTTTGGGAACCTGGTGATCCCCTGCTGTCCCCATGATCTGCATGGCAGCTTCTGCCACCCGCACCATGGCGGTGGCGCCAATAGGATTGGAAGCGGTTACCCCGCCCGAAGGATTGATGGGAAAGGCGCCGTCAATGGCGATGTCACCCTCTTCCACCATCCGGATATGCGCGTCCCCTTCCAGCATGAGAAATTCCCTGATCCAGTCCAGACCCCACCAGGAAGACGGATCGTACATTTCCATCATATCGATCTGTTTTCGCGGGTCTGTGATATCATTTCTGGCAAACAGCTTTTTTGCCGCATACCGATGGGTGGAAACCACGAGCGCGTCCCCGAAAATCGTGAAGTTTTCTTCCCTGTGCACGGAGATATGATCCTTTATCCAGGCCGGCTGTTTGCAATGGAGTCTCGCTTTTTCCTCGGAAGCAAAAATCATGACGCAGGTGCCGTCGCTCTGGGAACACATGTGAATCATGCGCAGCTCTCCCACCAGGGCAGGTGACTTTTTGGCAAGGTCATCGGCCTGGTCAAACTCAAGCCCCAGACGGCGGTGGGCCTTGTCATTTTTCATGGCGTGTTTGTCCATGAAGATCCGGTAGAGCATGGAGGCCTTCTTGGCCCGCTCTTCCCCGAATTCATCGATCACTTGGGTGGCGGTCATGCCGGTCAGGGCGCCGGTCTGGAGTTTCCGGGTCCAGAGGGGGTCTGCCATGTTGGTGATGCCGCCGGTGGTGTGTCCCTCCTGGAGTTTTTCAAACCCGATGGCCATGACCACCTCATGGAGGCCCGAGGCCACAAGCGCATCGGCTGCGCAGACCAGGGTGGCGCCTGTGGTGCCGCCGGTGGTGATTCGCAGGGATTCCCTGCCAAAGGCGCCCGTGCCGATGGTATGCCAGAGATCGGGCTGGTGGACCATCTCAAACAGCTCCATATTGCCGTGGACCACGCAATCGATATCTTCCATGGTCATGCCTGCCTGGTCCAGGGCTTCGACAACTGCCTCATGGATCATTTCCGGCTGGTTCACCTCTTCCCTATGGCTTGAAAAAACAGATTGCCCCACTCCGATGATGCCCACATTTCTGTTTTTTTTCATTTTTTTCATTTTATTAATCCCTTTCAAGTGTCACCACAGAATGAAACTGGCCTGCGGGGCCCATGACGCCATGGGCAAGTGCGGTTCTTGCATTTTTAACCTGGCGGCTGCCGGCTTCCCCCTTGAGCTGGAGTGCGGCCTCGGCAGCCCGGACAAATCCCCCCAGCAACAGGGGGTTGCCGGCGAGCATGCCGCCGGAGATGTTGACGTTTGTCTTGTCCCATTCCTGGTCATCCACCCACCTGGCGCCCCGGCCTTCCTGGATCAGGCCCAGACCTTCCATCCACATGGGCAGCTGATAGGCGTATTGGTCGCAGACTTCCTTCACATCAAAGGCAGATTTCGGATCCCGGATCCCGGCCCGTTTATAAGCACGGCCGGCCGCAGCTTTCAGGGCAACGCTGGAAGCAAGATCCCGGTCCCCCAGAAAAAAGCTGTCCATGCTGTTGCCAACCCCTGTGATCCACACCGGGGTGTCGGTGAACTCCCGGACCCTGTCTTCTGCTGCCAGGATCATGCCCACGGCCCCGTCTGAGACCGGGTAGGCATGAAGGGTTCGGATGGGGTCGGCCAGAAATGCCGAAGCCATCACCTCTTCTGCGGTCACCTGTTGGGTGTCGGGCTGATTGGGGTTGTTGGCGGCCATTTTTCTGGCCCGGACAACGATTTTTGCCAGGTGGTCGTCTGTAATCCCGGATTTTTCCCCATAGGCCTGGGCCTGGAGCCCGGCCCCCACGCAGAAATCCAGCCCCACCGGCCGGGTGTAAAAGGGATCGAATGCCAGGTGGGTGACGCGGTTGCGGCTCTTTCCCTGGGATTCCTTACAATGACCCAGCAGCAGCACCACGTCTGCATGGCCGGACCGGATGGCAGCCAGGCCGTAGTAAAGGGCCTGGATTCCCTCCTGGGCGATTTTTTCTTCACACCTGAAATGCCCGCCCAGAACATCGGTGAGCCCGTTGTCCGAAATGGTCCGGGCATCAAACATATCGTCGGAACAGGAAATGCTCATGTCGATGCCCTTGTCTTCGGAAAAATCGACGCCGGTCTGCTGTTGAAGGGATTCCAAAACCTCCAGGGCCATGTTCTGGAATCGCTGGTCCCATTTATTTCGTTGAAAATGGGTCTGGGCAACAGCGCAAATGCCTACTTTTCTATCCATTAAAACTTCCTCCTTGTTTTCAAATCATGAACTGCGGTTCCATGGGGATGTGTTCCGGAGATAACAATTCCAAAAATCCCCGGCTTTTATGGTTTTCAGTATTCTGTCCCTGTCCCGGGGGGCATCCATTTCAATCCAGGCCCGGCCGCATCCCAGACGGGTGTGGGAATCATCGGTTGCCACCTTGTGAAAGGGCATTTCGGGCACCTCATACTCGGGACTGCGAAATCCTTTGGACGTGACTTCCACGGCATCCAGGGGCAAGGTTTGGGCCACGCTTTGAATGCGGTCCACAACCTTGTCAAAGGGCAGTCCCAATTCAGACGGGTGGTTGAAGATATGCAGTTCCTGAAGATCTCCGTAAATATGGCTGATATGGACATAGCCCTTGTTGAACACGGTTCGTTCAACGCCTTGAAAAATGATCAGATTGGTCTTGATGCTGCCAAGATCCCCATAGCAGTCCGGCCGCATGAGAAAATCATGGTCGGTCAGGGCAATGAAGTCAAACCCCAGACGTTCATAGACCCTCACCACCTTTTTGATGCTCAACTCTCCATCGGAACAGGTGGTGTGGGTATGCAGACCGCCTTTCAAATGCATGGACGGCCTGACAATTGTCCGGTTGTAGGAAAAAAGAAGGGCGTCATCCCCGAAGCCCCATTATCTTTCGGGCCTCATCCGGGGTTGCCACGGACCGGCCCAAGAGGTTTGCCACGTTTACGGCACATTCCACCAGCTCGTAACTGCCCTTTGCAAGTTCGCCATTGGGCATCCGCACATTGTCTTCAAGGCCCACGCGCATGTGGCCGCCCAGCATGCAGGATTGCATGATGCAGGCAAATTCCTCGGTCCCCACGCCACAGGTGGTAAAATTGCTTCCTTCCGGAAGGGCATGGAAAAGGGCCATGAAGGCATCGGGCCTGAAGGCCTGACCACCGGCAACCCCCCATACAAAATTAAAATTAAGGGGGCCTGAAAAAATCCCCTGCTTACCGATGAGCAGGGTGTTGTCCAGCCCGCCCATGTCATAGACTTCGATTTCAGGCTTGACCTTGTTTTCTTCCATGGCCTTGCCAAAATCCTGGAGCATGGTAAAGGTGTTTTCAAACACATAGTCCACGAAAATCTGGCCGCTCTTGCGGTCCAGCATGCCGAAATTCATGGTATTGGTGTTTAAGGAGGCCATCTCCGGCTTGATTTCAACAATCTGGGTCAGCCGTTGTTCGGCTGTCTTGCCCATGCCCACGGCCGAGCTCAGGTTCACGATCAATTGGGGAGTCCGCTCCTTGATGGCGTCATGGGTCTCCCGGATGCGTCCCACATCATGGGTGGGCATGCCGTCTTCCTGGCGGGCGTGGATATGGACCATGGCCGCCCCTGCCTCAAAGCATTTGGCTGCTTCTTTGGCAAACTCTTCGGGTGTATAGGGAACTGCAGGATTGTTGTTTTTAAAGGTGCCTGCTCCGGAAAGTGCTGCTGTAATGATTACTTTTTTAAGCATGTGCGCATCTCCTTAAAATTTATGGATATGGATATTCCAAATATTCCAAAAAGCAACAAGCATGCCAGATTCAAATTTGGATATTTTCGCTTAATATTTCAGTAAGTTAAGACCGCAACAACCATCACGGACCCCAGGGGCCGGGTATCAACATATGGAGAAAAAACCGCATTCTGTGATTTTTGGAAGGCCCCCCAGGATAAAATCCAGACCTCTCCTTTGGACCCAAGCTTTGGGAGGGAAGCGTTTCTGCGGGAAAGAAAGCCCCTTAACGGGAGTCGTGGCATGATGATTGCTGTTCTTCCCATAAGACATGAATAACAGATGATTCACAAAAACATTAGGAGAGACGTCCATGGCCCACCAGCTTGCCGACAGGCGCGATGTTGATTTTGTCGTATTTGAACAGCTTGAGAGCGAAAACATCTTAACCAAGGAAAAATTTAAAGATCTGAATCGAAAAGCCCTGGAGCTTGCCATTACAGAAGCCCGGAATCTGTCCATCAAAGAAATTCTCCCCACCAATGTTCCGGGCGACCGGGAGGGGGTCTTGTTTGAAAAAGGCGAGGTCAGGGTTCCGGAGGCGTTTCACCGGGCCTATAAACTCTATTGTCAGGGAGAATGGATCGCCTTCATGGATGATGTGGAAGTCGGAGGCCAGGGCATGCCGGCAACGATCTGGGCGGCTGTGACAGAATATTTTGTCAGCGCCAACCTGGCCTTTATCATGTATCCTGGGCTCTGCCACGGCATCGGGAAGGTGATTGAAACCTATGGGACCTTCGATCAAAAGGCCATGTACCTGGAAAAATTATATGCCGGCCAATGGGGGGGGGCCATGCTGCTCACCGAACCCCAGGCAGGCTCGGATGTGGGAGAACTCTCCTGCGAGGCCGTAAAAAACGAGGATAACACCTATTCCATCATTGGCAGCAAGATCTTTATCACAGGCGGAGAACACAACCTGACCAGCAATATTATCCACCTGGTTCTGGCACGCATCAAGGGGGCTCCAAAAGGCAGCCGGGGGATATCGCTTTTCATTGTGCCCAAACGGCGGGTCAACCCGGACGGCAGCCTGGGCGAGGCCAATGACGTTATCTGCACCGGCATAGAAGAGAAAATGGGCATCCACGGCAGTGCCACCTGCTGCCTGAGCCTTGGCGACAAGGGCAATTGCCGGGGAGAATTGATCGGTGAGGAAAACAAGGGATTAAAGGCCATGTTCTGCCTGATGAATGAGGCAAGAATCGGTGTGGCACTCCAGGGACAGGCCCTTGCCGGTGCTGCCTATGCCCAGGCCCTCACCCATGCAAAACAAAGGTGCCAGGGGAAAAACCTGCTGCAAATCTTTGATCCCGATGCTGTCCAGGTGCCCATTATTCAGCACCCGGATGTTCGGCGGATGCTCATCTGGATGAAAGCCCATGTCGAAGGCATGCGGAGTCTGATCTATTATACGGCCCATTGCCTTGACCTGGAAGCCTTTGAGGAGAAACAGGAAGATCGCGAAAAATATAAAGGACTGATTGAATTTCTCACCCCCATTCTCAAGTGCTATTGTTCCGAGAAAAGTTTTGATGTCTGTACCCAGGCCCTGCAGGTATTCGGCGGATACGGCTACACCACCGAATACCCCATGGAGCAATACCTGAGGGACTGCAAGATCACCAGTATTTACGAAGGCACCAGCGGTGTCCAGTCCATGGATCTTCTGGGACGGAAACTGGGCATGAAAAACGGGAAAATCTTTGCAGATCTTTTGGGGGAGATGGAAAAAACCATTGCAGCGGCAAAACAGATAAGAGGGATAAAGGATCTGGCAGACAAGGTTGAACGCGCGGTGATCCGGTCAAGGGAGGTGGCACTTGCTCTGGGCACCCTGGCCATGGGGCCGGATCTCATGACAGCCTTTACCTTTTCCCACCCCTTTCTCATGGCCCTGGGGGATGTGACAATGGCCTGGATGCATCTCCAAAGGGCTGTAAAAGCGGTTCCTGAACTGGAAAAACAGGTCGAAAACCTTGATGCCAAAGACCTGGCAAAAAAAGCTGCAACCAACAAACAGACCGCATTTTACCAAGGCGTATTTTGCACGGCCCGATTTTTCATCAATTCGGAATTGCCAGTCACCATGGGCAAATTCGATGCCATTGCCGCAAGCGACCCCAGCGCCATGGAAATGCCTGAAGTTTCCTTTGGGAGCTGACCCCCAGAGGAGTTGTTTATAATTCAAGCGTCGGGATATCGGCAAAAACAAAAGACAGGTGTGCCAGGGACCGGGTCAGGTTTTCAAGATTAAAAACTTCCAGGGAAACCGTGCCCCCATAGTCGGCCAGAAGCCGGACTGCCAGGGAAAACAGGTCTGAAGGAAGCCTGTCCAGGCTTGTATGATCCTTGGGGTCCGGGCCTGAAAAGTCCACCCCGTGCAGGTGGACAACCGGTATCCGATCCCTGTGGACCGCAAAGGTGGTGCCCAGATCATGGCCGTATTTAAAATGGTGGCCCGCATCAACGCACAGGGCAAGGCCAAAATCCGTTACCAGACTTCCCAGGCAGCCAGGCGCGTACCAGAGGGTTTCAAGACAAATCCTGGCCGGGTCGGCCAAGCTGGGGACAAGACGTTCCAGGCCCTTTCGGGCCCGTGTCTCCCAAGCCTGAAACGCTTCAGGTGTTTTAACGCCCCTGTCCATGGGCAGATGAAGGGTATGGGTGGTGGGATTTAAGGGTGCCAGCAGGTCGATCACCCGCAACAGGGTGTCAGCCGCCCTGGATTGTTGTGTGTCGGAAGGGTCTGTCAGGCTGATATCCGTGGGCAGATGAACATTATAGGTAAGGTTAAGCTCCCCGGACAAGCGCCCAAGCTCCCTGATATCTGCCCTGGAGGGCAGCACCCCTTTGGGCATGCTCTCAAATACCAGCAGTTCAATCTCGTCAAAAAAAGGCCCCAACCGCCGGACATTTGGAATAATATGGTCCGGATAAATAAAGGAGGTGGTGCAAAGCCGGAAGGGCCGGTCCTGCAATGGCATCTCTTTCATCTGTTTGCCTTTTTAAAAAAAACCATTTTTAAACCCTTTTTAAACAAAGGCAAGGCCGCAGGCAGCCAGGGTGGCGATGAGGGCGGAAAGCTGCATCAGTTCACAGGCCCGAAAGATCCCATGGATATCCGGGTCGGCAAATTGCCCGCCGATATAGGGTTTGTCCACCCATTGCCCGTGGTAGACATTGGGGCCGCCCATGCGGATGCCAAGGGCCCCTGAAAAGCTTGCTTCCGGATATCCGGCATTGGGGCTTTTGTGCTGCCGGCCCTGGGAGATGCCTGTTTTCAAAGCCCTGATCCCTTTGGGCACAGACAGGATACAGGCGGCAAGAAAAATCACCAGAACAGAAATCCTGGCCGGTATGAAATTGGCGGCATCGTCAATCCGGGCCGATGCCCTGCCAAAAAGGATATAAGACTCATTTTTGTATCCCACCATGGAATCCAGGGTGTTGATCATCTTATAGGCCAGGGCACCAGGCACCCCGAACAACAGGGCAAAAAACAAAGGCGACAAAAACCCGTCCACAAAATTTTCCGCCACAGTTTCAACGGCAGCCCGGGTGACGGCGGCTTCATCCAGGTTCCGGGTTTCGCGGCCCACGATCATGGCCACTTTTTTCCGGGCAGTTTCAAGATCACAGGCTTCAAGGGGGCGGGCCACAGCCTTTGCTGCCTGGACCAGGCTTGTTGCGGAAAAACAATAAAAAAGCAGGACAACCTGGACACAGGTTCCCAGAAGGGGATGAATGAAAACCGCAAGTTTTACCAGGGCAAAGGAGAGGGCAAAGGTTGCACTGATGAGGAAAAGGGCAAAGAAAAGACCGGACACAAATGGGTTTTTTAGGATGCGCCTGAACCGTATTTCAAAAAAAGAGATGGCGTTTCCCATGCCCACCACCGGGTGGGGCAGCCATAAAGGGTCCCCCAGGAGAAAATCCAGGACAAAGGCTGAAAACAGGACATACCAGGCGATATCACTCATGGTTATCCTTTCCGGCCAGAACTTTTTGTATGCTCCGGGCCAGGGCCAGGTTGGCCTCCCGGGTCTTGAGGGAAAACCGCACAAACTGGTCGGAAAGCCCGGAAAAATTACTGCAGTCCCGGATGAGGATTTTATCCTCGCCAATGGCCCGGCAAAAATCAAGGGCCCTCATTTTCTCCAGCTCGGCCAGGATAAAATAGGGGGGGGCATCAAAGAGTCGGATGCCGGAAATTTTTCCGAGGGCCTGGACAAAAATCTCTTTTTCCGTCTTAATATAGTTCCGGGTCTGTTCGTAAAAGGGCTCAATGGCATCGGGATTGGCAAAGATATCCGTGATGACTTCCTGGGCAAGGGAGTTGACGCTCCAGGGCTGGTAATACCCCATGACCTTGTCTATTAACGCCTTGCCCCCGCTTAAAAACCCGGTCCTAAGGCCCGGGATCCGGAAGATCTTTGACATGGAAGACAAGACCAGCAGATTGGAGTACCGGGTGTCTGAGACAAAGGAAAGCGCCCTGGCATCGTCCACAAAGGGCAAATAGGATTCATCCACCACAAAACAGGTGTTTGGGTGTTTTTCGATCAGGCGGGCAATCTTATCCCTGGGCGTCAATGCGCCTGTAGGATTGTTGGGATTGCATAAAAAAACCAGGTCCGCCGCGTCTGCCAGGTCCGAGAGCCGGTCAATATCCACTTGAAAATTGCGGGACCGTTCTGCCAGACACTGCACAGCTTCAATGCCGTGCATGGCGCAGGCATCCATATAATCCGAATAGGTGGGGCCGGCAATGACCACCCGTTTGGCACCAATGGCCTTGGGAATGGTATAGATAAAAAAAGTGGTGCCGTTGCCGGCAATGACCTGGCTTGGGTCAATTTTGTAGTAGCGGGCAAATCCGGCCCTCATGGCAAAGGCATCCGGCTCCGGCAGGGAATGGATGGACCCAAGCTTTTCCAGAATAAGGGCATGTATGTTGTCCGGCGGCCCCAGGGGATTTAAATTGCTGCTCATGTCGATAATATCTTCAACAGGGCAGCAAAGATGTCCTGCCAATTCTTTTTTATTGCCCCCATGTCCTTGAATCATGTTTGCGTCCTTTTACAAAGGGAATCTGGTTACAAAAAAACCTGGGCAGAAACGCCCAAAAACAACAGGGCTTCCATTACCTCGCACAGGGCGCCCAGCATATCCCCTGTTATACAATTCATTTTTCTCTTATAAAACGCCAGTATCAGGGCCACTCCCCCACAAAAAATCAAATTCAAAACCAGGCCTTTATATCCTAAAAACAGGGAGAAAAACAGGGGAATCAGGCAATATGAAAAATCATTCCAGCCAATGGGTCGCCCAAAATGCGCTTTTCCGGTCCCCCCTTCTGTTCTGCCGTAGCTTAAAAATTTAATACCGAAAATCATGGCGGCCCGGGAATAGGCCGGCACGATAAAAAGCAGGACCAGGGTCTGGGCCGGTGTCCCCCATGCCTTAACCGACCAGATCCCGGCCAGCTTCACCGCCAGAACACAAACCACGGCCACAAGTCCCATCATGCCGGTCCGGCTGTCTTTCATAATTTCCAATGCCCGTTCCCTGGGCCTGTGGCTGAAAATACCATCCGCCGTGTCCCCGACGCCATCCAGATGGAAGGCACCGGTAATCACCACCAGAAAAAGCAGATCCAGCAAGGCTGCAACAGGAGGGGCCCAAAACCTTGATACCCCAAGATCCACCAGCATGAGCATTGCGCCGATGATCAGCCCCGCCACCGGGAAAAACCGAATCATGCCCATGGGAGAATAGGCCACATTTCTGCCGGCCGGCAAAATCGTGATAAACAAAAGGGCTGATCTTAAATCCGCGAAACGCCCGGTTTTCTTTTCCATTTAATCGCCTTTATTTAATGGTCTGGTAAAAAATACCCCGGGCCTGTTGCCTGGCTTCAATGCGGCCGGAAGCTTCAAGCGTTGCCAAAAGGGTGTCCACCCGGGCCGGGTCAGTATTTAAAAGGGCCACCAGGTCATCCCGGGTGCAGGGCCTTCTGTGAATGGTTTCAAGAACGGCAGAGGTCATATCCCTTTGCTGGCCCTTGTGCTTCTTGTCACCTGCCCTGGCAATGATCTCAACCTTGTCCGGGCCCAAAATTTTTTTTACCCGCTCAAGTTGCGCCCTTGTTGCCGGCAGAATTTGGGCAATGGTTCCCGGCCGATCCAGGGTATTGAGCTGGACCCTTTCCGGATCAATGGCGAAAATGGCCTTTTTGAACGCGTCCAATTCCGCCTGGGTGTCATTGACCCCGGGCACAATAAAAATTTCCAGCCAGATTTTCCCGGCAAATTGTCTGGCAAAGGTTTGAATCCCGTCTATAATCTCCTGGGCCAAAATACCCTTAAACGGGCGGTTGATCTTGATGAACGTTTCTTTTGTAACCCCGTCAAGGGAGGGGATCACAAGGTCGGCCAGGGCCAGTTCCCGGCACACTTCCGGATCAGTCAAAAGGGTGGAATTTGTCAGAACCGCCACCCGGATTTCAGGTTTTTGGGTTTTTATGTAAGTGATCACCCGTCCAAGATCCAGGTTCAACGTGGGTTCGCCAGATCCTGAAAAAGTAATATAATCCGGGTCTTCATTGTGTTCCCAATAATGGTCCAGTTCTGTTTTAACCGCCTCAAAAGGGACATAGGCCTTCCGGTGGAGGGTCAAATTGGTTGTTTTTCCGCACTCGCAATAGACACAGTCCAGGCTGCAGATTTTATGGGTAACAAGGTCCACCCCAAGGGAGATGCCCAGGCGCCGGGACAAAACCGGGCCGAAAATATGCTGATAGTTCATTTTATTAGGCTCGCTGTTTAATTTTTTTGGGGCTTGATGGGAAGCGCAATGCCGGCCACCGTCAGGAAAACCCGGTCGGCCTTTGCGGCAATTTTCTGGTTCACAAGCCCTGCAAGATCCCGGAATTGTCTGGCAAGAAAATTATCCGGCACAATGCCGTACCCCACCTCATTGGACACCAGAAAAACCGGACAAAAACTTTGCTCCAGGGCAGCAGTCAAAAGGCCGACCGCCTCCATTATCCTTTCTTCATCATATTCGGCAAACAAAAGATTGGAGGTCCACAGGGTCAGACAATCCACCAGAATGACATCTGCTGTTTTTGACACCTGTTCAATGGCCTTATGGATCATCACAGGTTCTTCTATGGTCAGCCAGTCCTCTCCCCTTTCTTCCCGATGCTTGCGCACCCGTTTGTCCATTTCCGGGTCCGTTGGAACCGAGGTGGCCAAAAATATTTTTCCCCGGGCCTGCCCTTGCTTGATCTGATTGGCTTCCTCCAGCGCGAAACTGCTTTTACCGCTTCTGCACCCGCCGATCACCAGGGTGATATTTGCTCGATTTTCCACAACCAGGCGTTCTCCTTGTCCTAAACGTCATCCCACTCTTTAAAATTGGACCAGGATATCGTATCCGGCATGTCCTGTGCAACCCCAAATATTGCCTCACCGCCGGGAAATTACTTGCCCATTCTCTTGTTTTTCGAATAGGTTGCAAATAAAATTTCAGGATACCCAAGCCGGATACCCAAGATAGTGTGGTCTAAAAATATCAAAAAAGAGACCCATTTTCGCTTTTATTGACCGTATCCTAAATGATACCATTTGAATTGTTGACCGTTGGAAGAATTAATCTAAATGTAAGTATCATTCATTCTTGAAATCTAAAAGAAACAAGAATAATTGATTTAACTCTCTCTCAAATATGATTTCCACATATTGTAACAAATTTGCGTTAAGCTAAAATTTGTTGTAACATCAAATTTGTATCAAATAAACTGAACCCCAAATGGGATAAATGAATTTACGTACCGAGTTCCCATTGGGGAAACCCGCTCAAGTAAGACCAAGTCCATATTTACTTAATTCGTTGAGAAGTTTTTTCGCTTTTGGTTATTATTTTTTCTGTAGGTTGGCTTTCAACCCTATGACATACAGGACAAAAATATGGAAAAATGCGAATGGGAACTTGTATTTGATGAAAATGAAGTTCATTACACATCCGAATGCGGTGGTGAATGGTTTTTTTTCGAGGGGACCAGAGAAGAGAACCAAATGAACTTGTGTCCATTTTGTGGTGAACCAATTCACGAGAAGGAATTAATAGTCTGAACAGGTAACTCTGACCAACTGACTGAACTTGAGTTCTGATTAATCACCCCTGTACAGACTATCCGGGGGCCTGATTCTTTCTCAGGATACAAAAACTATTTAAAACCAAAAATAGGCTATGAAAATGCAAGTATTTGTGTCTTTTTTTTAAAAATATTTATTGTAATTACCAGGCATCCCTGATAGCAATTTGAGTGTTCCCCGATTTGTTATTTTTGTATGTTCAACAGAAAAAACTGGTGACCAAGTTAAGCCATTTTTCGGGAAAAAATTTTGTCGAATAAGAATAAAGAAAATTTAATGATTAATTACAGATTATTAATTTTTCTTTATTCAGTTATCACCATTTCAATTGTTTCAGTAATATCCTGCACCCATCAAAAAAAAATGGTGACACCTGTCAAAATATGGGGGCGAACCAGTATCCTCATGATAGGTGACTCCATCACCGAGGGGGTACAGAGCAATCCTTCAGCCGAGCCTTACACCGCCGTTGCAGCGAAGATTCTGGGGAAGGGATTCACGGTCACTCAGGTCGGTTGCGGTGGGGCCACAACATGGGATTGGTCTTCGCTCGGCGGAGTAACACATTGCGGCGGCCAGTTCTGGGACCGGAATGTCTATGAAGCTCGGGCTCGACCGAATCTTCCCGCTGATGTGGTGACGGTCATGCTGGGTACCAACGATGCCACCGGTTTTTTTGAACCCGCACCCATTTCTCCCAATGAATACCGTGACAACCTCGCCAACCTTGTGACAAACCTGCTCAATGATGGTGCAGGACAAGTCATGCTGATGACGCCACCCCCCATGTGTGAATCGACCAATCCAGATGTCGTTATGCGTCTGGAAGCGTATCGCACCATTGTGGAGGCCATGTGCAGCACACGCAAGGGTGTGGTTTGTGGACCCGACGTCTACACCCTGTTGACTGAAGACGATTTCCAGGGCTGCGACCCACACCCGAACGGCCTTGGTCATCTGACCCTTGGTATTGCGGTCGCAATGATGATCTTGGGGCAATGATCTGTTAAAAAAATAGATAACCTTCTTGTTGTTTGGAAAAGGTTTTATCACAACGAGCTCATAAGGAGTGGTAAATGAAGGAGAAATTGTAAGTGGTCCTTCTTAGGTCTTTTGCCCGTAAGTTGGAGCAGACCAAGTTCGGTCAAAAATCCCTGACCAAACCGGACGGGCTGCCTATCTTGAAACAGCAACCTGGCCCGCGTGTTTACATAGGATTGGTCTTACTTGTGATGAGTTTTTTGATAAGTTTTCCGGCTCTGGCTTTCTTGACCTATCTGTCGGTGAAATTAACCAAACCGTTTATAATTGCAATTGGCGGCCCTGTTGTTTTCATATTGGTGCACATCATGTTCGGGGTGGGCGTTTATCTGGCCGGGAATAACTACGCTTTAGAGATGCTGCATTGGGCCACCAAGCGATTTTTACAGAAATATGGTAGTTAATTACCATGGTATCGAATTAACAAAGAGAATGAAAAATATGACCAGAGACAAATATAAAACATCGTCCGGATTCAACCGCTTGATCAAAACCATCAGAAAAAAGAAGTGGCCCGGCTATGCCACCCCCCCTGCTCAGGCCATGGGAAAGTCCTTGAGCATCTGGACAGATACACGCATCCCCTGCGGACCAGATAGATTTCATTGGACGTCTCTCCCTCCTTAAACAGGATTTAGCCACGGTTTAGGGGGGGTATGCCCGAGAATGGGATGCGGTATCATCAGTTCCGGGTTTCGTCAACCCGGCCAGAATGGAAAAATGATTTGAATGAACTGTTCTTTTGTGATAGCTTTAACAAGCTAAGCCTGAGGTTAATCAAATTTGTAAAACTCGTCAACTGCAGAAAAATCATTGTGAAAATCGTTTTTTATAACCGCTCGATTAAGAGGAGTTCCGGAAATGTTTCAAGTTGTTGCCATTCAGATCACACCGATTTTAGGTGATGTTCGGGCTAATTTCAGTTTATGCGACAACTCGGCCAGGAAGCCAATCTAATCGGTTATCCTGAACTCTGGACCACGGGTTCTGTGAACATTGAAAACACTATGATAAAAAAGCGAGTTGATGAATAATTCAAACAAAAGGACTATCAGAAAAGAATTATTTAAAAGTAGTATAATTCTTTCATGTGCAATATTAATAATATTCAGCATTTTGTCGTCGAGTGTTCTTTACTATTCCGGGATTTCCAATGCCTATGCTGTTATCAGGCAAAGAAATCAAGCTGTAAATTATTTTATAGCAGGTTATTTCACTAAAATTCACAATGCCGTTCAATTTTTGGCAACCAACAACAAAATTAAAAATGCCCCTTCTCTTGGTGCAGACGATCATAAAGAAATATTAGATTTATACAAATCTCTCGAAATAGCTAATCCTGATATAAATTATATTTATTCAGGCTACAAGAATGGTTCTTTGTTGATAAATAACTATACCCCTCCAGAAGGCTATAATCCAGTTGTTCGCCCCTGGTATCAAGTGGCAATAGAATCTGCACCCAATATTTCAGATGGGCTGCCCTATAAAGAAATGAAAACTAAGGAGTGGTTAGTTTCTATCAGCAAGGTGTTGATAGATCTTGAAAATAAAATTAATGGCGTTATATCGATTGATTGCTCTATTGATACTGTTGGGAATTTATTGAAAGAAACAGGGGGGGAATATAAATCATCTTATAGCTTTGCAGTAAAACAGGATGGAAAAATACTTATCCATCATGAAAATTCATTTTTAAACAGAACTATATCGGATGTAATCAATTCTCCGATAACGTTTGATAAAAAAAATGGGGAATTTAGCTATAAGCTTAATGATGCTGATAAACTCGCTTATTACAGCCGAATTGATAAAATTGGGTGGATTATTGTAACAGTAGTGGATAGAAGCGAAATTATCAATCCGATTATTCTGAAAATATTTGTCAGCATTTTAATAATCGGAGTTGTAGCTGTTTTCCTTGCCTGGTTTTTAAGTGCTTCATTAAGTAAACGATTTATTATTCCGCTAATTGAGCTTAAAAAAAGGGTTAATGCCATCATTACAGGAGATTGTGACCTTGGCCCTGCCTATGAATATCCAAAGAATGAAATTGGTACAATAGCCACGGATATTGAACAGTTCACAGAGCATGAGTTGTATGCTAAGAATATAGAATTGCAAACTATAAACAAAAAGCTTGAATTTCTTTCCACAACGGATCAACTCACAAAATTATCAAATCGCCATAAAATGAATAGTCAATTGGAAAAAGAATGGAAACGGGCAATCCGATACGGAAATACTTTTTCACTCATTTTGTTTGACATAGATTGGTTTAAAAAAATCAATGACACTTATGGACATCAAGCCGGGGATTCTGTACTTGATGAAATAGCACGATTAATAAAAAACACTTTCCGTTCGACAGATATTGTTGGCAGATGGGGAGGCGAGGAGTTTTTAGTGTTGTGCCCTGGGACCAATTTGAGTGGAACTAAGGTATTGGCTATAAAACTTTGCTCTACTATTGAAAGTTATCAGTTTACAGTAGGTGCGACCATAACCTTAAGTGCAGGGTTGTGTGAATTTGATGAACACAAGACGATAGACCATATGATAAAGGAAGCAGATGAAAAACTATATGAGGCCAAGCGACAAGGAAGAAACATTGTTGTGGATTAAATATCTTTGCAAGCGATTCAAAATATTGAAGATCCTCCAGAATTTATAGAAGATGTTTTTCAATTAATTACAGAGGAAAGAAAATTATAAAGGGAAGAGACGGGTCAAGTATGAAACAAAAGCTTGAACGATTGCTCCGGGAAGCAAAAAGCCTTGGCGCAAGCGATTCCGCTATTATATCGTCCAAAGCGATTCTGGTGAAGGATGATTTGGCAGCGCTTTGTAATGGATCGCACCCCTGCCCGAATTACGGGCTTGCGGCAAGCTGTCCACCCACGGTGGAAGGACCGGTCGAATTTAGAAAATGGCAGATGCAGAGCGATTATTCCATTACCGTAAAAATAGAATTGCCAGCATCTGTTATGTTTTCCGATTCACGCAAGGGTGTGATGCAACTGCTTCATGAAATTGTTGCAGCAGTAGAACAAAAAGCCATTGAAATGGGTTTTGGAAAATCTCAAGCCTTTGCCGGCGGATCCTGTAAGGAATTGTTTTGCAGCGATCAGGAAAACTGCTGCGTTGTAACAGAAAATACACCTTGCCGCCATATGGAATCTGCCCGCCCCTCCATGTCAGGTTTTGGTATCGATGTCAGCCGGTTGATGATCTCTTCCGGGTGGTCGGCGCTGAAAGCCAAAGATACCGCTTTATCAGATAAAGATGCCGCAAGCTGGGTGGCAGGCCTGATTTTACTTGCTTGAACTTTTCAGGGTAGCGGCAAAAAAAGACTAACAACAGTACCCTTGCCCGGCGCACTGTCGATCTGTATTTTCCCGTTGTGGGCATCCATGATGGTTTTGCACAGACTTAACCCCAGGCCGTAACCACCGGTTTGTTTTGAGCGGGATTTGTCCAGCCGGTAGAACGGTTCCAGGACACGGTGCAGTTTGGTTTTATCCATGCCAATGCCGGTGTCCGTTATCTTCACGGTGATCCAGGGGGGGTGCCGGTCCAGACAAATGGTGACAGGATCACTGTCTCTGGTTGAATATTTTATGGCATTTTCAAGAATGTTGACCACCACTGTTTTGATTCTGGCCCGGTCAAATTCGCAGATGACAGGACCATGTTCAAAAAAAACAACACCCGGTGTCCTGGATTCAAAGCTGACGGCAATATCCTTGACAACGGCTGCCAGGTCGGAAGACTGTTTTTCAAGATTGGCCTGGTCATGGTGGAGTCTGGCATTTTCAAGGATGGCGGTCACCATGGTTTCCATTTCCAGAATATCCCCGCTGATACTCTTTTTCATCTGGTCATCGGATGGAAACTCCAAAGCCACCTTGACCCGTGTCAGGGGGGATCGAAGTTCGTGGCTGACGTCCCTCAGCAGCTGGTGTTTGAATTCCAGCATCTGGTGAAGCCGCCGTGTCATGGCATTGAATGCTGCGGCCAGTTTTCCGAATTCATCTTTTCTGTTCTCCGGAACAATATGAAGCAGGTTGCCCCTGCCCACTTCCTTTACGCCTTCATGGAGCCAGTTGATGGGGGCCAATACTTTTTTTACGGCAAAATAGGCGCCGCCAAGGACCAGGGAAAGGGATATCAATAAAATCAAAAGCAGCCACAGATAATGGGTCTTGTTTTTATCGTACCCGGAAAATTCAAAAACAAAGGTCCCTTTTTCATGGGTGCTTTTTAAAAAATGCCGGCCATGGTATCTGCCGAAGTATATGGTCTTTGAATTGGAAAACAGCCGGTATCGAATTTTATTGTTTTCAGGAAGCGCTTCAATCAACGACCAGGAGCCCGTATCCCCCTGGAAGGCAATTTTGAGGCCTGTTTGCCCGAATATGGTTCTGGCACGTTCTATATCCGGGGGGGAGCCCAGGTCATTGATCACATAGGTGAAATACTGAATGGCATTGGTGTGGAATGGTGTAACCGAGGTGAGGCGATGGACGACAAAAAGACTTCCGGCAACCAGGACGATGCAGATCCAGGTGATAAGGCTGATGATAATGAGCTTGGCCTGTACCGAGTGAATACTGCGCGTGAAGTATTTCAAGATCATGTTCACGCTTCCGGGCTTCCGCCGAGAAACAGGTAGCCTGATCCCCAGATGGTTTTTATAAACCTGGGGTTTTTCGGGTCATCCTTGAGTTTCTGGCGAAGCCTGCTGACCACCACATCAACGGTTCGGTTAAATGCCTCACAGTCCATGCCGGACAGCTCCTGCAGGATCTGGTCCCGGTCAAGAACTTTGCCGGTATTTACAGCCAAAAAACAAAGGGCCGTGTATTCGCTGGTGGTCAAATCCAGGGGATGGCCGTCCAAGGCACCTGTTTGACGGGCAAAATCAATCTCAAGGCTGCCAAACTTTTCTGTTTTCCCAAAAAGGAGTGGACTGGTCCGCCTGAGCACGGACTGGATTCGGGCCACCAGCTCCCTGGGTTCAAAGGGCTTGGGAAGGTAATCATCTGCCCCGAGTTCAAGGCCGACCACCTTGTCGGTCAGATCCCCCCGGGCTGTCAGCATGATGATGGGAATACGGCTGGTTCTCCGGATGGTCTTGCAGACCTCGAATCCATCCATTTCCGGCAGCATGATATCCAGAATGATCAAATCCGGAGGGCTTTCTTTTAACAATTTAAACCCAGCCGAAGGCGTGACCGCCCATTGCACGGCCATCCCAAAATCTCCCAGAAATTTTTCCAGAAGCCGGTTAAGTTTTTCATCATCATCAACAATTAAAATTGTCTGTTTCATGCTGTCCCACGTTCTCCTTTTCACCCATTTTCATATACCCTTTTTGCACCACAATGGGAATCCCAAAAATATGTCCTGCCTGGGATTCCCATTATGCATGGGCCGGCCTGGGTTTCATTACCACTCTTTGTTGTGCCAGGCTTCAAATTTTTCAATCTTTTTGATCAGTTTGGCCTTTTGATCAGGGCTCAATTTATTGTGGAAAAGAATGAGACGGTCAACGGCCAGATCAATCACCTGGTTCATCCGTTCACGGTGGCCGGCCACAAGATCCTTGACCACGGCAGTATCCATCCGGTCGGACCCAAGCTGTTCCTTAAGCAGTGCATGCATGGCCTTTTTGTCTTTGTGCACAAGATCCATTTTTGCTTGGATTTCATCCTTGATCTGGGCCAGGTGTGACTCCTGGGCTGCTGTCAGATCAAGAATTTCGCTGATGTAATCCAAGCCAAATGCAAGGCCTCTTTGGCTGCCATGGGAACGGCACCCGATAAAAATGGTCGTGCAAAAAATTAACCCTGCGATGACGGCAATGCCGATACTTGTTTTTTTCATACCCTTCTCCTCCTTGAATTGTTCAAATTTTACACCCTGGGACTGTCATGGTGATCAATATATCTTTTTTCAAACAAATAGCTTTTCTGCCGGGTAAAATTGTGTAACAAAATGTAATGCTCCCGGGCGGACCAAGATCAAGCTGTTTAAGGACAAGCTGAACCATATTTTTGTAAATTGCCGCCCAAAGTATGATAAGAAGAAACAGACCGGATTCTTTGGATAAAAATACAAATAAAGGAAAACCAGATATGAAATGGATTGATCTGAGAAGCGACACGGTTACCAGGCCGACAAAACCCATGCTGGAAGCCATGATGCAGGCCGAAGTCGGAGATGATGTGTATGGGGAAGACCCCACGGTGAATCTGCTTGAAAAAACCACAGCCCGGATGACCGGTATGGAAGCGGGGCTGTTTTGCACCAGCGGCACCCAAAGCAATCTGCTGGCCCTGATGTCCCATTGCAATCGGGGGGATGAATATATTGTGGGCCAGCTGGCCCATACCTATCGCTATGAGGGCGGGGGAGCTGCCGTCCTGGGCAGCATCCAGCCCCAGCCCCTGGATCTTGAACCCGACGGCAGTCTGGATCTGGCAAAGGTGGCCCACTTTATCAAGCCGGACGACTACCATTTTGCGAAAACAAAATTACTCTGCCTTGAAAATACCCAGGGCGGAAAGGTCCTGCCCATGGACTACCTTGCCAAGGCCCGTGCTTTTGTAAACACCCACGGACTTTCCCTCCACCTGGACGGGGCAAGGGTGTTTAATGCGGCCGTCAAACTCGATGTGGCGGTAGAAGAGATCACCCGGCATTTTGATACCGTCTCCTGCTGCTTGTCCAAAGGGCTGGGGGCCCCCGTGGGATCCGTTCTCTGCGGTCCTGAAAAAATTATCCAAAAGGCCAGGCGGTGGCGGAAGGTTCTGGGGGGCGGCATGCGCCAGGCAGGCATTCTGGCGGCAGCCGGCCTCTATGCCCTGGAAAACCATGTGGCCCGGCTTGAAAAGGACCATGTAAATGCCCGGCACCTGGCCGCAGGGCTTGCCAAGATCAAGGGCATAAAAATTGATTCGGAAATGGTTCAGACCAATATTGTTTTTGCGGATATCACGGCCGACATGTCCAAACTGCACGGGCATTTAAAGGAAAACAGGATTCTCATTGACCCGTCCAGCCATTTGCGCCTGGTCACCCACCTGGATATACAGGCCCCGGATATTGACCATGCCATTGGGGCGTTTCAATCCTTTTTCAGGGGATAAATCTTTGGGGGAAATCCGTAAAAATTCCGTCCGCCCCGGCAGCGACAAACCGGGTAAACTCCTGGGGATCATTGATGGTAAACAGGTTTACTCTTTTGCCTTTTGCCTTGAGTTCTTCCATATGGGCTGGGGTTATCAGCAGGGCATTGGCATTGTACACCGGGAATGAAAAATCCTTAAAATCAAGGGGAAGCACATCGTCATCCCCCACCAATGCCTGGATCTCAATGGGGGCATTTTTGTTCACCCACCGGAGCCAGTCATGGTTAAAAGAGGAAATAACCACCTGTTCCAGGGGGATATTGGTTTGTTTGATGGTTTCCAGGGTTCGGGAGGCAAGGAAAAAAGGGGCCGGCTCATTTCCATGGTCCTTAAGCTCTATATTGATCTTAAAATCAAGATCCCTTGTCAGCAAAAGCCCCTGTTCCAGGGTGGGAATCTGCTCCCCCTTGAAGGCAGCCAGCTCCTGAGCTTTTATCCTGCCCCGGGCAATGGTTGAAAAGGGATCTTTGGATATAAAAACAGACCCAAGGTCCAGGGTTTGAAGTTCTGCCAATGTGTAGCGGATCAGGGTATCTTCCGCTGTACCAGCATCTCCTGATGCAGCATATCCGAACCGAGCCGGCGCATCCGTGCACCGGGACAGGGTGGCATCATGGAATAAAACCAGATG
>VMSR01000255.1 GCA_013792075.1 Desulfobacula sp.
ATAAATTGTTGCACATATCCTGCAAAAGCGGATTTGATCCGGGCATCTTTTTCCCTGGCAAAATACCGTTCATAGGCGCCTTTTACGTCCGGCCGTGAGCGAACCGTCTCTTCTGCGTGGAAAAGATTGTTGACCACGATCTGGGCCGATGCCGCAATACAGGCATCAATAAAACGCTGTTTCAGGGAGCGGCTGCCATTTTTTGTGGGATACCTTGCGGCCTTTCGGAAGGCAAAAAAAGCTGTTTTGAGGATATTTAAAGTTGATCCGACCTGTTGGATGGCCTGGTAGGTTAGGTGCAAAACCACCAGCATGCTGTGGAAAAGGTTTTCCGGCGGTTTCCGATTGCATTCGGACAGGTCTGAAACGCACAGGGAAAGAAAATACCCCATGGAGCCATGGGCACCGTATACAAAGCTCTTGTTCTGCTGGGCAAGCTCAAAATTTTTTGAACCGGGCAGATCCGTCAGCTGGCATCCCTGAAGGCCGATATGATTTTTTTTGCAGAAATCTGCAGTTTCCCGGCCGGTATGGTTTTCCAGGGAATCAAACCGGTCATGGGGCAGGCCGAAAATAAAGGCACCGTGAATGGAAATCCCATAGCCTTGAATTGTCCGGATCATGTCGGCATAAAAATGTGGGACCGATTTGCCGCTTTTTTCAATGGCCGGGACGATATTTTTGCCGATAAATTTCAGGTTGTCCAGATTCAGGGATTCAAAGCCGATAAAAAAGTGGGTGGCACCCGATGCGCGAAGTTTTTCCAGAAGATCCGGCCTCTGGGCCACATCAATGGATATCTGGGCCGCATAATTGATCACAAGATCGCTTTGGATGATCAGGTTCAGTATTTCTTCCAGCCGGCCATTGCCCAGCAGCAGATTGTCAGGAAGAAAAAAATAGATTCGGTTGTCAAGTGTTGCCCCCTTGCGCTGGTGAAATTTTAATTCATCCACAAAGTCCTTAGCGCTTCTGGCGACAAATTTTCGCTGGGTCACGGGGATGGTGGATATGGAACAAAAATTACAGGAAAAAGGGCAACCTAGATAGGGGGCAATGGGGTTGATTCGGAACAGTATTTTTAGAATCGGCCCCACCAAAGGGAATTTTTTAAGAAAAACAGGGTTCATGGGTGCCATATGTTCGATATTTTTTGCCCCCCAGATCCCGTCTTCAATCATGATGGATCCAAGATATTCGGGTTTAAGGTCTCCCTGGTTCAACCCTGCCATGATGTCTGAAAAAACCATTGAATCACCGGGGCCTGTCACCTGGGAGACAAGCCGTGGATAGGGGGCATATTTTCTGACGAACAGATCCATGTCCATTTTCGAAGCAGACACATGAACCCCGCCGATGAGCACGGGGATTTTCCCATGGTTCAGCACGAGGGCCGTAAGGGCTGCAACCGGGAAATTTGCGCTCATGGCGGTAATAAACACCGCCCCGGGCTTCCCGTGTTCGGCAATAATATCTTCTAGGCGCCGCCTGTCGCCGTCTGCAAGGATAATGTCTGCAAAAGGCTCGATCTTTGCGATCTGGTTGGCAATATAGTCAGCGGCCTTGCTTTCAAGCCCAAGGGTATGGGTCATCCCTTTTTTCCGGCGGTTCAGATTAAATTTCAAAAAGTCTGGAAAATTTTCATGGTTGATTTGGGAATATTCCCTCCCTGTAAGGTCGGAGATCACCCCGGTCACATCCTGGACCTGATCCATGAGATGCATCAGGTCCAGGGTAATCGGATTATAGACAATGTAGTACCTTCCCATGAAAATTATCCTTGCATTAAAAGTATTGACTCTATCGCCCGGGATGACGGAATCTGTCAAGATTATTGTTGCAGGCCTTAACTTTTTCTGGTAGCAGTTTAGGGTCACCCATGGTACCGGGCAAGTTTAAAAATCCCCGGGTTGCGGTTTAAACCGAAAGGGAAGGATAAGATGAGAATTTTCTTAGCGATTCTGTCTGTGGCGCTGGTTTCAGGCCTGTTCGTAACTTCACCGGGAATCACCGAAGAACTGACCGGTCGCCAGGTCATGGAAAAACAAAAAACGTTTCAGACCGTTGAAACAGAATATGGTGAGGAACTCATGCTTCTGGTGGATGTGAAAAGCGATACAAAAGAAAAACGCGAGGTGAGGCGATATGCAAAGAAGGTGGAAAATGGTCTTAACCGGTATCTTGTGGTGTTTACGGCACCGGCGGATATCCGGGGAACCGCCCTGCTCACCCATGAACATGAGGATGAAGATGACCAGTGGATGTATATGCCGGCGGTCAAGAAACTCCAGCGTATTGCAAGTGCCAGCAAACGATCCTATTTCATGGGCACGGATTTCACCTATGAGGATCTGGAACCCGAAAAGATTGATCATTATACCTATACCCTTCTGGGCAGGGAAACCCTGGATACGCACCCAAGGGACTGCCATGTGATCGAGGCCGTACCCATGGTCGGGACAAAAGAATCCAGCGGTTATTCAAGGCGGGTTATGTGGGTGGATCAGCAGTATTTTTTTACCCTTAAGATTGAATTTTATGACAAAAAAAATCGGCTGCTAAAAACCCAGAAATCCTTTGAGTGGGAAAATATTGCAGGACCTGTGTACCGGCCCCGGAAAATCATAATGGACCACCACCGGAAAAAGCATAAAACCCTGGCCCTGGTCAAAACCCGGGAACTGAACAAACCCATTGACGATCAGGTTTTTACAGAGCGGTTTGTTCTCAGCGAAAAACATTTTTAAATAGAGGATGAACAACCACCTAAGGAATTGCAATGCAATCACTGATGTTATGGAGTCGTCGTCATCCCTGGATTGTCACACTTATAATTGTTTTGGGATCTGTTTTTTTTGCATATGGGCTGCCGAAAATACAGATAGATTCCTCCTCATCGGGCATGATGATTCAGGGGGATCCTGCCCGGGCCTATTATGACGATACCCTCAAAAAATTCGGTTCAGACAATATAACGGTCATTTTTGTCAAGGATAAGGACCTGTTTACCCCTGAAAAGCTGGCCCTGCTGGATGAAATTCATTTCCAGATGGAAGAGCTTGCCGGTGTGGAAAAGGTGGAGAGCCTGTTTTCGGTGACCAATTTCAAGGGGGAAGACGGGGTGCTGAGTGTCTCCCCTTTGATGGATTTTTTGCCCGAAACTCTGGAACAAGCGGAACAGATAAAAGCCGATGCCCTTGGAAATCCCCTGCTGGTAAACAATATTATTGCACAGGACGGCAATGCTGTGGCCCTGAACCTGTTTATCCGGCCCGACGGGGAAGATCCTGATTTCGAAATAAAGCTCATCGCGCAAATTGATAAGATTATTTCAAAATCCGCTTCCCGGTTTGACCAGATTTTTCAGCTGGGCAATTCCTATGTCAGAAAATCCATCATCAGCTACATCCTCCAGGACCAGATGATCATGTTGCCCCTGTCCGTGCTGGTGCTGATGTCCATCCTGGTTTTGACCATGCGGTCAACGGCCGGGGCTGTGCTTCCCATGCTGACCGCCGGTGTCAGTGTGCTGTGGTCGGCAGGGTTTATGGGGTTTATGGGGATTCCCTTAAATATCCTGACCGTTGTGGTCCCGTCCCTGATCATTGTCATCGGTTCCACCGAAGATATCCACCTGCTGTCAGAATATATGGACGGCCTTGAACATCACAACGGGGAAAAACTCGCGGCCATGGATTACATGGTTTCCAAGACCGGCACAGCTGTCATGCTCACGGCCCTTACCACCTTTATGGGATTTCTCTCCATTACCCTCAACCAGATACTGATCCTGCGGCAATTCGGAATTGTAGCGGCTTTCGGGCTTTTTATCAATCCCTTGGTGACCTGCATGATCGCCCCTGTTTTCCTCCATTATTTCGGCCCGAAACAAAAACAACCCAAAGGGAAAAAGAAGCGGATGAATGATAGGGTAATGACCTTGCTTGCAGAGCATATCATTCATTTAATACATACCCGGAAAAAACAGATGTTTATCGGGTTAATCGGGGGTTCCATTCTCATCGGTTTGTTTGCTCTGAATGTCCGGGTGGACAACGAACTATTGGGATATTTTAAGCCCGGTTCCGACATCCGGGTGAAAAGTCGGGTACTCCATGACGAAATCGCAGGCCCCCAATTGTTTTATATCCGTGTGAGCAGCGGGTCGGCTGGTTTTTTTAAAGATCCTGAAAACTTAAGTCAAATTGCAGGGCTCATGGACTATATGCAGGCAAAAAAATGGTTTGACAAGGAGATGTCCCTGGTAGGATTTTTAAAGCTGATTCATATGGAACTCAATAACGGAGATCCCTCCTTTTACACCCTGCCCAAAACAAAAGAGTTGATCGCTCAATACCTTTTAACCCTCCAGCGGGGGGATATCGAGCGATATGTCACCCCGGATTTCAGTGAGGCCAATATCATGGTAAGGCATTTCATCGGTTCTTCCCATGAATTGAATACCGCTGTTGCAGATGTGAAAAACTACATCACCACCCATTTCAATCCCCATGTCAAAATCGGTTTTACGGGTGAAAATATACTGGTCAATGCAGCTGCGGACTCCATGGCCCAGGGACAGGTCAAATCTCTGGCCCTGCTCATGGTGATTATTTTTTTCATCATGTCCCTTTTGTTTGTCAATTTCAAGGCAGGCCTCTTGTCCCTTGTCCCCAATGCTTTCCCTGTTCTTCTGGTTTTCGGGGTCATGGGAATATTAAACATCCCTCTGAATGTCGGTACGGCCATGGTGGGTGCCATTGCCATCGGGATTGCCGTGGACGACACGGTTCACTTTATGACCCGGTATAACCGGGAGATGAGACGGCTTCAGGATCAAACCCTGGCCATTGATGAATGTATCCGATCGGAGATCAAACCCATCGTGTCCACCTCCATTGCCCTGGCCATGGGATTTCTGGTGGTCTGTTTTTCAAGTTTTGCCCCCATTGTCAGTTTTGGCTTTCTTTCAGCCCTTGTCATGGTGTTTGCGCTTCTGGGAGACCTGTTTTTGACCCCTATTTTATTGTCGTCCACCCAGCTCATCACCATCTGGGATCTGGTCAAACTGAACCTGAACAGGCAGGTGGTTAAAAATTCTCAATTGTTCAACCGGCTGAACGCCTGGCAAATGAAGCGGGTCATTCTTCTGGGCCGGATATTGGAAACTCCAAGGGGAGAGATTGCCATTCATTATGGGGACCCGGGAGACAGCATGTTCCTTCTTTTAGAAGGGAGTGCCCAGGTGTTGGGCCGGGATGCAAACGGCAACAAAAGTATGGTGGCCACC
>VMSR01000110.1 GCA_013792075.1 Desulfobacula sp.
CCAGGTGACCCTGGATCTTCTAGGGGAAGATCCGGTCAGCAAAGCCCATTGTACCCAGGCTGTCAGGGTGTATGAGAAGACCATCGAAGCCATCCATGTCAACGGCCTTGGAAGCGGAATCTCACTGAAACCCTCCCACATGGGACTGAAACTGGACAAAGCGTTTTGCCTGGAAAATATCCGGCACCTGGTAACGCTTGCGGATAAACACCAGATGTTTGTCCGCATCGATATGGAAGATGCCTCCCTCTGCCAGGAAACCCTTGACCTGTTTTCAACCCTGAACGAACAATTTTCCAATGTGGGCATTGTCGTTCAGGCCTATTTGCGCAGGTCCATTGATGATGTAAACGACCTGATTTCCCAGGGGGCCAATATCAGGCTGTGCAAAGGGGCTTATTATTGGGAGAACCGGGCAACTGCTTACAAGGACAAAGTCATTGTCAATGAAAGCTATGTGTACCTTCTGGAAAAGCTTCTGTCCCACGGGTGTTTTGTGGGCATTGCCACCCATGATGAGCAATTGGTTTTTCAGGCCTTGAAATTGATAGACAAGCTGGATCTACCCGGGGGGTCCTACGAATTCCAGATGCTCTATGGGGTGGAAGAACAATTGCGAAAGATTCTGATCGACAGCGGTCATCCGGTCCGGGTATACCTGCCCTTTGGAAAACAATGGTTTGCCTATTCGGTCAGGCGGCTCAAGGAAAACCCCAAAATGGTGGGATATATCCTTGCCAATGCAGGGAATCTGCTGAAAGATGCTTTTAAGAAAAAGAAGTTTTAGAAAACGAGAAGACCCTGGAAATAAAAAAAATCGGGTCTGGAAGCGTGATTCCAGACCCGATTTTTAATAACGTCAAAAATTAACTTTGATTACTATATTCCATAGTCTTTGCCATAGTTTTCAAGGACAAAATCAATGTCCTTGTCTCCCCTTCCGGACAGGTTCACCAGAATGGTTTTCCCTTTTCCCAGATCCTTTGCAAGCCTTACGGCATAGGCCACGGCATGGGCGCTTTCAATGGCCGGAATAATGCCGTCGCTCCTGGACAATTCAAAAAAAGCGGCTATGGCGTCTGTGTCAGAAGCTGTCACATAGGAGACCCGGCCGATATCCTTGAGCAGGCTGTGCTGGGGGCCGACGCCGGGATAATCCAGGCCGCTGGCAACCGAATAAACCGGCAGGGGCTCTCCGTCTTTATCCTGGAGAAGATAGGAGTGGAACCCGTGGAGAACACCAGGCTTGCCCAGGGTCAGGGTGGCGGCATGGTCTCCGTCCTTAAACCCCCGGCCCGACGGCTCCACCCCGAAGATAGCCACATCCTTGTCTTCGAGAAATGCGGTGAACAGGCCCATGGCATTGGAACCGCCGCCCACGCAGGCGACCAGAGTGTCGGGCAGTTTTCCTGTCATCTCCTGGAATTGTTCTCTGGCTTCCAGCCCTACGATCTGCTGGAAATCTCTGACCATCATGGGAAAGGGGTGGGGACCCACCACAGAGCCGATGGCATAGAGCTGGGTGACAGGGTCCTTGAGATAGGCTTCAAAGGCTGCATCCACGGCATCTTTCAGGGTTTTTGTTCCCCGGCTGACGGGCACGACCCGGGCACCCAGAATTTTCATTCTCACCACATTGGGATGTTCCTTTTTTATGTCCACTTCACCCATGTAGATATCGCATTCAAGTCCCACCAGGGTGGCGGCTGTTGCCAGGGCCACCCCGTGCTGGCCGGCACCGGTTTCAGCGATGAGTTTTTTCTTGCCCATGCGCTTGGCCAGAAGGGCTTCTCCCAGGCAGTGGTTAATCTTGTGGGCGCCGGTGTGGTTCAGGTCTTCCCGTTTCAGGTAAATGTCTGCTCCTCCGGTCTTTTCAGACAGGTTTTTGGCATGAAATATCGGGGAGGGCCGGCCGGTGAAATGCTTGTTCAAGTTTTGTAATTCGGCTATAAAGGCGTCATCATTTTTGATGGCGTTATAACTTTGGGTGATTTCGTCCAGAACAGCCTGGAGCTGTGGGGGCACATAACTGCCCCCGTATTCACCAAATCGTCCCGCCTTGTCCGGCAATTCTATTTTTTCAAGACCTGTTGTA
>VMSR01000240.1 GCA_013792075.1 Desulfobacula sp.
TTCCCCTGGTGGTCGGTCTGACCAAGACATTTTCAACGGAAATCCTGCTGGAAGTTTTCGGTGCCGATCTTGCCGAAGGGAGTATCGCCGCCATGAACTATGCCCTGCGGATCATGTTCATCCTGGTGGGTTTTTTCGGCCAGGCTGTGGGCATGGCTTCCTATCCCTTTATGGCCAAAATTGCGGCGGCAGGTGATTTTAAACGCCTGAACCATATGATCAATCAAACCCTGAAGTTTATTTTTCTGGTGATTCCGTTTTCAGTTCTGTTCATGGTCCTTCGAAAAGAAATTGTGATGATTCTTTTTCAACGGGGTGCCTTTGACATCCAGGCAACCCAATTGACAGCAGGCATTCTTCCCTTTTTTCTGGCAGGCGCCTTTGCCTTCTCAGCCCAGACCATTGTTGCCCGGGGCTATTATGCCCTTCAAAATACGTTATTCCCCGCCCTTTTCTCCACCCTGTGCGTGGTGGCAAGTCTGCCCATGATCTATGGATTCATGAAAATTTGGGGCATAAAAGGGGTGGCCCTGGGACTCACTGTTTCCGTCACCCTGAGCTCGCTTTTCCTCTTTGAATGCTGGAACCGCAAAAGCCGGAACACAGAAAAAAAAGAGGTCTACCTGTTTTTTCTAAAACTTATCCCCCTGACCCTGGTGCTTGGCACCCTCCTCCAGGCCCTCTATTGGGGACTTTGTCATTTTATTGACCCGACCACCCTGGGGAACAACCTTCTTATCTGCGCCATTCTCGGCCTGATTTTTTCAATCCTATTGCCCCTGACCGGCTTTATGGTGCGCATCGAAGAAATTCATATCCTGTATGACAAACTTTTCAAAAGGATACTGCCATGGCAGAAGAAAAAGGCAGAAGAGTAAAAAAAACACCCGTTGATGGAATTGGACTGATTGTCCAAAAGATAGTAACGGCAAAAAAAGTGATTTTCTTCACGGGTGCCGGGATTTCAACGGAAAGCGGGATCCCGGACTATCGAAGCCAGGGAGGGATCTGGGACAAATGTACCCCTGTGTATTTTGATGAATTTATGACCGATGAACAGGCCCGTATCCGGTATTGGCGCCAGCGCCTGGATATGGAAAAAGGCCTGCAGCAAGCCAAACCCAATATTGGCCATACCAGCATTGCACGCCTCCATGAACTGGGATGCCTGACGGCCGTGATCACCCAAAACATCGACGGACTCCACCAGGAATCGGGTATCCCTTCGGACAAAATCATCGAACTCCACGGCAACACCCGCCGTGTAAGGTGTATGGAGTGCAAATCTCTTATCTCCTGGGAAACGGCAATGGCCATGATCGCTGCCGGAAAAAAGGCACCTGAATGTGCCTGCGGCGGATATTACAAACCAGACACCATTTCCTTTGGCCAGGCCATGCCTGAACAAGAGACAAGAAGGGCTGCACTGCTGTCTGCCCAAAGCGACCTTTTTATAGTGGTGGGATCCACCCTTCTGGTTCAACCGGCTGCACGCATGCCCGAATTCGCAAGGAATGCCGGCGCTTTTCTGGTCATTATCAACCTGTCCGAAACGCCCTGCGATTCAATCTGCCATGTCCTGATCCGGGACAAGGCGGGAAAAATCCTGGAAGAGATTGCAAATGGGGTTGAAAAAAACCTTACCTGATCCGGTTCCTGGTTTTCATGAAAGGACAATGCCCGTGATTTTCGCGACATAATTTTTCGTTTCAGCCGGCATTCTTCTCCGGTGGGCGTCCAGGTTCCCCATACCCCAGTTATAGGCTGCCAGTGCAAGGGGCACGTTTTGGTCATAGCGGTCCAGAAGTTTTTTCAGATAGCGGGTTCCGCCCATAACATTTTCCAGAGGATTCATGGGGTCGGTTACACCCAACTCCTTAGCGGTATCGGGCATGAGCTGCATCAGCCCCATGGCCCCTTTGGAAGAGACTGCATCTGGATTGAAGCTGCTTTCCGCCTGGATCACGTCCCTGATGAGCCCGGAATCCACACCATGGGCTTTTGCAGCTTTTTGGATGATATCGTCGATTCCATGGACACCAAAACCATTGGTATCTTCTGTCTTTTCAACCTTCTGGTCCGGCACATGAATCAAAGACAGATCACTTTCTGACGGGACCTGTCGAGTTTTTGACAAAAAAGGGTCCCCTCCCCTGGAAAAAAAATTCCCAAGACTATCTGTTAAAGCGTCCTGGGTTAAAGCGTTTTCAGTGGGATTTTCCCCTTCAGTGTCCGAGAGAATTCGCAATAAGCTCTCATTCATTTGAAGTTTTATTATCTGGGACAATGCCAAAGCTTTCTGGATGTCCCCGGCCTTCTGGGGCTGATCCGACACTGCCCCGGGCGATTCGGGATCGTCTGAAATTTTGTTGAGAAAAGCCTGAAAGGATTCGGATGTGACCTTGGCTTTTTTGAGTGTGTTTCCTGTTTCCAGGGGTTCCCTTGAGACCGGGTATAACCTGGAATTGCCCATAGGATTGTCAAAATTAAGCCCCATGATACTCCCTTTCCCATATAAGATAATCTGCCAAAAGACCCGCAAAATGCGTCATCGCATGGATATAATTGCAAAAACCATACCGCCAATTTCAAAAGGCCTTAAAGTTTGTCCATGTTTTTATGGGATGCAGACTGGCCCAGCTAACCGCAGAGTATTCATCCTGAATACTCTGCGGTCGGCTGGGTCCAATTTTGGAGATTTTTATCCGGGTTCCTTACACCTTGAACTGCTTGACCAGGTTCAAAAAGGTTTCCGACATCTTGCTCAATGCCGATGCACTCTCGTTGAGGCGGGTGCTGTTCTCCTGAACCTGGACAGTCACATCCTGCACCCTGGTAATATCCTGGGCAATCTCGGAGGCCACATGGGCACCCTGGTTTACACTCTCGTTGACCAGGGAAATTTTTCCCGTGACCTCGTTGATATTTTTTGCAATTTCCAGGGTGGTGGCATTTTGCTCTTCCACTGCGGCTGCAATGCTGGAGATGGCATCATCGGAATTTCTGACAAGACCGGCAAGACCCTTCACGCGTTCTATCAATTCTTTGGAAGTATTCTTGATCCAGGCAAGTTTTTTATCGGCTTCAATGGTGGACTGGCTGGTTTCAGTGGCAAGATCTGTAATTTCATGGGCCACCACGGCAAACCCTTTACCAGCCTCCCCTGCCCGGGCTGCTTCAATTTTCGCATTAAGGGCCAGCATGGAAACCTGCTCTGAAATAGACCGAATCTCATCGGTTACCTGATCCACATCATCGGCTCTGGAACCCAGCTCTTCCACCGCCGAAACGATGCTTTCAAAGGCCCCCACTACCTGGGCTATTATCTGTTTTGACTCGGCCGATCCCTTTGCAATCTCGCTGACGGTGGCACTCATTTCCTCCACTGCAGCGGCAATGGCGTTCAGCGATTGGGTGGCCTCTTCCATGGCAGCGGCAATGGACCGGTTGCCCACGCTCATTTCTTCGGCTGCCGCAGATACGCTGCGGGTCATTTCAGAGGCTTCCTGACTGGAGTTGTTCAAATTGTCCGCAATCTTGCTCAGGTTGGTTGCAGAAGAAAAAATAGTACCGGAATTATCCACTACATGCACGATGGTCTGGCGAAGTTCCTGGGTAACCACGTTGATCCTTGAAAGGATATGATTGATTTCATCTCCCTTTTCGACCGTGTATTCATGGGTAAAATCCTTTTCCCGCATCCGGGAGGTTGCATCCATGACCAGCATCACCTTTTTGTTGACCAAAAAATGGAAAAACATCCACACAAAAAGAATAATGGCGCAAAGGCCTGCGACCCCGATAACAATGCTGGTATTTCTCCCCTTTTTAATGCTGGCTTCCATGGATGCCACGGAAGAGAATACCGAAATTCCTCCCAACACCTTTGCTTTCTGACCATGGCAATGAAAACACCTGGAATCGTTCAGAATGGGATCATTCTTCATGGTAAACGGCTCCGCGTCCAGGGTCACCCGAAAAGAGGCGTCCGAGGCCTCACCGGTTTTCAACATGGCATCAAGTTCCCGGGAAGCGTCTTCCCCTATATAATTCTTGACAGATTTTCCCACGGAATTGATATCTGAGCTAAAAGAGACCATCCCGTTAAAATCATAGACAAAAACCTTGAACCCTTTAATTTTCTCATTGAGCTGTTTAAACTGGGCTCTGACCGTATCATTGTCCCCAATGGCAAGGGCATCAAACATGCCTCCCTCAACGGCCCGGGCCATGATCTTGTTCTGGTTGGTCAGCTGGTCGGTTCCCAGCTTGTTTTGAAATGAAATATTGTACCACAGGGTTAAGAGCATCACCAGAATGACGCTGAGGGAAACCGGGATCAGTATCCGGATCCACAACCGGCTGTTGATATAATTAAACAATTTTTTGAACATGAATTCCCTCCAAAAGAATCAATGGGCACCACCGAATAAGAGCGGCTTAAAATCAAAGGCTTCAATCCTGTCCTTGCTGTGGCAGGTATTGCAGTTTTCAATGGTAACTTTACGGACAATCTCACCGGGATCTTCAGACGCGGCATGGAGACTGCCCGGCCCGTGACAAACCTCGCAACCCGGGTTCTTTAATTCCGGTGTTTTCTCCTCTGAAACAAATCCGCTTTTTTGGTTGTAACCGGTTGTATGGCATTCAAAGCAGTTCTGGTATTCTTCCGGAGACAATTTTTTCTCCATTTTTTTTATGTTGTCAAAAGAATGGGCTTTTTTTGAAAAATTCATAAAATTATTGTATTGCTGTTCATGGCAATCTTTACACGCTTCGGACCCGACATAGGTCTTTTCTTCTGCCGACAATCCGCTCGCATATGCCAGACCAATCATGACCGCGCAACAGATATAAAAAAATTTATTCATCCCTTCTCCCACGTGTGTTGATTCAAAAAATTATTGGCATCTACAAAAGTAATTACAATAATAAAAACTGATAGAAAATGCAAGATGATAATATACTACCAAAGAACCGGAACCCTGACCTGGTTGCCCGCCTTGTTTTTAAACAAGAGGAACTGATTCTCCCGGCCAAACCGATACAAATCCCGGGTGACCCGGACATCCTGAATGCAATAGTCAGTGATTTTTTTTATCTGACCCTGCTTCCACCATTCAAGGGCCGCAAGCCCATCCGCACTTTTTTTGCAGCCAAGGGTCTGCTGGGCAAGGTGATCCAGGGAAAGCCGATAGCCCAGTATTTCATGGACCTTCATGAGCAAATCCAGGGTAGGCAAACCATAAAAATCAAAGGCAGACAGCCCGGACAATACCTTATAATCAAAGGCGATTATATTAAAGCCAATCACCAGATCCAGCAGCTTCAGGTGGTTACACAGCGCTTGGATATCCTCCTGGTAGAAGGTATGAAAATCATCTGATTTGGAGTCATAGAGTACGGCAATACTGACCCCCATGCGCTCGGCCTTGTTCCATCCCCCGACTTCCTGGGCCGACCTTCGGGTTTCAATGTCCAGAACACCGTATCTTAAATCCGGTTTAAGACAGGGAGAAACATCCGAGGGGCCTGTTTCTTCTGTCCCGGCCGCCCATGGGAGGTCCGAAGAAGGCAAAGGTTCCGTACAAAAAGAGTCGATAGCCTTATCCTGGAGCATCAATTCAAGCATACTTTTTGAAGAGAACTTGTCAATGGGCCGGTTTCCAGACCCGCATTTGGGGGAATGGACACAGGCAGGACACCCGGTGTCGCAGGGACAGGTGGCAATAACATCAAAGGTTCTTTGCAAAAGGGTTTGGGCCCGGTCAAAGGCCTGTTTTGACAAGCCAAGGCCACCGGGAATGCCGTCGTAGATAAATACGGCAGCACGGCCGATCTGGGGATGAAAGGGAGTGGAAATCCCCCCAAGATCATTCCGGTCCGTCATCACCAGAAGGGGCATGATACCGATGGCCGCATGTTCCATGGCATGGATTCCCCCCATGAAATTGAGTTGTTCAGACTCGATTTCATCCCTTACCCAATCCGGGATTTCAATCCAGATTCCCTGGGTTTCAAATTCAAGCTTTGGAAGGTCCAGGGGCAGGATGCCGATGGATTTTTGGGTGGCGACAAGTTTCCGGTCATACCCTGTCACCTGCTCTGTAATCCTGAGAAGGCCGTATCCCACCTGGGTACCGCGGATTTTGCACGAATCCAATTGTTTTATGATGGTGGTGGATTTGGCGGATCTTGCCCGGGTATAATAGGGCAGATCTTTTTGCACAGCTGTAACCACACCTTTCTTGTGGTCAAACCGGGTGATCTCATAGGCGTTTCCCTGGTGAAGATAAACTGCACCTTCATGGGTTTCAAAATAGGACCTGTGTTTGTCTATATCCCCAATATTCTGCTGGGTTTCTTCCAGAAAAATGGGAATGGTATTACCGGTTCCCCTGAGGCTGACCTCCCTGTGGGGAGATTTTCTGGCGCTGTACCAGATGCCGCCCTCCCGGCTTCGCAGCAAGACCCCCTTGTGCTCCAGGGCAATAAGTGCTTCCCCAATTTTTGTATCTTCCAAAAAAGGTTCATCCTGCTTCAGGCTCAGCTCTGCCGCAGCACAGGCCAGGTGCTGTTTTAAGATAATGGGGTTGTCCGGGTTGATAATGGCTTTTTCCGGAGGCATGTTAAAAAAAACATCCGGATGGTTGATAAAATACTGGTCCAGGGCATCTTCATGGGCGATGAGGATCATGGCCGAATCCTTGCCGTCCCGCCCCACCCTGCCGGCCCGCTGCCAGGTGGACATAATGGTGCCCGGGTATCCCACCAGGATGCACAGGTCCAGGTTGCCGATATCAATGCCCAACTCCAGGGCTGATGTGGAAACCACGACCAGCAGTTCCCCGGAGGAAAGCTTTTTTTCAATCATCCGCCGCTCTTCTGGTAAAAATCCCGCCCGGTAGGCTGCAATCTTTCCTGCAAATGACTTTGCCCGGCGGGAGGCCCAGATGGCAATGAGTTCGGTGATCTTCCTGGACTGGGTATAAACAATGGTGCGAAGATTTCGGTGGATTGCCGAATGGATAAGGGCAATGGCGGTCTGGGAAGCCCCTTCAAGACCCCGCATCAGGAGAACATCTTTTTTCCCCGACGGTGCCCCCTGTTCGTCCACCACCGCCACATCAAGGCCCGTCAGTTTATGGGCAAGGGAAGCGGGATTGGCTATGGTGGCCGAACAAAAAACAAAAACCGGATCCGATCCGTAGAGGCGGCAGATTCGCAAGAGCCTGCGAAATACCCAGGCCATATTGGATCCCATGACCCCGCGATAGGTGTGAACCTCGTCTATCACCACATATTTTAAGTGTGAAAAAAAATTTTCCCAGAGGTGATGGTGGGCCAGCATGGCCAGATGCAGCATCTCGGGGTTGGAGAGGATTACATGGGGCGGGTCTCTTCTGATTTTGGCTTTCTGGTAGGCACTGATATCCCCGTCATAGACCGCAGCCCTAAGCTTGGGGAATGTTCTGTCCCCCTTCAGGGAGCCTGCCAGGGTCAGCAGGTACTGAACCGTATCCAGCTGATCCCTTGCCAGGGCCTTTAAGGGAAACAGATACAGGGCACAGGATTGCGGGTCTTCCAATAGCCCATCCACCACGGGCAGATTGTAGATCAGAGATTTTCCCGAGGCTGTGGGGGTGGCAATCACGGTGTGAATGCCGGCGTTGATCATGTCAATGGCTTTTTTCTGGTGAATATAGAGCCGGTCAAGCCCCAGGGCGGTCAGCAGGGGCCCAAGATCCTGTTTCAGTGAAAGACCCGGATCTGCAAACACCGGCAAAACAGGGGCAAAGCTTTTGTGGGAGACAATATCCCCGGCAAAGCCCTTATACTTTTTAAGGGAGTGGATATACTCGTCAAGACTCACAAAATACTCTTGCCCAGAGCGGACAGGGTCAATTCCACTGCAAGCTCTGCTGTTTTATTGGCCACATCCAGGATGGGATTAACCTCAACCAGATCCATGGAGGCCACCTTGCCGGAATCGGCCAGAATTTCCATTAACAAATGGGCCTCCCGATAGGAAATACCGCCCGGCACAGGGGTTCCCACACCCGGGGCCTCCAGGGGATCCAGGGCGTCCATGTCAAGGGTCAGATGGATGCGTTTTAAATGGGCGAACTTCATGACAGCCTTGTTGGCAACCGACGAGATACCCTGTTCGTCAATATCCCGCATGGTAAAGATGGTGATACCTGATTTTTTCAGCCGTTTTTTTTCTTCCGGGTCCAGGTCCCGCTGGCCGATCAAAACCACATTTTCAGGAGCAACCTTCATGCCGGGCCTGCCCACATTCACCAGAGAGGGATGGCCCTCCCCTATCAGGGCCGCCAAAGGCATGCCGTGGATATTGCCCGAAGGAGAGGTGTCGGGTGTGTTAAAATCGCCGTGGGCATCAATCCAGACAAGGCCAATGGGATCATCCCCGGACACAGCTGAAACCGTTCCCACGGCAATGGAATGGTCCCCCCCGAGAAAAAGCGGAAAATTCCCCTGTTGGAGGGCCTTTTGCCCTTCAGTGTAAATGGCTTCACAAATCTGGGTGATTTCCTTTAAATATTTATCTTCGGACAGGGGTGCCTCCCTGTCGGCATCCCGGATGGGAATTTTCACATCCCCCCGGTCCTTCACCACATGGCCCAGTTCCCTTAACCTGGAAATCAGTCCCGTATACCGAAGGGCAGCAGGTCCCATGTCCACTCCCCTGAGAAGCTGGCCGAAATCCATGGGAACCCCGATAATACTGATCTGCTTTGACATGTTACGCTCTCCCTTCAGATGGTTTGCATTGACAGCACCTATACCATAGAGTATGAAATCTATTCAACAAAAAGATAATCCCCGAAGATGGGGGCTTGGGAGCAATGAATATATGAAACTCAAACATGAAGTAAGATCCAGACAGACCATTGATACCATAACCGCACTTTTAGAAAACGGCATCCAAAAAATATCCGTCATCATCCGTCATTCCGACCGATTTTATCCCAAGGAGGCCCGGATGGAACCCTTTATGGGGCTTACGGACGAGGGTAAAAATTTTGCCCTGGAACTGGGCAGAGCCCTTCCTGAACAACCGGCACCCAAACTGTTTTCCTCCACCTTCGGCCGGTGTATTGAAACCGCCTATCTGATTGACAAGGGATATACCCAACAGCACAAAACCCCTGTGAGCCACAATACCACCAGTGAGCACCTGGCCCCCTTTTACATTAAGGACATTGAAAAGGCCATTCACATGGTGGAAGCCCAGGGAAGCCAGTGTTTTATCCGCAACTGGTTCGACAATAACATTGACGATACCATCATGGAGAGTCCGGAAAAGACCTCGGCCATATTAAGCCAATACATGACAGACCGGTTAAAACAGCTCAATGGGAATGAAATCGCTGTCTGTGTTTCCCATGACTGGAATATTTTTCCCCTAAAGGAATTCAAACTCAAACTTCCCCATGAAACAAAGGGCGATGTGGGCTATCTTGACGGTGTGATTTTCTATGAAGATTGCGGCCGCTATTTTGTGACATCCTTCCAGTCCGACCCCCAGCCTGTTTAGGCAATAATCGCCATCAGGCCGTGGCAATAAAGATGGCTCGGACAGGCGCCGGATACCCTTCAATGGTTTTGTCCGGATCACCTGGATCCAGAAAATCCCTTAGGGATTCTGTCTGGATCCAGTCGGTCCTGCGCTGTTCTTCGCAGGTGGTTTTTGCCACGTCCACACACCGAATATGGGTAAATCCGGCACGGAGAAGCCAGGATTCCATGGCCAGAAGATCCGGGATAAAAAAGACATTCCGCATTTTGGCATACCGATCCCTGGGGAACAGACAAAGATTTTCTTTCGCATCAATGACCAGGTTTTCAAGAACAATTTGACCGCCCTTTCTCAGGGAATCATGGATGGTTTTCAGCATTTCAATGGGGGACTTTCGATGGTAGAGAACGCCCATGCAGAATACCAGGTCAAAATACCGGTCCATCCCGGGCAATTGGTCATGGGGGATGGGCAGGCAAAACACATTCTTTAGCTGCACATATTTCTGGATTGCCAGATATTGATAGTAAAAGTAACTCTGGGGTTCCAGCCCCAGAACAAACAAGGGGTTTTCCGCGGCCATTTTAAACATGTAATATCCGTTACTGGAGCCGATATCCAAAATTTTTTTGCCCTCAAGTTCCGGCAAATGGGGCACAAGGCGGTTCCATTTTATCCAGGACTGCCACTCACTGTCAATGTCCACGCCAAAGAGGTTAAAAGGGCCTTTTCGCCAGGGGCATAACCGGGCCAATTTTTCGTGAAGCTCTTTTTTGTCATCCGGGGAAATATCGGCTTCATCTCCCGCCAGCACCTGATTTCCCCTAAGATCCATTATGGACGGAACAACATCCGGAAGGCTTTCCACCACTGTTTTAAACCTGAGAAAATTCCCCCCGGCAGTGTCTAAAAAGGCTCTTCGTTCCGAAATAATCCTATGGAGCGCTTCATACCAGTTGTCTAACTTAAAGCGTGTGTGCTGTTTTAAAAATTCTTCCATTTTATCCTTAGGTCCTTACGGGGTCAGGCTTTTGTTATTGGGTTTATACTAAAAATAAACCCAATGATGCGCTGACCCCAATAATACACTTACTTTATGGCAATCATGGCGGCAAAGTTAAACCATTTAAGCCAGGTATCAAATACTGAAAATCCGGCATCCATAATCCGCTGTTGATGGACCCCAAGTGCTTCGGGTATCAGCACTTTTTCCAGGGCATCCCGCTTCTGGCTGATTTCAAGATCCGAATACCCGTTTTCCCGCTTAAATCGCCGGTAAAATGAAAGCTCCAGGTCGTTGATGGGGGATGAAGGGTGAATTATTTTCTCGGTGATCAACAAAACCCCGCCCGGCATAAGTCCCTGGTAAATATTTTTAATCAGCTGATCCCGTTTGCCCAGATCCAGGAACTGCAGGGTCAGATTGATCAGCACCACCGAGGCATTCTTGATGACAATATCCTCAAGTAGACCGCAGACCAGAGAAATTTGATGGGAATTGTCCCTTTGCGCAAGCCGGGCCTGGTATTTTTCAATCATGGGGCAAGAGCTGTCCACCCCAATCATGGAAAAGGGCCTGTTTTTAAATTCATCGGCAATTAAAATACCCAGATTCCCGTGGGAGCATCCCAGGTCATAAATCCGGGTCTTGTCCTGGAAAAAACCAACCGCCATCTGTGCCTGACGCCGGGTACTCTCGGCGTAAAGGGGTACGGATCTTGTCAGCATATCGTCAAATACAGCTGCAACTTCCCTGTTAAATGCAAAGGGTTCTATTTTGTCTTTTTTTTTTGCAAACACCTGGTCTTTTTCCATCTGCCTTTCCATTTTGTAAAATTTGGTTGGCACTCTATTATAATATTTAGCCGATAAGTGCAAGAACAGGCGATAGACCAAATCAATATTCCTTGACTACCCTCGGCCCATAATGATATCTATTTTCTAAAACAAAATGCACCAGTTCAAGAATGATATCCGCATAAAAATTTCAGGGAGGCACGATAATGGAAATAGTGGGAATTGATGTCGGGTTTGGATTTACAAAGGCATATAATGGAAAAAACTCCGTGATTTTCAAATCGCTCATAGGTGATGCCACTGACATCCAGTTCCGCTCATTTCTCGGAGAGGAATCCTCCACCTCCAACCTGCATATTACCTTAAACGACAAATCCTATTTTTTGGGAAACTATGCCGAGCAGCAATCCAATATCGCAGAATTCACCCTTGACCAAGAAAAACTCATTGAAAACTTTGTAAAAATCCTGGCCATCGCAGCAGCGGGTATCTGCTGCAACACTGCCGGCCCCATCAATGTGGTGACGGGCCTGCCCGTGGGATACCTGAAGCGCGATTCCCGCAGGTTAAAGGAAATGATCCAGGGCATCCATGAAATCACCTTTCACACTGCCAACGGCAGGGATGAAACCAAACGGATCCACATTGACAAAATCCATGTGATTCCCCAGCCCATTGGATCGATTTTCAATCTGATCTTTGATGAATTCGGTAAAATCAAAGACAAGAACCTTGCCAGCCAGAAACTGGGGGTGGTGGATATCGGGTTTAAAACCACTGATTTTTCCATATTTGACCATCTTCAGTATATTGAACGGGGGTCTTCCACCATGGACACCGGCATTTCCAAATGCTTCAGCGTGTTTGCCAACAAACTCAGACAGGAAAGCAATATCAATATTGAATTGTACCGGATCTTTAAATTTGTTAAATCCGGCATGATCAAGATCAAGGGCAAGGAATACAATATCACAAACCTGAAAAAAAGGGTCTATACCCATGCGGCCTCTGCCATTGCATCGGACCTGAACCGACTCTGGGAAAATGACTGGGATATTGATACCATAATCCTTTCCGGCGGCGGCAGTGTTGAGCTTTCAGAATACCTTTCCCCCAATATTGAAGGCAATGTCATTCCCATCCCGAAAGATGTGGATGCCCGGTTTAACAATGTCCAGGGATACTGCAAATTCGGCAAGTATAAATGGGGAAATACCAAGCTTACCCAGGACCCAAAAACCAACCCAGAAAATTCGACCGCATCCCAAACAACAGATGAATCCACGGACGATGCCGAATCTACGGATCATAAAGAAGAAAAAGCAAAAGGACTTTCCTGGCTCAGACGCCAGAATTAAAGGATATCCATGAACCAGAAAACACTTGCCAGGCTGCTGTCCCAGGTGGCCCAGGGCAGTCTGAGCGTAGCCGATGCCTCGATCCAATTTAAGGATCTTTCCTTTGAAGATATAGATTTTGCCCATATTGATCATCATAGATCTTTGCGAAAAGGATTTCCGGAGGTTATTTTCGGACAGGGAAAAACCAGTGCCCAGATCATCGGGATACTTGAAAAAATTATAGCAAAAGAAGAAATCGTTCTGGTGACCCGCATCGACCAAGACAAGGCACAGGAGGTGAAAAATGTTCTGCCTGCTGCCGAATACTTTGAAGATGCCAGGCTTTTGCGGATTCAAACAAATCCACCCAGCCTCACTGGTTTTGGGAAAATTCTCATCATCTCAGCCGGCACCTCGGATATCCCTGTGGCAAGGGAGGCCGCACTGACAGCCCAGGCCATGGGAAATGAAGTGGAAACCCTGTTTGACGTGGGAGTTGCCGGAATTCACAGACTCTTTGCCCACAAGGACAAAATTTTTGAGGCCAGCGTGCTCATTGTGGTGGCCGGCATGGAAGGAGCCCTTCCCAGTGTGGTGGCCGGCATGGTCAAGGCCCCGGTGATTGCCGTTCCCACCAGCATCGGATACGGCACCAGCTTTGGCGGTATGACAGCCCTTCTGGGAATGCTCAATTCATGCAGCTCCAATATCGCCGTGGTGAATATCGACAATGGATTCGGCGCCGGCTACATGGCCTCATCCATTAACCATGTATCGGCAGTCGAATCGTAAAGGTGGTACCCTTCCCCCGAGAGGAAGAGACCTCAAGCGCCCCCTTGTGATCCTCTGTAACAATAAAATATGAGACGGAAAGACCCAAGCCGGTACCTTTTCCCGGTGGTTTGGTAGTAAAAAAGGGTTCGAATATTTTTTTCTGCAATTTTTTTTCCATGCCCGGACCCGTGTCGTTTATTTTAATGACGGCCATCTGCTTTTCCACTGTAAATCCAATACGGAATGAGGGTTTGAGATCAACCTCAACCATGGCTTCTGTTCCGTTTTTAAGGATATTGAAAAAGACCTGCTGAATTTTGCTGGCCTCACAGGCGACAAAGGGAAAGCCCGGGTCTATTTGAATTTGAATATGGATTTTCTTGGCATCAAATTCTCGTTTCAGATCATACTCATTTTTGGCAAGGGCAATGGTTTTTTCCATGAGCAGGAGAAGATTTTCATAGGATTTTTTGCCTTCCCCTTTTTGGGCAAAGGAGAGCATATTGGACACAATTTTTGCGGCATGGCTTCCTGCCTGGTTAATATTCTCAAACTGCCGGATGATACCCCGGTTTTCCATGTAAGTGTACAAATTGTCAAGGCAGATGCCGGTCTTTTGTGCAGCCGCCAGATTGACCGGTACCTTCTTTGTCAACCGATTGAAAATCACCTGGGCATTCTGCATCATGCCGGCAAGGGGATTGTTAATCTCATGTGCCATGCCGGCGGCAAGGCCCCCAATGGACAGCATTTTTTCCGATTGCACCATCATGGCGTCAATCTGCATTTGTTCGGTCACATCATCCATACGGATGACCGCTCCCTGATTCTCCCCACCGGTCAGCGGATAAATGATGATATTCTTGTACCGCACCTCACCCCCCACAGATTGTCCGATCTTGGTCTTCTCAACCATGATTTGATCTGTCACAGCGGTCTGGATACTTTGGGTAAAGGAAGCCAATTCCGGAAACACTTCATGAAAGTATCGGCCGATGGCTTTTTTTGCAGGGACCTGGGTCAGCTTTTCCGCCTGTTTGTTCCAATGGGTGATCCTGCCTTCAGGATCGACCCCCATGAGAATGGAGGGCATGGAATTTAAAATATTGTCAATGTAGTGTTTGGCTTGTTCAAGCTGACGGTAGAGCAGCATGCTGCTCAGTCCGTCACTGATCCGCTGGCAGAGTCCCTTGAACAATTGCCGCTCCTCAAGGGTCCATATCCGTTCATGGGAACACTGGTGAAGGCCCACTTCCCAGGCTGTCCCTATCTTGGGAAACACCGCCATGATCATCTGGGACTTCACTTGATATATATTCCAGATATAGGTGAGGATGGTATTTCGGGAACCAAGGCCGTAGACCACCGGATCTTCAGATGCCAGAACTTCCCGGCGGATGCAACGATTTTCCGGAGTGATTTCAACCCGGTAATTGGGCGTCAAAAACCATTGTGCCTTGGCCCGCATGAACGGCACTTCATAAAATCGGGCTTCCGGGTCACAGGGAAATAAAATCCAGGCCCGGTCACAGTCAAATATCTCGAGGATGGTATCTAAAATATGGTTGAGCATCTGGGGGATATCATTGGCAGTGATGATGATTTTGTTGACCCTGTCAAGACAGGAAGTATGCAGCTCCCTTTGTTTCCTTTCGGTAATATCCCGGGCAAAGGTAATCACAGATATCACTTCATGGTCTGAATTGAACTCAGGGCATAAAAGCCAGTCGATCCAGGGGCCGTCGGGGAATTTAAACTCTATCCTGTTCACCTTTTCAGTTGCGAACACGCAGGTAATGGCCGATTCCCATTTTTCAACAAGGGCATCGGGGAAATTCATTTCCTTGTGGGTTTTACCAATCAGATCTTCCGGTGAGATCCCCAAACTTTTTATGGCTGGATTCACGTAGAGATGACGTCCCTGCCTGTCAAAGCGCATGATGATGTCATGGGATTTTTCCGCCAGGATTCTATACCGTTGTTCACTCTCGGTTAAGGCGCCATGGAATTGTTTACGGTCAATGGCCATGGCAATCTGGCTGGACACCCGGATGAGGATATCCAGGTCTTTTTGGCCAAAGGCCTTGGGATCAGTATAATTTTGAATTGCAATGGCGCCGATAACGCTATCCCTGGCAATCAGGGGAACCCCGATCCAAATTTTCGGCAGGCTTCCCTGGACCCGGTTTGCCTGATGTCGCTGATGCAGCATGGCTTCATCCAGAAACAATGGCTTTTTATTTAGAATCACTTCACCGGTAAGGGATTTTTCCTCAAACAAAACAATGGTGGCATCATTCTTGGTATCTTTTTCATCCTTGTAATAAGGGAAATGTAGTAATTGTTTTTCCCTGTCATAAATACAAATGTAAAAATTGGGTAAGCAAATGAGCCGGTTTAAGGACTGGTGAATGCTTGCATACAAGGCATCCAAATCAAGGGTGGTGGTGACGGCATTGGAAATTTCAAGTAAGGTCTGATTTAGGATGTCTGCCTGTTTTAAGCGGTTTATTTCTACCTCAAGAAGGGCTATCCTATTTGAACCCCCCGGGGCGTCATTGGGAGCGGATGATGGTTGTTCAGACAAAATGAAGTTACAATTCCCTTCTTATTTCAAGGGCCTCTTTGTTGCCGGGATCAATCCTCAGAATCTGGTTAAGGTAATCATCTGCCTGAAGAATTCTCCTGTTTATGTAGTGGATTCTTGCAATTTGAAGTTTTGATTCGATATGGTCCCTTTTATGGGAGTCAATTGTTCTGAAATACCCCAGGGCTTTTTCAAAATCCCCTGTATCATAGTATACCATACCGGCCTTGAACATCATGTCATAATTGGAAGGACTCTCCTTGATAAATTGTTCTAAAAGTTGTTTCGGATAATCATATTCCTTGTTTTCCAGGCAAATCTCAATGACTTTTTCCTTGAACACATTGTTTTTCCGGGATCTGACCACTATTTTTGAAAACAATTCAATGGCAAGGGTTTTATACCCGCTTATGAACAATGTTTCCCCAAGAGCCATGGCCTTGTCAAAATACCGGGTACTCAACCCCAGAATTTCAAGATAAATCCTGGCAGCTTTCTCATACTCCCGTTTGTCAATATAGAGCTGGGCAAGATGATCCCGGGTAATCGTATCCTGCCGATTAACGGACATGGCCTTTTCAAGACATTTTTCACCAATACCGGCCTTGCCAATTTTAAAATGAATCAGGCCCAGTTTCCGCAAAATTCTGGATGCCGACGGCTTGTGAATCAATGCCAGCCTGGTTTGTTCGATGGCACCTTCATAGTCTTGTGCTTCCTCGCACTCCCGTGCATTTAATAAATGCACGGTGGCCGGGTCCGGGTTATTGGCACTATGCACCACGGCCTTGATTTTTTTGTCCAGAGCTTCCAGGGTCAATGGTTTTAAAAGGTATCCGTCTATCTCAGATTCCGCCACCTCAGATACAATATCCCGTTCGTTTTCTGCCGTTACCATGATAACGGGTATATCCCTTAAGGAATGGCTGTCCTTGATACGGGCCATCATTTCGGTTCCGTTCATCATCGGCATGTTCCAGTCAATAATGGCAAGGTCACAGGGACTGCTCCGTAAAACCTCCATCCCTTCCTTCCCATTCTCTGCAAACCGAAGTATTTTGCCGATGTTCAGGTTTCTGAGCATTTTCCGTATGGTCAACCGCATGCTTTTCATGTCGTCCACAACAAGAATAGACATGTTTTCAATGTCAATCATATACTACCTTCCTTTGAAAAAGCATCAAACGCGCGTTCAATATCCGGAAAAAGCCGGGATAGTGATGCCGGATCCCCCTGGCTTGCCGCCTGTTCCATGCAAAAAGCCGTCTGTCTTAAAATATCTGCATTCACATTTGCGGCTGATCCCTTCAGGGAATGGGCATTAAACCTTACCTGTTCGGTATTTTCCTGGTCAATGGCCTTTTGCATGCTGTCAATGAGTTCAGGAGCCTCCTGGAAAAACGCCTCCAATACCGCCCGGATCAACTCTTCATCATTGCCAAAACGTTCAAAAAGTTTCGCCTTGTTGAAACATTTGGCCTCCCCTTCCTCTTTTGCTCCGGAAACAAGATCCCGGGGCTGCAAATATTCTTCCTGACCCTGCCCGTTTTCAGAATCCAGGCTATCCGGGTCAAAATAGTCGTGCTCAAAATTGCCAAGTTCCAGGGATTCTGTCTCCTGGTTCTTCTCTTCCAGGCAATCTTGTTCCAGATCGGTTAAGGTCCGGATAAGGAACCTATCTTCAAGATGTACCTGAATTTTCCGGGCCAGGATATCCGGTTCCACCGGTTTGGGAATAAAATCATCCATTCCGGCTTTAAAACATTTTTTCCGATCACTTTCAAATGCGTTTCCGGTCATGGCGATGATGGGCACCGGCGAAAGACCCTGCTCTTTTTCATAAATCCGAATCAACCGTGTGGCCTCTAACCCGTCCATAACCGGCATCTGGATATCCATTAATATCAGATCACAGGGGTCTGCCTTGTACTGGGCCACTGCCTGGGCACCGTTTTTTGCCTCTTCGGTGTTATATCCCTGTTTACCGATAAGGGCCTTGGCCGTCAAAAGATTGGTCTCCATATCCTCCACTATTAAAATCCTGCGGGATTGTTTTTTCGTCTCCTCAAGGGAATACCGGGTAATGATCGGTATGGAAATATTGCTCCTGTGAATGGACAGGACGGCTTTGATGCAGTCAGACAGCACTTTTTTCTCGACAGGCTTGCTTAAATAGGCTGAGAATCCGATGGTTTCAAACACCCGGGCATCTCCTTTCTGTCCCACTGCCGTCAAAAGAATCATCTTTAGGTGGTTAAACATGGGATCTTGTGCGATCTTCTCACCAAGATGCCTGGCATATTGATCAGACTCCTGGGCCTCCATGAAAACCATATGAAACGGCATACCGTCGTCCTGGGCCCATTTGAGCATCTCAAAGGCTTCCACATCATCCCAGGCCTGCTCATAGTGTAACCCAAGGGCTGTCAGATTGGCTTCAAAATTTTTCCCAAGGGAGGCATTGTCACTGATGACCAAAATCTTACACTCCTGAAGAGAAGCGACGGGAAGCTCAAAAGTGATTTCTTCCTGGGACTGTTTCTCCAATGGCAGGTCGAACCAAAAGGTGCTTCCCACCATTTCAATGCTCTCAACCTCTATATTTCCCCCCATTTTTTCAACCAGAAGCTTTGCAATGGAAAGCCCCAAGCCAGTTCCTCCGTATTGTTTGGTGATGGAAGCGTCTGCCTGGGTAAAAGCATCAAACAAAGACAATATTTTTTCTTCGGCAATCCCGATCCCTGTGTCATCCACACTAAAGTGAAGCAAGGCAACCTTAGGGTCATCCGATTGAAGGCTGACACTCAGATCAATGCTGCCGGATTCGGTAAATTTGATGGCATTTCCGGTAAGATTGAGAATAATCTGCCGGATCCTTCCGATATCCCCCTTCAGACGCCGGGGAATATTGGAATCTATGGAATAGGTAAACTTAAGGCCTTTTTGCCGGGCCTGGAGTTCGGGCAGGGAAACAATGTCCTTAATGGCAATCTCAAGGTCAAAGGGTCTGATATCCAGTTCCAATTGACCGGCATCCATTTTTGACAGGTCAAGGATATCATTGACAATGGACAACAGGGCCCGGGTGCTGTTGTAGACGATCTTTGAATAACTTTTTTGTTCGTCATTGAGATCGGAATCCAGCAGCACATGCATCATGCCAATGATTCCGTTCATGGGATTCCGAATTTCATGGCTCATATTGGCCAGAAACCTGTCTTTTGTTTTTAAGGCAGCCTTTGCCCCTTCGGATACTCTTTTAAGCCGGGTGCGGGATTTGTTCAACGCCTCTGTGTCCCGTCGGTTCCGGCTGATGACCACTCCCATGCCGCCGGCATACAGAAAAAAAATAATCCCCATCAAAAAAAACCGGTATTGATTGAGGTTCAAAACCCCGGGACCCCATGACGGCCCCCAATTGAGAAAACACAAGAAAAGGAGAACACACCCATTGTATAGGGCCATGGATTTTTTATCGGGAAACAGACTGGCCAGCACCGGCATAAAAAACAGGATAAAAAAGCCCGGGCTGTAAAACCCGCCGGTCAGACAGACGAACAGAACCGAAAAGATCAAAAAAAGCAGGGTCAGAATATGACAAGCACCTTCCAGACGGCCTTTTAAAATCATAAAATAATGATTGAACCCCCAGGCAGACAACACCAGAAGACCGGAAATGACCAGGGGTGTTGCCTTGGATAAGGCAGCAAGCCCTGTCAATAGGAAAACAATCCCTAAAACAAGGTAGGAAAACTGGATAAGTGCGGTTTTATTATACATGATTAATTTCAAGACCGTTTATACACTATTGCAACCAAAGGCAGGACACCCAACTTTATTGCAACAGGCATGGTTGATAAATTAAAATGTGTTTTTTGTCATAGAACACACATTTTTTCACCCCGAGTATATCCAAACCATCCTTTGCTTGTCAAATCGAATTTATTTCTCTTCTCTTTTCTTGTGTTCTCCTGGACAGGTCTTGTTTTTTTTACTTGACTTTCATGAAATTTATATATAGTAAATAATCTTTAAATAAAGTGAATATAAAAATATGAAACTAAATGCTGTAAACAACCTACTAGTCCTTATTATCGTGGAGGTGATTATTCTCACCTCCAGGCGAAGGGGCTCTTAGTGGCATAAACGTTACATCAACTTTAAAAGCCGTTATCAGCCCCACAGGGCAGATAACGGCTTTTTTACTTTTTGGAGAAGCGCAAACATGAGAAGCCATATTGCAACAAAAGGAGTGGCCAGAGCTCCCCACAGGAGCCTGTTAAAGGCCCTGGGCCTGACGGACAGAGAAATTTTGCAGCCCCTCATCGGGATTGCCAATTCAGCCAACGAGCTGATCCCCGGCCACATGCACCTGGACACCATTGTCACGGCGGTAAAGGCGGGCATCCGCATGGCCGGCGGAACCCCCATGGAATTTTCCACCATTGGGGTCTGCGACGGCATTGCCATGAACCATAAGGGGATGCACTATTCTCTGGCCTCCAGGGAGTTGATTGCAGACTCCATTGAAGTCACGGCCACGGCCCATCCCTTTGATGCCATTGTCATGGTGCCCAATTGTGATAAAATAGTACCCGGCATGCTCATGGCAGCGGCCCGGTTGAATATTCCCGCCATTTTCATCAGCGGCGGCCCCATGTTTGCCGGTCGTCATCCCAGGGATTGGAATCAAAAAATTGACCTTGTCTCTGTGTTTGAAGCTGTGGGGGCTGTTCAGACGGGAAGAATGACACCAGAAGAACTGGTCCAGATTGAAAATGCCGCCTGCCCCACGTGTGGGTCCTGTGCCGGCATGTTTACGGCCAACTCCATGAACTGCCTGACAGAGGCCATCGGCATGGCCCTTCCGGGCAACGGCACCATTCCCGCCCCCATGTCCGAACGGATCCGCCTTGCCAAGGAAACCGGCATTCAAATCATGGCATTATTGAACCAGAACATCACCCCGGACAAAATTATCACCCGGCAATCTTTCATGAATTCCCTGGTGGTGGACATGGCCCTCGGCTGTTCCACCAACACGGTTCTCCATTTAAAGGCCATTGCCGCCGAGGCCGACATCGACATCGACCTTACCCTGATCAACGAGGTGAGCAAGAAAACCCCCCATCTGTGTTCCCTGAGTCCGGGAGGAAAAGATCACATTGAAGATTTGCATTATGCCGGTGGCATCCAGGCGGTGATGAAGGAACTTGCCGACCATGACATGCTGGATCTTTCCTGTATGACCGCCACCGGCAAACCCCTTGGCGAGAACCTGCAATCTGTCCTTGTAAAGGATGCCCGGGTCATCAAACCCGTTGAAACCCCCTATCATAAGGAAGGCGGCCTTGCCGTGCTCTTCGGCAACCTGGCCCCCGAAGGCTGCGTGGTCAAACAATCGGCCGTCCTGCCGGAAATGATGGTCCATAAAGGACCCGCCCGGGTATTTGACTGCGAGGAAGACGCCACGGCAGCCATCATGGAAAGACGCATTCATCCCGGGGATGTGATTGTCATCCGGTACGAAGGCCCTGCAGGAGGCCCCGGCATGCGGGAAATGCTCACCCCCACCTCGGCCATTGCCGGCATGGGGCTGGATTCCACCTGTGCCCTGATCACCGACGGCCGGTTTTCCGGCGGCACAAAGGGAGCGTCTATCGGCCATGTTTCCCCCGAGGCTGCCCAGGGCGGGATGATTGCCATTGTCCGGGAAAATGATGAAATCCGGATTGATATTCCCGGCAAACAAATAGAACTGATGGTCTCTGAACAGGAAATAGCCCGCAGGTTTACCCAATGGACAAAACCAGAACCCAAAATCAAAAAAGGATATATGGCCCGGTATGCAAGGATGGTCAGTTCCGCCGGCAATGGCGCCATATTTAAAAATTTCTAACAGGAGAAACACATGAAACTCACAGGGGCTCAAATACTTATTAAAATGATAAAATTCGAAGGCGTGGATACCATTTTCGGTTATCCGGGAGGGGCCACCATCGACATCCACGACGAGCTGGCACGCCACCCTGACCTGCGCCACATCCTTGTCCGCCACGAACAGGGCGCTGTCCATGCGGCCGATGCCTACTCCCGGGCACACGATTCCGTGGGCGTGGCCCTGGTAACCTCGGGTCCCGGTGCCACCAACACGGTTACGGGCATTGCTTCGGCCCACACCGACTCTATCCCCATGGTGGTGTTCACCGGCCAGGTCCCCACGGCCCTCATCGGCAATGATGCCTTCCAGGAAGTGGATATTGTGGGCATCACAAGGCCCTGCACCAAACACAACTATCTGGTAAAAGATCCCAACAAGCTGGCCGCCACCATCCGGGAAGCCTTTCACATCGCCAGATCCGGAAGACCCGGTCCTGTGCTCGTGGATTTGCCCAAGGATATTATCCAGGCCGAGATTGAATTTGAGATGCCGGAAGAGACAGCCCTGCGGTCCTATAAACCCAATTACAACCCCAATAAAAAACAACTGGCCAAGGCCGTTGCCATGTTAAAAGAAGCCAAACGACCGGTAATCTTTGCCGGAGGCGGAGTGATCCTGTCCAGGGCATCGGACGCCCTCACCCGCATCGCCAAGATGGCCGATATCCCTGTGACCGGATCATTAATGGGTCTTGGGGCCTTTCCCGGCTCCCATCCCCTGTGGCTGGGCATGCTGGGCATGCACGGCACGTTTCGGGCCAATATGAGCATCGGCAACAGCGATCTGATCATTGCCGCCGGCGTCCGGTTTGATGACAGGGTAACCGGGAATGTCAAAAAATTTGCCCCCCATGCCCAGATTGTCCAGATCGACATTGACCCCACCTCCATCCACAAGAACATCCCGGTACACTGCCCCATTGTGGGGGATTGCAAAGCCGCCCTGGAAGGAATCCTGGACCTCATGGAAAAAGAAGACCCCGAAACCCTCAAAATTGACCGGGCACCCTGGCTGGATCAGATCGACCAATGGAAACAGACCACCCCCTTAAAATATGAACAGGGCCCAAAGATCATCAAGCCCCAGTATGTGGTGGAAAAACTCTATGAAATCACCAAAGGCGAGGCCATCATCACCACGGAAGTCGGCCAGAACCAGATGTGGGCGGCCCAGTTTTACCACTTTGACAAACCCAATCATTTCATCACCTCGGGCGGATTGGGGGTCATGGGATTCGGGCTGCCGGCGGCCATCGGAGCCAAGGCAGCCTGTCCGGACAAACTGGTGGTGGATGTGGCAGGGGATGGGTCCATCCAAATGAATATCCAGGAACTGATGACCGCCATTGAATCCCGTCTGGATGTGAAGATCGTGATTTTGAACAACAGATACCTGGGCATGGTCCGGCAATGGCAGGAATTTTTCTATGACAAGGCCTATGCCTCCACCAACATGGAAAACGCCCCGGATTTTGTATTGCTGGCCCAGGCCTATGGGGCCAAGGGATTCAGATGCGATGATCCTGCAAAGGTGGAAGAAACCCTGAAACTGGGCCTTGAGACCCCGGGCACGGTCATCATGGACTTTCGGGTGGAACGGGAAGAATCGGTCTATCCCATGGTACCGGCCGGCGGGGCCATCACCGAAATGCTTTTGGTTTAATAATTAAGGAATCAACAATGGAAACAAACAGATACTTACTCTCTATTCTTGTGGATGATGAACCCGGGGTTCTTTCCAGAATTGCAGGTCTTTTTTCAGGCCGGGGCTTTAATATTGACTCTTTAAGCGTTGCCACCACGGCAGATCCCCATGTTTCCCGGATTACCATGGTGACCAATTGTGATGCCCAGGTCATAGAGCAGATCAAAAAACAGCTGCACAAGCTCATCAATGTCATCACCGTTACGGATTTGACCGAAAAAAAATATGTGGAACGCCAGCTGGCCCTGATCAAGGTCCATGCCAAACCCGAGAAAAGGGCTGAAATCTTAAGAATTGTGGACATATTCCGGTGCAAGATCGTGGATGTGGGCCATTCCCACTACATTATTGAAATGAGCGGAAACAGTGAGAAACATGCGGCATTTGTCTCCCTGCTCAAGCCCATGGGGATAGTGGAAATCGCCGCCACCGGGTCCATTGCCCTGGCACGGGAAAACGGGAAATAAAAAAATGGAAAAAACACTTTTATACGACACCACCCTAAGGGACGGGATGCAGGGGGAAAACATATTTTTCTCCCCGGAAGACAAGCTCAAAATTGCCAGACGCCTGGATGAATCCGGTATCCATTATATTGAAGGCGGATGGCCCGGCTCCAACCCCGGTGCCCAGGATTTTTTTAAACTGGCACGGAATATCGAATTCAAAAATGCAAAGATAACCGCATTCGGTGCCACCCGTCGCCAGGGGATCACCTGTGACCAGGATGGGAATTTAAAAGCCCTGATCGATTCGGGAGCACCTGTGATTACAATCTTCGGCAAATCCTGGGACCTCCATGTGGAAGAGATCATGTCCAACACCCGAAAGGAAAACCTGGCCATGATCCAAGAGAGCATTGCCTATCTTCTGGCCCGGGATCTTGAGGTGTTCTACGATGCCGAACATTTTTATGACGGGTACAAGGCCAATGCACCCTATGCCCTCCAGACCCTGGAAGCCGCCGTTGAAGGCGGCACCCGGTGTCTGGTTCTCTGCGACACCAACGGGGGGTCCCTGCCCTGCGATATCGACACCATCACCAGAGCTGTGATTGCCCATTTCAAAGGCAAAAACCGGTCCGACATCATCTTTGGCATCCACACCCACAATGACTGCGCCATGGCTGTTGCCAATGCCGTGACCGCCGTCCATGCCGGCGCCACCCTGGTCCAGGGAACGGTCAACGGATATGGGGAACGGTGCGGAAATGCAGATCTTATGGCCATTATCCCCATACTTGCCCTGAAGATGAAGCGGGACTGCATCAGCGACGAAAACCTTAAAAAAATATTGACCCTGTCCCGGTTTGTGTCGGAAACCGCCAATGTGCCGCCGGTCAACTCCAGAGCCTTTGTGGGCAAGTCCGCCTTTGCCCACAAGGGCGGGGTCCATGTATCCGCCATCATGAAAAATCCCAAAGCCTACGAGCACATTGATCCGGAACTTGTGGGAAATGCGCGCAGGGTACTGGTTTCCGAGCAGTCGGGCAAGAGCAATATCGTTTACAAGGCCAGGGAACTGGGCGTGGACCTGGGAGATGACGACCGCAGAAAAGCCCTGATTGTCGCCAGCATCAAAGAGCTGGAAAATTGTACAAACTTCAGTCGAATAGGAAACTGGCTACGCAAGATTGATCGCAATTCATTCAGCAAGGCAATTCAAGGACACCAA
>VMSR01000149.1 GCA_013792075.1 Desulfobacula sp.
CACTTACAAAATGGGGGCTGATATTTATCACCGGTTGTCAAAGCGATTTTATTTAACCCCTGGTGACCGGGCAGGCGTTACCATCGAAAAACCAACGGTGAAAGACAATGGCAAAGGAAAATTCTTTGGATAAGTCTTGGGTAAATTTTCAGCCGGGGGATTATGATCCGTATCTCCAATCAGAGGGATATTATCTTGACACGGCGGCGGGTCAGAAGATTATTGATTTTTTTCAATCTTGCCTGACCCATGTCCGTGGTCCATTGAAAGGAAAACCATTCATTCTGGAACCTTGGTTGGCCGGAATCGTGGGTCATCTATATGGCTGGAAATCCAAAATCACAGGATTGCGTCGATATAAAGAATTACTTTTGCTGGTTCCCCGGAAGAATGCAAAATCCTTGCTTGGTGCTGGATTGGCTTTGGTCGAACTTTTTATGGGAGATCCGAACACCCCGGAAATTATGATCGGTTCCGGGGATCGTGAACAAGCCCGGCAGATGTTCGACACGATAAAATTGATGGTTCAGAATGAACAAGAGCTTCGATCAAGATTGCATGTTTTAAAAAATGTAATCAAATACCCTGGTAATGACGGTTGGCTGAAGGTGGTTTCAAGTGAAAGTTATAATTTGCATGGGGCCAACTTGTCTGCCGGATTCGTTGATGAAACACACATTGTCAAAAGGGATTTGGTGGAAACCATGGCAACCTCCCAGGGAGCCCGGCAGGAACCTATTTTTGTGAATCTGTCCACGGCAGGATATGACCGGCACGGCATCCTTTTTGAAAAATATGAATATGCTAAAAAAGTACGGGCTGGAATTATCGATGATCCTGGATTCATGCCGGTTATTTATGAAGCTGACCCGGCAGACGATTGGACTGACCCGGCAACCTGGGAAAAGGCAAATCCCAACCTTGGCAAATCCATCTTCCTGGATTTTTTAAAGCGGGAATGTGAAAGGGCACAACAATCCCCAGCCTTTGAGTCCAGTTTTAAACGGTTGTATTTGAACCTTTGGACAGAATCAGATAATCCTTGGCTTCAAATGGCAAGGTATGACGATTGCGTGGGTGATCTTCCAGACCTTAAAGGCCGGGCTTGTTATGCCGGGTTGGATTTATCAACGACCACGGATCTAAGCGCCTTCGTGCTGGTCTTCCTGCCTTTATCAGAGGGTGAACCATATTATGTCCTCCCTTTTGCCTGGTGCCCTGGTGATTCGATTCGTGATCGGTCCAGGCGGGATAAAGTTCCATATGCATTATGGAGGGATAAGGGACATATTGAACCCACGCCGGGGGCGGTTGTGAATTACGACTATATTTTCAAGCGGGTTGACCAGGCTGCAAAGGATTATGATTTAAAGGCTGTTTGTTTTGATGATTGGGGATCTGCACAAATTATCGCCAGGATTGAAAATAACGGTATTGAGGTTATCAGGTTCGGCCAGGGATATAAAAGCATGAGCCCACCAACCAAGGAATTAATGAAGCTTATTCTTGAAAGGAAGATCATGTTCCCAGAAAACCCAGTATTAAGGTGGTGTGCATCAAATGTTGTCATTCAGTCTGACCCGGCAGGAAATATAAAAATGAACAAAGATAAATCCACTGAAAAAATAGATTTAATGGTTGCATTGGTAATGGGGCTTGATGGGTGCATCCGCAATAAAGTTGAAACATCGGTATATACCGAGACAAGGGGAATGGTTTTTATATGAAAAATTCAAAAGAGATAGAAAAAGATTATCGTTGCCCATGCTGTGGCCGTAAATTAGCAGTGGGGCGAGTCATCCATATCCGGGTTAAATGCCCAAAATGTAAAAAATTTGTAGACATCCACGAATAATATCAGTATGGTAAAAGTCGATAAATAGATTTTTTTGTGCGTCACAGTACGCCACATTTTTAATAAAGTGCTTCCAAGTAGGCCGAATTTAAGAACCCCAGGTTCTTGACCCGGCCTTTTTTATTGGCCGAAAGGAAAATAAATGGAAGCAATTCGATTTAGAAATGGTGATCCCCCCGCCGTAGTTACCCGGTCTTTTCAGATTGGGAAAATCAGAGACATCGACAGCCGGACAGTTGAAGCCGTTATCAGTTCGGAATATCCGGTTCCAAGATACGATGGAAACGAGATCCTTGTCCATTCTTCAGATGCCGTTGACCTATCACGGGCACCCCTGCCTCTGATAATTGCCCATGATGACCGGACATTACCCGTGGGCATTGTCGAATCCTTGAGAATTGAAAATAAGGAACTCATAGGGGTTCTTCGATTCAGCAAATCACAGGATGCCGTTTGGCAGGATGTCCAAGACGGAATTTTAAGAAGCCTATCTGTTGGATATATCACCAACCGGATAGAACCACCTGAAAACGGAGAATATCGGGTTACTCAATGGCAACCCTATGAGTGTAGTCTTGTGGCGGCACCGGCAGACCCAACAGCAAAAATCAAACGCGATTTAAACAATAATAATAGGAGCGATACCGTGGACATTAATGATTTGAAAAAAGAACGCAAATTGGCAAAAGATGAAATGGTCACCCTGGCAAAAAACCGGGAACTTTCAGCCGAACAAAAAACAAAATTGGCAGCATTGAAGGAAACCGTGTCAACCTTGACCATGCAGATTGAAGCCTTGGAAATGGATGAGGGCCAAACCACTGAAGATGATAAAAACAGAACCGCCAATGACAGAAAATGCCGTTTGCAGATTCAGGGGATGAACCATAATTCCAGGCCGTTTGCCAGCGATGAATATAAACGGACGTATGATAAATTCTTAAGACATGGCCGGGCAGCACTTTATCCCGATGAAATAAGAGCATTGTCCGTGGGCAGTGATCCGTCCATGGGATATATTGTCCCAGACGAATTTGAAACCCAGCTTGTTCAAAGTCTGAAGGACAATAATATCATGCGGACCCTTTGCCGGGTAATTTCTACAGCCGGGGACCGAAAAATTCCCATTGTTGTCGGTGATTCAGCTGCCTATTGGCTCAATGAAAATGGTTCCTACATTGAAAGTGATGTTGAACTTGCCCAAAAAACATTGGGTGCCCATAAACTTGGTGTCCTTTGCCTTGCTTCGGAAGAATTGGCCTTTGACGCTGGTTTTCCTTTGGCTTCTTTCCTTGCTGAGAATTTTGGCCGGTCCATGGGTGACAAAGAGGAAGCCGCATTCATAAGCGGTGATGGAAACGAAAAACCCACAGGTATTATCCAGGATGCCGAAGTGGGATTAATCACAGCAAATGCAACGGCAATTACCAGTGATGAACTCCTTGACCTTTTGCATTCCCTAAAAAGAGTTTACAGGAAACGGGCATCTTTCCTGATGGCAGACGACACCCTGAAGCTGATACGAAAACTCAAAGACGGCAACGGCAGATATCTTTTTGAAGAATCCCTCCAGGCCGGTGAACCTTCCACCTTGCTTGGAAAACCCATTCATATTTCTGACAGCGTGCCCGGTGCAACAGCCGGAAATAAATCCATTCTCTTTGGGGATTATTCCTATTATTGGATTGCTGACCGCCAGGGCCGTTTTTTCCAGGAATTAAGGGAAAAATACGCCGACAAGGGGCAGATTGGATACCGGGCCAACCAGCGTATCGACGGCAAATTGACCCTTCCTGAAGCCGTAAAAACCCTTCAGATGAAAGCGTAATTTGAATTAACTGGAATCAAAAATTATAATTAAAAAGGAACAAATATCATGAGACGTGACCTTAAAAATAATATCGGAATCAATGTACTCCTGGAAGCCCAGGACCTTGCCCATACAGATACAAAATCACTTATTCTTGACACGGCCCAATTCCCAGGTGTTGCCGTTGCCGTTGCCATTGGTGAACTTACCGGTGTCAATGCATCTAACTACCTGACCCCTGTCTTTCAGGAAGCGGATACTATTGCTGATGCTGATTTTACCGACGTTGGAAGCGGAGATCTTGAGGGTGCTTTTACGGTGGTTGATGCCACGACCAAAGATTCAACCATCCAGAATGTTGGATACAAAGGGGGCAAAAGATATATCCGGGTCAGCCTGGACTATACCGGCACTGCCATTACCGCTGGTATCGTTGGTGTCTATGGCATCCTTGGCCGGGCAAAAGAAGCGCCTGTGGTGGCACCGGCAGCGATAACCGCAACATAGCCTTTAATTTTGTAATCTTGGGGGAGGGTGTAACACTGCACTCTCCCTTAAAAGGATTTTCCAATGTTTGGATTTTTTAAAAAGAAAAAAAGAGCGATGATGTCGGATACAAACCAGAATTGGTCTGAATTCGGTTTTTCCGGGCCAACCTCGACCGGTCAGAATGTAACGGAACAATCGGCAATGATGATTCCTGCCGTGTTTGCCTGTATCCGGGTGCTTGCTGAATCGTGTGGAAGTTTGCCCTTGATGGTATATGAACGAAAACCAGACGGGACCAAAGAGAGAGCCCGCAATTTTCCCTTATACAAATTCCTACATGACTCCCCCAATTCTTTTATGGATGCGGTATCCTTTTGGGAATTGTTGATTGGCCACTGTGCCCTGCGTGGAAATTCATACGCATTTGTTGACCGGGATGAAGATGGAACCATTCAAGCCATATGGCCGTTGCTGCCACAAAACATGACGATTAAAGTTGAAAAGGGTGTTCTTGTATATGAATATCTCCAGGACGGGAAAACAACCCCTTATAAGTGGCGCGATATCCTTCATATAAAGGGCCTTTCCTTTGACGGGGTGGTAGGGTTAAGCCCGTTGTCATTGCTCCGGGAAACAATAGGTAGAGCCCAGGCGATCAATGAGTATTCAGGGAAGTTCTTTGGGAATGATGCCAGGCCGGGTGGAATCTTAAAACATCCATCAAAGTTGGTCCCGGAAGCACAAAAAATATTGGCAGAAAATTGGAACGACGCCTTCAAAGGGAGTGGGAAGTCTCATAAAACAGCCGTGCTTGAAGAAGGCATGGATTATGTCAGCGTTGGCCTGTCCCCAGAAGATTCCCAGATGATAGATTCCCAGAAATTTTCTGTTATTGATATTTGCCGGGTCTTTAGGGTGCCATTGAACTTGGTCATGGACTACGAGAGAAGCACGTACAGCAACGTAACAGAGCAAAACAGGTCATTTGTGGTCCATACCCTGGTTCCATGGCTGACACGGATAGAACAGGCTTGCAATCGCGTCCTATTTACCGAAAATGAAAAGAAGAAATATTTTTGCGAGTTCAAGCTGGACAACCTTCTCCGGGGGGATCAGAAAACCCGGTATGAATGCTACCAGATCGGCATTGATAAAGGCTTCCTTTCAAGAAATGATGTCCGGGGATTTGAAAACCTGTCTCCGGTCCCTGGTGGGGATGATTACGGAACAAGCAATGAAAAAGAGAATCAAACTGCCTGAACAAATTTGTTTTTGGGTGTGCAACCTCCCACATTAAATAAAAGGTGCCCACTGCATATGGCATACCCGCATTTGTCATTCTATATTCAGTGGTTGGAATTGTGGTACAAAAAGAGATTAAAAAGACTTCGGCCTGAAGTCAAAGATAAACCCCGTTTGAAATTGATTTCAAACGGGGTTTATCAGAAAAATGTTTAACCTCTGTGATGCTAAATATTTATCCCAAAACTATAAAAACAGCCAGCATTTCCTTGTGGATAAATAAGAAAATTAAATTAACCTTCGTCCTTCGCCGATTGGCCTTGTCATAATACTCTCCTTCCACTGTTGAGATGCTTTTATTATACAAAACAACTCTTGTCTTGTCTGTAAATATATAGAACGTTTTTAATCTATGTCAAGAATTTTAATATTTTTTCTTTATCAAATTTGCAGTCTCAATTATTTCCCATACAACATCTCGGTCAAATGATTTGTTTTTTTCAGTGTCTAAGCCAATATCTATGATTTGAATAGCAATTGGTTTAGCCTTCTCTCCATCTTCTAAAAAATCATACACCCGCATCAAGGTATCTAACGTGAGAAGGTTTTCACTTTTTTTTGTCTCGATGTGCATTTCAATTTTTTCTAAATATTGGGGCAGGGATGAAATCGCTTCCTCCAATACTTTATCATTTTTATCGACAATATCAGGATATTCCTTGAGAATTTTTTTGATGTCAAATGAATAATAAAGTAAATTGTTATTCATGGTATGGATCTTATTTCTATTTACAGAATCAGAACCCTCCTGGGTTGTCATATATGCATCTTTTAAAATATTAATTTTTTCAACTGCTCGTTGTGAATCAACAACGTTTATAGCATCTGCTTTTTTCCATAACTCGTAGCCCAACATTATTGGAAGATATTGTTTAATATGATCATAGTCTGCTTTCGGAAATAAAATAGTAGGTTTATAACCATCTTTCTCTACAGCAATAAGGAGATCTTGAGCAGCTTTCAATTTTGCGATTGCACGATTATTTTGCCCCATTTTTCCATGAGCTTGGCCTAACCTAAACTGCAATAAAGCAAAGACCTTAAATTGATCATATTGTTCAAGTGCGAGATAGATATTCAAAGCACTTTGGACCTGTTCTTTCTGGTTTGTTGATAACAGGCAAATCGCCTCGTTCATTTTGGAATAATAAAAAACCAAATAATTTTTTTCATCATTAAAATCTACCATTTCTGGGGTATATTTAGAAGAAATAGTTTTAAAACTTTCTGCCGTTTGCAGTAGGGTCGTGACACCTCCCCCACGGCTTCTTTTCTCGGCTTCTTGGCCATGTATACGGCTCTTTCTGGCTAAGATATACAGATCAATATCATCTTGTTCAACTCCAAACTTTTCAAAGGTTTTTATTAGCTCGCTATCGGCATTAACGGAAACAACTCGTTCTGCATCAGCGGTTTTTTGATCAGATGGCATTGCCTGCGTTGAAATAAAATCAGCATAGTCAGTGCAGGCATCCGTAAATTTTTTTAATATTTTCAGATCACCTAAAACATTCGTCTGATTTTGTATAGGTATACCACTTTCTTTTCCTTGGCGTATAACATAACCAAACTTGTGATCTATCTCCCCCCAAGCGTCTTCAAAGACAGTACGAATCTGAATCTCAACAGGGATTGAATACTCTTTTGTGCCGCGAGATATGCAGGGCACTCCATGTTGAAGTCTTGTGACTATATGAATACTGGAATATCCTTCTTGAGAAAACTGTGTTTTGATTAATTTAGAGGGGATTCCTTTTTCTGTTAGGATCTCAATAATAGTAGTATTTAACCCATTATGTTCATCGGTTGTATATATAATAATTTCTTCCGTGCAGCCCTTTACAAATGGATTAGGAACTAATGGAGCTTCATGAAATAAAATTTCAATCAATTTTTCGCAAACTATCGGAATCTCATTCCTAAAAAGTGTTACGAATCGGATACCAATAACATCTGTAATATCGGATAGACAATAATGAGGCTTCTTTTTCGTTTTGATTCGAACTTTTTCAATTAGTTTGTGTTCTTTTTTAATGCGAGATTTTTTTGCGTAGCAAAGGCTAAAAATATCAGACCTGTCTAAAGCGGCCATCATGTTTGATTCAGCATTCCGCGCTTCGGTTTCCAATGTTAGAGCATTATAATTCTCTACGCTATTCATAAAGGTCCTGTTGTGTGATGAAGTTTTACTTGATATAATTCATTGTTTAAATAAGCAGAGAATATTTTCTTGTCAAGAAATAAAGATAAGTCCAAATATAACAAATCGAATTCCCTCCCATTTTGAGAAAGATTCTTTTTGATTTTCAGTTCACATGTTCTTAAATATATACGATTATAAAAGTTGTGCCCATTTTGTGCCCAAGTTAATAAAAAACAGTGAAAATCAATAAAAACCAACAAGAAGGAATAAACCTGAAAAGCCTTAAAAATAAGGCTATAAATGATTAATAAGAAATATCATATATAACAAAAACAGGCATTTGTCAGATCGACACGGTAGAAGTCGTCAGTTCAAGTCTGATCGTGCCTACCATAAAAATCAAGGGTTTAGGAAATTTTTCCTAAACCCTTTTTGATTTGAAGTGACTTATACAGGGCCATTTCGGATCAAAAGCCCGGCAACCTGCGTGCCGCGACGGGTGACGCCTTTTTTTATATGGGTGTCCTTCCCTTTTCTAAACCCTTCCCTGAAGGCGCCGGATGACGCCTGGTGCCGTCCATATCGTACGGATTTTAGTTTCGGGAAAAGCCTGGCTTCTTCTTTTTTGTTTTCTTCATGGTTTTGAACCATCAATGCCGCGGTCACCTTTGCGGGCAGAGAAAGGTCGCCATTTACCCGGATGTCTGAATCATGAAACATCAATTTGTGGTTGTCCCGGATACCGGCAGTGAACCCCATGTCAAAGGAAATTTTTTCACTTGTTTTGGCGCCTGTCTTTCTTTTAAACGCCTGCCAGAGGGTTTGGGCGGTATCCAGAAGAAAATGATACACATATTCCGCAACAATTAAGGCCTCTTTTCTTCCGATCAAAACAATGCTTTTATAGGTGGTATCGTCCTGGGCATGGTAGGTATGGGAGGTCAAACAATTTACATAATAATAATCTCCCAAAACAGACAAAAGGGCTTTTTGGATGCTTTCAGTCCGTTTTTTTTTGTGGCAGATGGTAAGGTATTTAATATCCGGGTCATCCTTGCCAATATTGATTCGCTCAAGATTATATTTATTCAGCAGATAATTGGCTTTCCTGGAAGCGGCCTGGGCTTCTGCCGCGTTACTGGATTGTCCAAGGGCCATAAGTTTTTCGACTTTTTCCAACATTTTTTTTGCATCGGCCGGCAGCTGACCTTTAAATTCCTGCAGGCGTGTGTGATACGCCTTGCCGCCCCCAATGAAAGCGGGGTGGACACCCAATCTTTCACAGGCCATTTTAAAATATTTTCCATGAATGTCTGCGTTTCCATAGAATTCGGAAACATATTGGTGGGCCATTTCATGTTTCAAAACTTCTAAGACAAGATCCCACACTTCGGTCTTGATGAGATGACGTGAGATCGAGAGGGTCTTTGTTTTGGAATCCCACCACCCTAGCCGTTCTTTACCCGAAGAAATATCAATTGTCGGGGGTAAAAGAGCGACACCATATCGCCATGCAAGGGTTTTGTGCTCTTGGGAAAGTTGTGCTGCCCACCTGGTTTCAAGGTCATTTATCTGATGTTCCATGGTATGGATCTTCCTTGTTTTTAAATTTTCAAGGGCAGTTATGCCACACCTTTGGAAAAGTGACAATTTTATTGTCCCGCGTCCTATTAAATTGTCACCCTTTCCAGCAGCTTGTTTATGCAGTTAACATAGTCGATGTTTTTACAGGGCTTTGACAGGTGATCAATATAGGGATCTTTTTGCTTCAACTCTTTAATGGACTCCAGAAATTCTATGTTACCGGAAATAAACAGAACAGGAACCGTTTTATTTTTTTCCCGAAAATGAAGATATACATCCATGCCGTTCAATTTTCCCGGGAGAACATAATCCAAGCTTAACAATTGATATTCATTTCTGTTCAATAAATCCATTGCAACCTGACCGTTATTGGCGATATCCACTTTATGATTGCAGGGTTCATGTGTCAGTATCCTGTACTGGACATCTGAGATGGCCTGTTCGTCTTCAACCAGAAGGATATACTTTTCAAAACAGAGGGTTTCTTTTTTAACCGCTGCTATTTCTTCTTCGGTTAATTCTTTTTTTACGACCGGAAGCGTTATGGCAACCTTTGTACCCTTTTGAAGTTCGGACTGAATAGAAATAGTGCCCTTATGCTGTTCAATATATTTTTTCACATTGGACATGCCATACCCCGTTCCCTTAATACCCGGTTTATACATACCGTTTTTATCTTTGCTGCCTTTAAGCGTAAAGGAAGGTTCATAAATCTCTCCGAGAAATTCAGGAGGAATGCCGCATCCGTTATCTTCAATTTCTATAAAAATAAGGTCTTCCTGATGATGGGTGCCAACGATTATTTCGGGCCGCTCAACAAGGCTTGCGGCATGAATTGAATTTTGAAAAAGGTTTACAATTGCATGTTCGATCATGCCCGAATCCGCCAGAAGTTCCGGCATTCCGTAACCATATTGCCGGATCACCTTGATACCTTCCAGATCCTTTTTTAAGAGGTTTAAAACAAGGTCTATTTTCTCATCAATTGAAAAGAATTCCTGTTTGGGTTCCTGATCCTTGGCAAATGCCACAAGGTTCTTTGTCAGATTTTTTCCACGAAAGGTCTGATTATAAATCAATTCCAGCCGCTCTTTTATCTGATCATCCGGACAGTCAATGAGGGCAAGTTCGGTATTGCCCATTATAATGCCTAAAATATTATTAAAATCATGGGCCATTTTTCCGGCAATCTGACCGACCAGGGCGAGTTTTTCCTGTTCAGCCGCCGTTTGCTGGGCTTTGATTCTTTCAAGTTCATTTTTTTTTATTTCAGTAATATCTTCAGAAATTCCCAAAAGAAATTCCGGTTTTCCGTTTTGATCAAAGATGGGTATTTTCTTTGTATGAAGTATTCTTTCCCCTTGTTTTTTGGTTTGTATGGTTTCTTCCTGAATATCGAGAAGTTCTCCGCTTCTTAAGGTCTCTTGGTCTTTTTGTGTGAAAAAGTCAGCTTCGGGTTGTGGGAAAAAGTCATAATCGTTTTTGCCAATCAGCTCTTCTTTGGAAAACCCAATCAATTTTTCACCGGCTTTGTTAAACCGCACAAATTTCAGGTCTGCCGCATCTTTGACAAAAAGCATGATGGGAATGTTTTCGATTATGGTGTTGAGAAAAAATTCATGCTTTACCACGTCTTCTTCGGCGCGTTTCCGGGTAATCGTCTCCCATGCCATATCCGCAATTTGTTGGACCGTTTCAGCATCATGGGTTTCATAGTTATTTTTTTTGTTTCCCACCCCCAGAACCGCCATGATTTTTTCCCCGCGAAGGACAGGAACCACAAGCTCACGGACTATGGGTGCATGACCCTCGGGCAAGTCCCTTTTGTGCTTCAGGGTGGCATCGTCGTTGTAAATAATGGGTTTGCGCTCACCAAGGCAATCAGCCCAAATCTTGGCTTGGGAGATGGGATAGTGATGATTTGCGATCCTGTTCTTTGACCCTGTTTGCAGTGAAAGTGTTTTCTGATCATCTTCCACAAAATGGAAAAACCCGATTTCACTATCCGTGAGTGTCTCGGCTTCATCCAGAACCCTTTGAAGTACTTCTTTGACTGGGTGGGTCTGGGCATATTCGACAAGATTCAGTTGTGCGGCTTGTACGTTTTCCTTTCGCTTATTTTTGGTGATATCCTCCACAATTGCAATATGGGAGGTTGGTTTTTCACCTTCTTTCCACATGGGTGATACGGTGAGTTTGACCCATACAATGTTGCTATCCTTGCGATAGAAACGTTTTTCTATTGAAAATTCACGTATTTTTCCTTCCAAAAGCAAGGTCATGCTTTCTAAATTTTCTTGAACATCTTTGGGATGGGTTATGTCTTGAAAACAAAGCTGTTTGATTTCTTCGGGAGTATAACCGACAATATCACAATATTTTTGATTCACCTTTATATAGCCCCCGCTTTTGGAATCACATAAGGCCACGCCCACGGCAGCCTGTTCAAACATGATCCTGAACCGTTCCTCACTCAGTCCCAGTTGATTAATGGTCTCCTGCAGTTCAGCGGTTTTCACTCTGACGTTTCTTCGTAAGGTTGCGTTAAAAAAAAGAAGCACTAAAAAGATCACCCCGACAAACAAAAGAAAAAAAGAAATATACCGGAAATATTCGGGTCTAAGAAGGGGTTCCCCCATCCATTTTTTTTGGATGGCGTCGTGTTCCTTTTTGGTAATCAAAGCGAATCCGCCCTCCACCGCCTTTAATATGTCGGTTCGGCCTTTTTGAACTGCCCGATGAAATTTTCCAGTATAAAGGGTTAAAGAATAGCGGAATTCATTTTCAAGGTTCATTTTATAGAGATAATAAAGGGCCGGCGGCTTATCAATGGAAAAAACTTTTATCTGACCGCTGGCTGCGGCCTGAATAATCGATTCATAGCTGTTGTATTCCTGAAGGCTGGTAATCCCTTGTTTTTTCAACACGTCGATGCAGGCATCTCCTGCTTTCACTCCGATTGTAAGTCCTTGCAGGGATGGGATATTGACAATGCCGCTGATGTTTTTATTGAAAAAAACAGGCACGTCTAAGGTGGCATATGGTTTTGTGAAATCATATGCCAGAGCTCTCTTCTCGTTAAAAAATATAGTATCAATCACATCGGCCTGACCTTTGCGCATGAACTCCTGAGCCTTGCTCCAGTCCATGGCAGTCAGGTTGACCTTTATCCCTGTTTTCTTTTCCCATAACGCCCACTCATCAACTAGGATGCCTTGGATGTGCCCATTGGAATTTCGGAAGATATAGGGGGGGTAATTGTCATCTAAAACAATTGTGATGGCTTTGAATCGCCCGTCCCCCTCTTTGCCTTGTGCAAGGATCGGGATAAAACAAAGCAACAGACACACAAGCATGAACCATGTACTTTTTTGGGTGCGCATATAAAACTCTTTTTGTTGTTGTGGATGGAAAATTTTGATGGGAACCTTACCCGGGGAACAACAAATGGTCTTCTTATTTATAATTATAGGGTTATAATACAGGAAAAGACATTTCAATGCAAAAAAAATATAGCCATGGCTGTTTGAAGAAACAAAGAGAGGCCGCAGGAGAATGGGTATCTCGTTGCTAAATCCAGGCCACAATGGTAAATAGGTAAAAAAGGTGTTTGGGGGTAAGGTCGATGGCAAGAGAGAACAGGCCTGAAAAAAAAGAATTGGGGATTTTAGTATACTACTTTTTTCACACAGTCGTTTTTGGGTACCGGAATTGAGATGAAAAGAAAACCAAGCTTGATCATACTATTTCTTCTTGGGGGGCTGCTGGGAGCCGCTGTTCTCTTTTTCTGGTATTTTTCAGGGTTCAACCGGATTGTGAAGGAAAAATTTGACGGCCGGCTCTGGGAGCTGCCGGCCAGGGTCTATGCCCGTCCTCTGGTGTTATATCCCGGGATGGAGATCTCTGGCGATATGCTGGCACAGGAATTGGGGCTTATGGGATATCAACAGGTAAGTTCTTCCCAAAAACTGGATGTCCCGGGCAGATATCTCCGGAACAATACAGTGTTTACCCTTTTTTGCCGGCCCTTTGATTTTGGGGATAAGAAGGTCTCTTCCCACCGGCTGGTCCTGGAAATTGAAAAAGACCGGATTGTCAGATTGAACAATCCCGACCCAGGCATTGTTTTGGATATGGTGCAGCTGGACCCGGTTCTTGTAGGCAGTTTTTATCCTGGTTCCAAGGAAGACCGGATTCTGGCGGATCTTGATAATATTCCTTCTATTTTGCCCAATACCATTATCTGTGTGGAAGACAGAACCTTTTATACCCATTTCGGCGTGGAATTTCCGGCCATTTTTCGGGCCATGCTGGTCAATATTAAAAACTGGCAAATGACCCAGGGAGCCAGCACTATCACCCAGCAACTGGCCAGAAATTTTTTTCTGACTTCGGAAAAAACCTGGACCCGGAAGGTGAATGAGCTTTTCATGGCGGCAGCCCTTGAGCGCAACTATGACAAACAAGAGATTCTGGAAGCCTATGTGAATGAGGTGTACCTGGGCCAGGATGGAAACCGGGCAGTCCACGGGTTTGGCCTGGCCTCTGTTTTTTATTTTGGAAAAGCCATCCAGGATGTTCAGCCCCATGAAGTGGCCCTTCTGGTGGGAATGCTCAAGGGACCTTCCTATTATAACCCCAGGAAATATCCGGACCGGGCAATCAACCGGCGGAACATGGTACTCAGGATGATGGGGGATCAGCATCTTCTTTCACGGGACCAAATGGAAACAGGCCTGGCCATGCCCCTGGGGGTGATTGAAAAGAAGGTTCAGGGGAATTCTCCCTTTCCTTTTTATCTGGACCTGGTCAAACGCCAGTTGCTTGAAGAATATAGGGAAACAGACCTGCAATCCATGGGGCTGCGTATTTTTACAGCCCTGGATCCCCAGGTTCAGATGGCTGCAAGGCAGGCCCTGGTATCCCAGCTCAAACAGATATCGGCAGAAAAGGGCATTCCCGGAGAGATGCTTGAGGCCGGTGTGGTGGTTACGGCCACGGGCAGCAATGAGATTCAGGCTCTGGTCGGGGGCAAAAAACCCTATGAAAAGGGATTTAACCGTGCCCTGGATGCCAGGCGCCCCATCGGGTCCCTTATCAAGCCTGCCGTTTTTTTAACCGCATTGGCCATGCCAAAAGTTTATACCCTGACATCCCTGGTGGATGACGGACCGATTATGGTGAAAACGCCTGAGGGCCAGGACTGGGTTCCCCGGAATTTTGACAGGCAATACCATGGCCAGGTGCCCCTCTATCTTGCCCTTGTCAATTCCTATAATGTCGCCACGGTCAGGATCGGCATGGATCTCGGGATTTCAAAGGTTATGGAAACCGTGGAAAAAATGGGCTTTAAAAGAAAGGTTCCCCTATATCCCTCCTCCCTGCTGGGCAGCCTGGAAATGTCGCCCTTTGAAGTAGCCCAGATGTACCAGACCCTTGCTGCCAATGGGTTTTATTCGCCCCCAAGGAGTATCCGCGCCATTTATACGCCCACAGGAGAGTTGCTCCAGGGATATCCCCTGACAATCGAACAGCACCTGGATCCGGGGGTTGTCTTTCTGGTGAACAAGATGCTCCAGGCCGTTGTCCTGGACGGCACCGGCAAATCACTTGAAAAAATATTGCCAAAGGCTCTGGGGGTGGCGGGAAAGACCGGCACCACCAATGATTTGAAAGACAGCTGGTTTGCAGGATTTACCGGAAATCGGCTGGCCGTGGTATGGGTGGGGCGGGACGACAACCAGACCTGCAAACTCACCGGATCTGCCGGTGCCATGCGGATTTTCGGGCATCTCATGAACCAGATTCCAAACCAGGCCCTGGACCTTATTCCGCCGGAAAATGTGGTATGGGCTGTGGTGGATGCTGCCACAGGCCTTAGAACCGATGATACCTGTCCGGATGCCATGTCAATCCCATTTATCAAGGGGTCTGTTCCCGAGGAATTCACTGCCTGCCGGTCCGGGACAGGGTCGTCACACTATGAGAAAATAATTACAAAACCCCGGTACTTCATTGACTGGTTAAAGGAGTTTATAAAATGAGTTTTCCCAAAAATGTTTCCCAGGTTTTTTCCTTTTTGCTGTTCCTGGGCGCAAGCCTGGTTTTTTGTTCCTGTGCAGGGCATCCCAGGACCGGTCTGTCCCAAATCACTCCGGCAGAAAATCTGCCCCAGATTGGTGTGCGCCAGGCAACGGTTTTCACAAAACATGCCCGCCCGGATAGTATGATTTTTCTGACGGAAAAGGCGGAACAGCAGATTCGCTCAAACCAATTGGATGAGGCCTTTGCAACCCTGGAGCGGGCATTGGGAATTGATGCCCAGGATCCGTTTCCCTGGCATTTCATGGCCAAAATTCAGCTGTTGCGGGGCAACCTGCAACAGGCCGAACATTTGGCCAGAAAATCCAATATTCTGGCTGCCCGTTATCCGACTCTGGTGGAAAAAAACAAAGATATTATTGCCAGGGCAATGGGACAGCAAAGCCGTCTTCCCATGGCTCCGGCAACCCCCCGGGAATAGCCTTCTGCTTCAAGCAGGGGGTCAGGGGGTCTCAGCCAGATTTTCATTGATCTTTTTGGCTGCGGCCCGGGTCTGATCCATGATGGCCGGTATCTGTTCATCCTCCATGCCCGCCTTAAATCCGACCACCCATATGGCCGGGAAATAGGCGCCATGGGGGTGGATGGGGGCCGCCACAGCTCTGACCCCTGCGATATACTCTTCATCGTCAAAGGCAATCCCGGTTTGCCGGACGGTTTCAAGGGCCTTCAAATAAATATCCGGGTCTGTGATACTTTTTGGGGTGAACCGGGTCAGGGGGTTTTTCATGAGGTATGCCCGGGCATCCTTTGGTGACAGTGCCGATAAAAAAATTTTTCCCATGGCGCCGGCCAGAAGGGGAAGGGAGGTCCCGATGGGAGAAGAGATTTTAAAATCTTTTCTGGATTCTACAATATCAATGATGGTTACCGAGTCCTTGTTCCGGACGCCCAGGAACACGGATTCCCGGCATTGTTCCATGAGATGCTCCATGATTGGCCGGGCTGCCCGCTTAAAATCCATTCGTTCATAGGCGGCCTTGCCCAGTTCCATGAGGGTCGCACCGATGGTAAATCGCTTGGAAGAAGGGTCCCGGATGATGGCGCCCTGGTCTTCCAGGGCGGCGGCAATGCCATGGACAGTGCTTTTGCTGATATCCAGCCGGGCGGAAATTTCGCTGATGCCCAAGCCTTTGCCGGAAGTTGAAATAACTTTGAGGATAAGAAACGCTTTTTTAACAATGGGTGCCTGGTAGGGTTTTGTCATGTGTTTCGATATCCTTATTCTCTGCTGGTTGTAATGGGTATGGCAATTGTTCTATACACCAAATGGGCAGGCTTTGTGTAGGGTAAAAAAGTGATGGGGTTAACTGCAACCACAAAAGCCCCTGCTGGATGCGCAATAAAAACATTGCAGCGCCATGATTTTATTGCGCATCCAGCAGGGCAGTCATCTGCCGAAAAAAAATGTCGTCTTCCCCGTCAACCGGTGTTTTGGGGCCAGAAATTTAATCTGGCAGTCCCCTTTAACAAAGGGTTGGAATATCGGATACACTGTTTTGGGTGGGAGGATAAAAAAAAATATTTAAATGGATAATTGTTTGATTTAATAAAGAATTGTGTTAAAATTTAATCGAGTGAATCCCCCCTCTGCCACACAATGGCATGGTTATCGCTATAGCGTATAAACTTAAGCTTACGAAAAAAACGGTCCGGACGGTAACCTGTGAATAAATAGGGTTTCGGTTTGAGCTTCCTTTTTTTAAATGGTTCCAATTTCGGAGGAGAGAAAATATGGCAAAAAGTTTTGTATACAGCGTATGTGGCATGTGCACCGTGCGTTGCCCCATTAAAGTGCATATCCAAAATGGCCAGGTATCTTTTATTGAAGGAAATCCCCATGTGCCTGCCATGAAGGGTGCTGTTTGCCCCCGGGGCGCGGCCGGAATTGCCTTGATCAATGACAATGAACGGCCACAGACGCCGTTGATTCGGGAGGGAGAGCGGGGTGAAGGCAAGTGGCGCAAGGTATCCTGGGAAGAGGCCTTTGATTATGTCGCGGACAAACTGGGCAAGGTCAAAGCGGAATACGGTGCAAAAGCCATTGCCTTAACGGATCGCGGCGGACCTTTCCGGGACCTGCACCGGGCCTTCCTGCGGGGCATTGGTACTCCCAATTATAACAACCATGACTCTTCCTGTGCCCGCAATGTTCAGCATGCGGCCCTGTCCCTTACCGGAATGGGGCGAAAATCTGTGGCCTATGATTTCAAGAATGCCAAGCATGTGGTGCTTCAACTGAGAAATATCTTTGAGTCGGTGAATGTTCAGGAAGTCAACAATTTGATGGATGCCATGGAAAAAGGGTGTCAATTGACGGTTATTGATATTCGTGCCAACATATCTGCCACAAAGGCCAATAACTTTTTTAAGATCCGGCCGGGAACCGATTATGCCTTCAACCTGGCCGTCATCCACGAGATACTCAATAAACGCCTGTATGACCAAAAATTCAAAGAGCGCTATATTGAAGGGGTAAGGGACTTGGAGCAGTTTGTGGAACCCTATACTCCGGAATGGGCTGAGGCGGAAACCGGAATTTCGGCAGACCAGACAAGGCGCTTTGTCAAGGAATTGGCAAAGGCCGCTCCTTCGGTTATCTGGCACCCGGGATGGATGGCCGCCAGGTATAAAGATTCTTTTTACGTCTGCCGCACCATCTATATCATCAATGCGTTAATGGGGTCCTATGGTGCCAAGGGCGGGCTTCCCTTTGTCAGCAAACCCGGGGATGTGGACACCA
>VMSR01000027.1 GCA_013792075.1 Desulfobacula sp.
GAACAGATGAAAAAAATATGCGTATATTGCGGGTCAAGCAAAGGTCTTCGACCCGAGTATGTGGCAGCGGCCCGTTTTCTGGCAGAGGAATTATTGTTGCGGGAAATCGGACTGGTCTATGGGGGGGCCCATGTGGGCATCATGGGAGAGATTGCAGACACGGTTTTAAAGGGGGGCGGGGAGGTCATCGGCATCATGCCCCAGGCCCTGGTGGACCGGGAAGTGTCCCATCCCGGCTTGACCGAGCTTATCATCGTCAACTCCATGCACGAGCGCAAGGCCATGATGGCAGACCTGTCCCATGGATTTATCGCCCTGCCCGGAGGGCTTGGGACCATTGAAGAATTATTCGAAGTTCTGACCTGGTCCCAGCTGGGGTTTCACAAAAAACCCTGCGGTCTGCTCAATGCCAGCGGTTACTATGACCATTTGTCCGCCTTCCTGGACCACACGGTTGCAGAAGGCTTTGTAATGGCTGCTCACAGGTCCATGCTCATTGTTGAAAAAGATCCAATCAGGCTTCTGGATCGGTTTGCAACCTATGAACCCCCGCAGGTAAACAAATGGATTGACAGGGAAAACACATGAAACGCAAACTCGTGTGTATGGGAGTCCTCTGTTTTTTTCTCCTGACCTTTGGGGCCCACGCAGGATCTCCTGTATGGAAGGTGAGCCAGGGGAACCGCCACTTTTATCTGGGGGGGACCATTCATATTCTGGGGGAATCGGATTATCCATTGCCCATGGCCTTTGATGCCGCCTATAACAAATCCGACACCCTGATCTTTGAGACGGATATTGAAAAAAGCCGTGACCCCGAATTCACAAAAACCTTTATGGCAAAAATGGTCTATTCGGACAACCGGACCCTAAAAAAACTGCTGACACCTGGCACTTTCCAGGCCTTGCGTATTTTTGCAGCAGACCGGGGAATAGCGGTTGAGGCCATGAACCGTTTCAAACCCGGCCTGGTCCTGATCTCCTTGACCATGATAGAGGCAAAGAAACTGGGGGCGGCCGGAACCGGGGTGGATGAATTCTTTTTCTCCAAAGCCGTCAGGGACAAAAAAAACATGGGCCACCTTGAAAGTCCTGAAGAACAGATCTCTTTGTTTGAAAAAATGGGGACAGGAAATGAAGATGCGTTGATTGCTTATCTTCTCGAGGACTTAAAACGCCTGCCTGAGTTGCTGCCTGTCATTAAAACCGCATGGAAAAAAGGAGATTGCCCGGGCCTTGACAGGGCCATACTTGGGCCGCTGAAACATGATTTCCCCCAACTTTACCACACTCTTTTTGTAGCAAGAAACCAGAAGTGGATGCCCGGCATAACGCAATTGGCGGCCACGCCCCAGGTTGAGTTTATTCTGGTGGGTGCGGGGCATCTGGCTGGAGAACAGGGGCTTTTGGCCCTGCTCAAAAACCAGGGGTTTATCATTACAAATCAATAGGGTCAAGGGTACGGCGCCAGAAGGGTTAGAGGGGATCTGTTTTCTGTTTGAGCCATGCCGCAACCTGGGGCTCAAGGCCCGGGCTTAAGTGTTCATAAACCTGTTGATGATAGGTATTCAGATAGTGGGTTTCCGAATGGGAAAGCAACTTTCCGTCCACAAGACTGGTTTCAAAATGGCAGAGGGTCATGTTCTCGAACCGCATGAACTGACCAAACTCAGTCCTGTGGGCCTCGTCCACTAAAATCATGTTTTCAAGGCGGATGCCGTAGCGGCCTTCCCGGTAAAGCCCGGGCTCATTGGTCAAGAGCATTCCCTTTTTCAATTCCACGTCTACAGGGTGGGGGCTGATCCGTGCAGGTCCCTCATGGACGCAAAGGAAAAATCCCACGCCGTGTCCTGTGCCATGGCCGAAATTCATGCCTTCTTTCCAGAGGAACTGACGGGCCAGGGTGTCAATTTGAAAGCCTTTGGTTCCCAGGGGAA
>VMSR01000146.1 GCA_013792075.1 Desulfobacula sp.
CTTCTCTCTGCTTCAAAGTTTCCCCGACACAGACAATAGGTATTATCCCGAAATTAAAAGCGGCTTTCATTTTTTTGTTAACCGATTCATCCGTCTCCCCAAAATACTGGCGTCTTTCCGAATGGCCGACAAGGACATATTCAGCACCGGCATCTTTTATCATATCTGCCGAAACTTCCCCGGTAAAGGCGCCCTCTTTTTCAAAATACAGGTTCTGGGCGCCCAGTTTTATCGGGCTTTTTTTAAGGGCCTGGGCAACCAATGCCAGGGACAAAAAGCCGGGGGCAATCATGACCTCGACATCACTTACGTCCGAACACAGCTTCCCAAGCGTTGTTGCCGTTTGAACCGCTTCCCGGCCGGTTTTATACATTTTCCAGTTGCCGGCAATTAAAGGTTGTCTGATCATTGTTTGCCTCCTGATGGGTTAAAGGGATTTGCCGACCATGAGGGCAAGGTCGATCATTCGGCTTGAATATCCTGCTTCATTGTCATACCAGGAATAAATTTTGACCATATTTCCATTGATGACATCGGTACAGGCGGCGTCCACAATTGAGGATAAGGGATTGGAGTTATAATCGATGGAAACCAGGGGTAGATCGCTATAACCTAAAATTCCGGCCAGATTTTCTTTGGACGCACGCTCAAGTGCCTCGTTGACCAGTTCTTTTGTCAGGTTTGCTTTTTCAGTGACAACCACAAGGTCAACCAGGGAAACATTGGGGGTGGGTACCCGAACAGACATGCCGTTCAGTTTCCCTTTCAACTCCGGCAGAACAAGGGCCACCGCTTTTGCCGCACCTGTGGTGGTCGGAATCATGGAAAGACAGGCTGCCCGTGATCTTCGCAAATCCTTGTGGGGGAAATCCAGAATTCGCTGGTCTCCGGTATAGGAATGGATGGTGGTCATCATGCCCGAGACAATCCCGAAATTTTCAAGCAATACCTTGGCAACCGGTGCCAGGCAATTGGTGGTACAGGATGCATTGGAAATAATATGGTGACTGGAAGGATCGTAGTCCTCGTGATTGACCCCCATGACAATGGTGATATCCGGATTTGTGGCAGGGGCGGATATCAATACTTTTTTGGCCCCGCCCTCCAGGTGTTTGGATGCACTCTCCCGGTCTTTGAAAAAACCGGTGCATTCACAGACCACGTCCACATCGGCATCCTGCCATGGTATTTGTGCCGGATCCTTAAAGGCGGTCACCTTGATTTCGCGTCCATCCACTAAAATGGCGCCCTCTTTTGCCGTAACCGTTTTGTTAAAACCGCCATGGACCGAGTCATATTTCAGGAGATGGGCGGTTGTTTTTGTATCGGTAAGGTCATTGATGGC
>VMSR01000278.1 GCA_013792075.1 Desulfobacula sp.
GTTAGGTCCACCAGAGCCTGTAACAACCTGTCCTAAAATGCTCCGCCAAGGCAATCCAACCGGAACTAGTTGCAATGTACTCAACTGGTATATTACCAATAGAGACCAGAGGGGAATCTTAATTCCAAAACAGACGTGCTGAAGTGGAAGAATAAAAGGATTGGGTGTCCCATGAAAGCTAGGCCAGGGGTGGGTAAGGGGGTGGAATGGCGCAGCTGGACGTGGCGTCAGGACGACAAAGGCCGCGGCCAGGTCCGCTTCTTTGGTCCTCAAGGACGAGGACCAAAGATTTAATGGAATCCCCCTTGCCCGGCCCTGGCCGGGTTGCAGGTATCATGGGCAACTATACCTCTATAAATTACATGCGTTGGCCCTGATTGTCCTTGACAACCCTGTGAATAAATGTAAAAAAATTATATGACTGAGCGCTCGTTCAAAAGTATGGGAAAACTGGAATCCAGGCAGTAAAGGAAAGAAAATTTGGCCAAAAACAACAATTTATCAATGCCTGTGGCGGATGAAGAGGTCCCCACCCAGATAAAGAATCCGGACCTGGTTAGGGAGCGGCGACGGCATATTATCGACTCAACGGTCACGCTTTTTATCGAACACGGCTATCACAAAACCACCACCCGGATGATTGCCAAAGCTGCCAATTTTTCAATCGGATCCTTATATGAATATGTCAGCTCCAAGGAAGACCTTTTGTATCTGGTCTGCAAAGCCATCCACGAGGAGGTTCAGGATGCAGTGGAAGATGCCCTGTCCAACAGCTCAAAGGAAAAAGAAAAGCTGGCCGGAGTGATCCGGCAATATTTTTATGTGTGCGATAAGATGGCAGACCACATCCTGATGATGTATCAGGTGACCCAGTTTTTGCCCCAAAAGTGGAAGGAGCAGGTGCTGGTAAATGAATTGAACATAACCGATATCTTTATTAAGACCCTAAGCAAATTGTCGGGCAAGAATAATTTTCCCAAATTGGACGGGAAAGTATTGAACCTTGTGGGGCACAATATTTCCGTTTTAGGTCAGATGTGGGCGTTTCGCCGCTGGCACTTGAAAAAAGAATTTACCATTGACGAATATATCTCCATTCAAACCAATTTCATTCTGGGACTTATCTTATAGAAAAATAAAAATTTGTGTTTATTTTTCTGAATTTCTGTGCCACTACAATAGAATATAAACTCTGTTTAGTTTGGTCAAACTCTCGGTTTTTTTTGGAAAGGAGAAGTCATGAGCACGGAACCTGAAGTATATAAGCCTGTCAATCCTGTCAAAATCGTAACCGCTACCTCTCTGTTTGACGGCCATGATGCGTCCATCAATATCATGCGCCGGATTCTACAGGACTCGGGGGTGGAGGTGATCCATATCGGCCACAATCGGTCGGCAAAGGAAGTGGTGGATGCAGCCATTGAAGAAGATGCCCAGGGAATAGCGGTTTCCAGCTACCAGGGTGGACATGTGGAATATTTCAAATACATGGTGGACCTGTTAACAGAACGGGGGGCGTCCCGTATTAAGATTTTCGGGGGTGGCGGCGGGGTGATTATCCCTTCGGAAATGGACGAACTCCATGCCTATGGGGTCACCCGGATTTATTCCCCTGAAGACGGGTCCAAGATGGGGCTCCAGGGAATGATCAACGACATGATTCAGAGCATGGATGCGCCGTCTGTGGATTTTGACAGCCTGGATTACGATCTGCTGAACCTGGAGAATAAATATGTGACCGCCCATTTCATCTCTGCTGTTCAGGAAGCCTGCGCCTCCCGTAAAGACAAATTGGAAGAGATCATGGCCCGTATCCGCCCAGCGGCAGATGGCCGGGATATTCCCGTGATCGGGCTGACAGGAACCGGCGGCGCGGGCAAATCCTCTTTGACCGATGAACTGATCAATCGGATACTTCGGGATCTGCCCGATGTGAACATTGCCATTATCTCCTGTGACCCGTCCCGGCGAAAGACAGGCGGTGCGCTGCTGGGGGACAGAATTCGCATGAATTCCATTGAGACCGACCGGGTTTATATGCGCTCCCTTGCCACAAGGCGTTCCCAGACAGAATTGCCCGAGTCCCTTGTCCATGCCGTGACCGTGGCCAGGGCCGCCGGGTACGACATGGTTCTTGTGGAGACCGCCGGCATTGGCCAGGGGGATTCCAGGGTGGTGGATCTGGTGGACATGTCCATCTATGTGATGACCGCAGAGTTCGGGGCACCCTCCCAGCTGGAAAAAATCGATATGCTGGATTATGCCGATATCGTGGTGGTGAACAAATACGAGAAAAAAGGATCCGAAGACGCCCTGCGGGATGTGCGAAAACAGGTCCAGCGGAATCGAAAGGCCTGGGATAAGGACCCAAAGGAATTGCCGGTGTACGGGACCATTGCCTCAAAATTTAATGATGACGGCATCACCGCCCTCTACCACGGTCTTCTGGATGTCATTGCCCAGAAAAAAAAGATCCAATACGTGTCCAGTCTTCCCAGACCCGAAGGCAAGGAGTCCTCATCCAAGACCATTATCATCCCCGGCGAGAGAACCCGATACCTGGCTGAAATCGCCGACACTGTCCGGGAATACCATCACACCTCGGACACCCAATCCCATGCAGTCAGACAGCGATGGCATCTGCTGGAAACGGCAAAGGTTTTGGGAGAGTCGGAGGCCGACGGGCTGGCACAGCTCAAAAAAGCCGTTGCCCAGGCAGCCGCACTTGTTGAAGGGGAGACCGACCAGCTGATCGAAGCGTATAAGGTGTGCTCGGATATGTTTGAAAAGGATGAACTGGTCTACCGTGTCAGGGATAAAGAGTTCCGTTTGCCCCTGTACAGAGAATCCCTGTCCCATTCAAAAATTCCCAAGATCGCCCTGCCCAAATTTACAGATCCGGGAGAGCAGTATGCCTGGATGCGCAGGGAAAATTTTGCCGGCAATTTCCCCTATACAGCCGGGGTATTTCCCTTAAAACGGGCAGATGAAGATCCCACACGAATGTTTGCAGGAGAGGGCGGTCCTGCCGACACCAACAGACGGTTCAAGCTTTTGTCCGGGTCCTACCCTGCAAAACGCCTGTCCACAGCCTTTGACTCGGTGACCCTCTACGGGTTTGACCCGGACCGGCGGCCCGATATCTATGGGAAAATCGGCACCTCTGGGGTGAGCATCTGTACCCTGGAAGATGTCAAACTGCTCTATGACGGGTTTGATCTGTGTGCCCCCAACACCTCGGTTTCCATGACCATTAACGGGCCGGCCCCCATGATGCTGGCCATGTTCATGAACACGGCCATTGCCCAGCAGACAGACAGGTTCAGAGAAGAAAAGGGGCGGCAGCCTTCTGAAACCGAGGCACAGGAAATCAAAAAATTTGCCCTGGCCAATGTCAGGGGAACGGTCCAGGCCGATATCCTTAAGGAAGACCAGGGCCAGAACACCTGCATTTTTTCCATTGAATTTGCCCTGAAAATGATGGGAGATATTCAGCAGTATTTTATCGATCACCAGGTGCAAAATTTTTATTCGGTTTCCATCTCCGGGTACCACATTGCCGAAGCTGGCGCCAATCCTATTACCCAATTGGCCCTGACCCTGGCCAACGGGTTTACCTATGTGGAGTATTATCTGTCCCGGGGCATGGATATCAACAGCTTTGCGCCTTCCCTTTCCTTTTTCTTTTCCAACGGCATGGATCCCGAGTACACGGTGATAGGACGTGTGGCCCGGAGGATCTGGTCTGTTGCCATGCGGTACAAATACGGAGGAAACGAAAAAGCCCAGAAGCTTAAGTACCATATCCAGACATCGGGTAGGTCTCTGCATTCCCAGGACATCCAGTTCAATGATATTAGAACCTCCCTCCAGGGCTTGTGCGCCATCTACGACAATTGCAACAGCCTTCACACCAACGCCTTTGATGAGGCCATTACCACCCCTTCCACAGAATCAGTGCGGCGGGCCCTGGCCATCCAGCTGATCATCAACCGGGAATGGGGACTTGCCAAGAATGAAAATCCTCTCCAGGGCAGTTTTATTGTGGATGAACTGACCGATCTTGTGGAAGAGGCGGTCCTCATTGAATTTGAACGGATTACCGAGCGGGGTGGGGTGCTGGGTGCCATGGAAACCGGTTACCAGCGGGGCAAGATCCAGGAAGAGTCCATGTATTATGAGCATTTGAAACACTCGGGCGGGTTTCCCATCATCGGGGTAAACACCTTCCAGGACCCGGATGCCGATTATGCGGAAATGGCCGGTCACCTGGAACTGTCCCGGGCCACCAACGAACAAAAGGACGCCCAGCTGGACCGGCTGGCTTCCTTTAAATCCGCCCACGAAACCGAATCAGACCAGGCCCTGGAAGCCCTGAAACAGACGGCGCTGAACGGGGGCAACATGTTTGAACAGCTCATGGAAGCGGTAAAATGCTGTTCTTTGGGGACTATTACCCAGGCATTGTATGAAGTGGGTGGAAAATACAGAAGAAATATGTGATAGTGCAATTTTTTTAAGGATACCAAGTAGGAGAGCAAGAAGGGTGCACCCCTATTTAAAAATTAAGGAGAACCTTATCCATGAATACAGCAGTGATCGTCAGTGCAACACGCACGCCCCTGGGCAGTTTCGGCGGGACATTGAGCAATATAGGCGCCACCGACCTTGGTGGCATCGTTATCAGGGAAGCCATCCGGCGGGCCGGTATAGATGAAAAACAGGTCAACGAATGCATCATGGGAATGGTGCTGCCCTGCGGGTATGGCCAGAACCCGGGGAAACAGGCGGTTGTCAAGGCAGGCCTTCCCTGGGAAGTTGAAGCCATCACCATCAACAAGGTCTGCGGGTCATCCCTCAAGGCCGTAATGCTTGCAGCCCAGGCGATTCAGTGCGGGGACGCCGATGTTGTGGTGGCCGGCGGCATGGAAAACATGAGCATGACTCCCTATTACATGGAAAAGGCCCGCTGGGGGTATCGCATGGGCCCGGGGAAGATTGAAGATCATATGATCCACGACGGGCTCTGGGATATTGTTAATGATTTTCACATGGGCATGTCCAATGAGCTTTGCTGCGAACGATGGGAAGTGACACGGGAGGATCAGGACAGATTTGCGGCTGAATCCTATAAACGGGCCAATGCCGCCATTGCCGCCGGACGGTTCAAGGGCGAGATTGTGCCGGTGTCCGTGGCCCAGAGAAAAGGAGACCCCCTGATATTTGATACGGACGAATGCCCCCAGCCGTCCACCTATGAGCTGCTGGCCAAGATGAAGCCTGCCTTTAAAAAAGAGGGTGTGGGAACCGCCGGCAATGCCTCCATTATTTCCGACGGCGCGGCCGCCCTGGTGATCATGAGCGAGAAAAAGGCAAAAGAGCTGGGGTGCACCATCCTGGCCGAAATAGGTGCCCAGGCTTCCTTTGGCATTGACATGAAATATGTGCTCATGGCCCCTATTTACGCCATTCCCAAGGTGCTGAAAAAACAGGGCCTTGGCGTTTCCGACATTGATTTGTTCGAGATCAACGAGGCATTTTCCGGCACCTCCGTGGGCATCAACAAGGTGCTGGAGTTGGATCAGGGAAAAGTTAACGTCAACGGTGGTAGTGTGGCCCTGGGCCATCCCATCGGCGCTTCCGGGGCCAGGGTGCTGACCACCCTGGTGTATGAAATGGAAAAAAGAAATGTAAAGACAGGACTTGCGTCCCTTTGTCTGGGCGGCGGAGAAGCCGTGGCCCTGATCATTAACCGCTAATAGAATTGAAGGGGTCAGGCTTTCTTTATTGTGCAGTTCGCGGGCAACCGTGCAATAAAGAAAGCCTGACCCCATAGAAAAGGAGAAAAGAATGGGTGTGGAAAAATTTGGTGTGATCGGCTCAGGCCAGATGGGCAACGGCATTGCCCAGGTGGCGGCTGCCAGCGGACTTAAGGTTCTGATGAGTGATATTCGTCAGGATTTTTGCGACAAAGGCATGGCCACCATCGTCAAAAATCTGGACCGGATGGTCTCCAAGGGCAAGCTGGATGATGTTCAAAAGCAGGCAATTCTAAACCGCATCGAGACCACCTGCGATCTTTCGGATATGGCCGGGGTTGATTTTGTTGTGGAAGCCGCCGTGGAACGGGAAGATCTGAAATTTAAAATTTTTGAGGACCTGGACAAAATCTGTCCTCCCCATGTGATTTTGTCCACCAACACCTCTTCCATTCCCATCGGCCGAATTGCCGCCAGGACCAGCCGGCCCGATAAAATAATCGGCATGCATTTCATGAACCCTGTGCCGGTGATGAAACTGGTGGAGGTGATCCGCAGTCTTGCCACCTCCCAGGCAACCTTTGACCTGACCTGGGCCCTGTGCGAACGCTTTAACAAAACTCCGGCCGAGGCCAATGATTTCCCCGGCTTCATTGCCAACCGGATTCTCATGCCCATGATCAATGAAGCGGTTTTCTGCCTCTACCAGAGCGTGGGCAAGGCTGAAGACATCGATACGGTCATGAAGCTTGGCATGAACCATCCCATGGGGCCGTTGGAGCTGGCAGACCTCATCGGTCTGGACACCTGCCTTGCCATTCTGGAAACCCTGTACGACGGGTTCAAGGATTCCAAATACAGACCCTGTCCCCTGCTGAGAAAATATGTTGAAGTCGGATGGCTGGGACGGAAAACCGGAAAAGGGTTTTATGACTACACCGCCTGAAGATTACACCCGGCTCACCCCTGCAAGCGAGCTTGATGCAAGAATCCAGGGTCTCCGGCAGATTCTGTCCAACCAGGATATTGGCGGGGCCCTGATCGTGCAGAAGGCGGATCTGTTTTATTATACCGGCACCACCCAGCAGGGCTGGCTCTATGTGCCGGTCCAGGGAGATCCTGTCTTCATGGTGTTCAAGGATTTGGCCCGGGCAAAGGCAGAGTCCGGGATAGACCAGATCCTTTTTCTGATCAGCCCCAAAAACATTCCGGATACCCTTGCAAAACTTAAGATACCTTTTCCGGACCGGTTGGGCCTGGAGCTGGATGTGATGCCCGCCAACCTGTATCTGATGTTTTCTCAGATTTTTGAAAGTGCGAAAGTTATTGATATCTCGACCCAGATACGGCTCCAGCGGGCCGTGAAATCCAGTTTTGAAATCAGTTGTGTGAAAAGGGCCTCCGCCCTGGCAGACCGGGTGGCGGCCAAGGTGCCGGAACTGCTCAAGGCCGGTATGAAGGAAATCGAGCTGGCCGGGATGCTGGAATCTTTTGCCAGATCCCTGGGGCACCAGGGACTGATCCGCATGCGCATGTGGGACAATTATCTATTTTATGGTCATATCATGTGCGGTGCCGGGGCCGCAGTTCCCGGTGCCTTTGCGTCCCCAACGGGCGGTGCAGGTCTCAACCCCAATGTGGGGCAGGGCCCTTCCTTTGCCGCCATTAAACCCAATGAGCCCATTCTGGTGGACTATGTGTTTGCCCTGGACGGGTATCTGAGCGACCATGCACGGATTTTCTCCCTGGGAGAGGTGTCCGACGATCTTCAAAAGGCCCATACGGCCATGCTGGATATCCAGGAAGTCGTTAAAAAACAGGCCGTACCCGGTACGATTACCGGGGATATCTACGAGACCATGATGGCCATGGCAGCGGAAAGCGGATACAAGGACAACTTCATGGGAGCCGCAGAACCCAAGATCCGGTTCACCGGCCATGGTCTGGGCATTGAACTGGATGAGTTCCCCTTTATTGCCAAAGGCCAGACCCTGGCCCTGGAAGCCGGCATGCTCATCGCCCTGGAACCCAAGGTGATTTTTCCGGGCCAAGGGGTGGTGGGAATCGAAAATACCCTTCTGGTGACGGACACGGGACTTGAATCCCTGACCCTGTATCCGGATACCATCACGGTTTTATAGAAAGGAAGGGGTCGATGAAGTCCTTTGATATCTTGCCCCTGGGCAGGTCAATGATCGAAAACCTGGGAACCATGGGATATGATCAGATGACCCCGGTCCAGGCGGCAAGCCTGCCCCACGTGCTCAAGGGAGAGGATTTGCTGGCCCAGGCCAAGACCGGGAGCGGGAAGACCGCAGCCTTTGGTATCGGTTTGCTGCACAACCTGGATGTGAAGCGCTTCAGGGTCCAGGTGCTGGTCATGTGCCCGACCCGGGAGCTTGCGGAACAGGTGGCCCATGAGCTGAGGCGTATCGCCAGGTTCAAACACAATATCAAGATTGTGACCATCTGCGGCGGGGTGCCGTTTCTGCCCCAGAAAATTTCCCTGGAGCACCAGGCCCATATCGTGGTGGGAACCCCCGGGCGCATCGAACAGCATCTGAGCCGCGGGTCCATGAACCTTGCCCATGTGACCACCCTGGTTCTGGATGAGGCGGACCGAATGCTGGACATAGGTTTCAGCGACTCCATTGAAGCCATAATGCGCCATGTGCCCGAAAACCGTCAGACGCTTTTCTTTTCCGCCACCTTTCCTGCACCCATCCTTGAACTGAGTACCCGATTTCAGAAAAATGCCCACAGGGTGGCGGTGGATGTTGCGCACGAAGAAAACGTCATTGGCCAGTATTTTTACGAATGCGAATGGGAGGCCAAGGCCGATGGCACGGCACAGATTCTGTCTGCACATCAGCCGGCATCCGCCTTGATTTTCTGCAACACCAAACGCCAGTGCGTGTTGCTTGCGGCCTTTCTGGAAACAAAGGGGTTTTCCTGCCTGGCCATCCACGGTGATCTTGAACAAAAGGACCGAACCGAAGTGCTGGTCCGTTTTTCCAATGGCAGCACCCCCATCCTGGTGGCCACGGATGTGGCGGCCAGGGGCCTGGATATCTCAGGTCTCAGCGCAGTGATCAATTTTGATCTTCCCTTTGAGTCCGAGGTCTATGTCCACCGCATCGGCCGAACAGGCCGGGCCGGAAAAGAGGGAATGGCTTTTTCCCTGATCACACCCAAAGAGCGCTTCCGGCTGGACGAGATCAATCTCATGATGGGCACTTGTTTCAAGGTGTCGGATATCGGGTCTTTTTCCTCCTTGGGCGCCCCGGACATTCTGCCGTCCATGGTCACCCTTTCCATCAACGGCGGGCGAAAAGCCAAACTTAGGCCGGGAGATATTCTGGGGGCCCTGACAAAGGAAGGAAAAATCCCGGGAAGCTGTGTGGGCAAAATCAACTGCTTTGAGTTCTATTCTTATGTTGCCGTTGAATCCGGTGTGGCCGATTCAGCCCAGGAAACCCTCTCCACAAAGAAAATCAAGGGCCGCAACTTTATTGTCCACCGGCATGAATAATCCTTAAAAATCTGCACTATCTGCTCTGATCTGCGTCCTGTTGTAAGGGCTTTTTGCACGTCTTCCCGATCAGGGAGCGCGGTACAGGTTTCTGAGGGTTTCCGGAATCTTTCCCTTGGGCACCAGGCGATGGTCCGGTCCGACGGAAAAAAGACCAAACCATTCTTCGGGATCTTCCTGTTCGTGTCGGGCTGAATCTGTCGGGTCTTCTCCGCTCTTCCACCATTCGTCGTTCAGCTCAAAAAAGGAAACCCCGCAGATTTTTTCATGTCCCTTTGCTGTTCGGATATCCTTCCAGATGGCGGTAAAGGCTTTGGGCACATCCTCAACTTTGTGCCCGCCAAACCCAGGAACCCAGGGTTTTGGCTCAAAGGGGGAGGTGGAAAGACCCACCTGGGTGATGAAGATCGGCTTGTCGGTCTGGGCGGTCAGCTCTTCCAGGTAGCCTTGATAACTGGTGCCGGTGATTGATCCGGGTGGTGAGGTGCGCACGCCGTTGGCATAGGTATAGATGTTGAGGCAGACCAGGTCCCCCAGGTCGGGATTAAGGATGCTTTCCCTGGGCACTTCAAGGTCCGGCCGGTCGGCAATGGGGCCGATATGGGTCCAGCTGGTATGGCAATACAGATGCCGCTGTCCGTAACGGGTCAGTTCATAGTCCATGGCCCCGTCGATGAGTCGGGCAAGGGCGATCTCAGTGGGGGTCCGGTTGCTGACGCTCAAATGTTTGCCCTGAAAGCTGCGAACCTCGGGATGGCGGGAATCGGTCCGAATCACCGAATCGGCCTGGAGTTCGTCTCCAATGGAAAAAAAGACCAGCCGGTCCGGCCGTCCCTGTTGATAAACATGGTCAATCACCGATTTGATATCTTCCAGGGTTTTTTCAAGAAAGGCTTCGGCCAGGAAATCTTCCTCATAGGCCCAGATCCAGATGTCCTGCCCATAGAGCATGTCGGTTTTGTCCAAAGCGGCAAAAAATTTAGGCGGCATCTTCAGGGGAAAGACATGCAGATAATTGACCCCCATGTCTTTCATGAGCCCGAGGTGCTCTTCGTACCGATCATCATCCCCGGGGGGTTCCCCCTGAAGGGGGGTTTCATTTGGCAGATAGGGAGAGTACCCCATTCCCCTGAAAAAAAGCGGCTCTTTTTTTATTATATCATAAATTTTGGAACCTTTTACAACATACCGCTTGGGAGCCGGTGTCTTATGGCTTATTCCGGTTGCGCTGGTGGTCGAATCTGCAAAACAAGCCAGGGGGATGAGCGACAAAAAAACAAATAAAAGACCAACAACAGCAGGATGGAAGAATCTTTGGTTGCACTCAAAGATGCCCTTTGTCTTGGAAAAAATTTTTTTTACCCACATTTTTCTATCTGATATCAAACCCATTGACCCCCATATTGCGCCAAATTAAAAAATATCGCCCCAAAGTCTATAAAAGATCCAGAACCTTTTTGGCATCATCGGAACCTTTGAAATTTTTCTGGAGGTCCAGGGCTTTTTCCAGGGCTTCTTTTGCCTTGTCAGTTTTCCCCAGCCGGTTGTAGGCAAGGCCGAGATGGTAGTGGAACAGGGGGTTGGAAGGTTCTTTTTCAATGCAGGCCAAAAATTCTGCAACCGCACTGTCATAGAGTTCTTTTTTGTAATAGACCCAGCCCAGGGTGTCCATGATGGCCGGCAGCCGGCCCAGTCGTTCCCTGGCCTGGCGGGCAAGGGCAAGGGCTTTGTTGAGTTCCTTGTTCTGTTCGGCATACAGGAAGGCCAGGTTGTTCACGGCCGGCAGATCATCGGGGTCTATTTCCAATGCCTTCACATAATGGGCTTCGGCCAGATCCATTTTCCCCTGCTGTTCATAGAGGGTGCCAAGAAGTCGCTGTGGGGCTGCCTGGTCCGGGCGCTGTCCGATCAGATCCAGGTAGACCTTGGCGGTTTGATCATATGCTTTTTCCGATATCAGAATTTTGGCCAGGGTCAGGTAGGGGGACATGTATTCGGGGTTCTTTTCAATGGCCAGGGCATAGGTGTGCTTGGCATCTTCGGTGCGCTGGGTGGACAAAAGGAGATTGCCTTTGAGATTTAAGATGATGGCGGCAATGATTGGGTTGTCTGCGGTCTTGGCCAGGTGTTGTTCACAGGTTTTCAAGGCAAGGTCATAGTTTTTTTCAATGGCATATACCGATATCAGGCTGGAGAAGACATCCATCAGACTGGGGGCCAACTCAAGTGCCTGGCTCAGGTTTGCAATGGCGTCCGGGTATTTTTTTTCCGCCCGGTCTATGATTCCCAGCCGGTAATAGGCAGTGGGGTTTTTGGGTGCCGCCGTAACCATGCGGGTAAAAATATCCCGGGCCCGGCCATATTCTTTTTTGGCCAGAAAAATATTTCCCAAAAGAATATTGGCATTGTAATTGGCGGGAAGGGCGGATAATACCTTTTGCACAGTCTCCTGGGCAAGAAAGAGATCCCCTTCCCGAAAATGGATTTCGGCCATGAGAAGCCGGGCCTGGGCGTGGCCGGGATCTTTATCAAGGGCCTTGGACAGAAAGGCTTTTGCCGTATTAAAGTCCCCCTTTTCATAGAGGACGGATCCCAGGAGAAAATGATACACGGCCGCGTCAGGTTCTTCTTTGATCAGCTCCCTGAAAAGATCGGCGGCTTTGTCATATTCTTTTTTCTGGCTTAAAATCTTGCCGTGCAGCATTTTTGTCGGCAGAAAATCAGGTCTTTGGGCCAAAATTTTATCCACCAGGATTTGGGCTTTTGGGACATCATTGTGACTGAAATGAAATTCGGCATAGGCGTTTTGAACCGCATAATTATCGGGCTCCTTTTCCAGGGCCTTTTGAATATAGGATTCGGCCTGTTCCCTTTTGCCCTGGGCGTTGAAAAGTCGTGCCAGAAGCATATAGGGGGTAAGGTTGGCCGGATCTTTTTCAATGGCCGCCTGGAATGCGGCCTGGGCTTTTACGGGTTCATTTTGCCCCAGATAAAAATTTCCCATGGATATAAGGGGGTCTGCAGTATCGGGTTTTTGGGCAATCAGATCTGCGAGCACTGCCTCTGCGGAAGTTTTATCCCCCCGGGACAGATAAAACCCAAACAAAGTTTTATAAATGCTGGTGTTTTCCGGTTCTATTGCAAGGGCTGCCTTCAAATTGTCTTCTGCGGTGCTGTAGTCTTCTTTGGCCGAATAGATCCGTGCCAGGGCCAGATGCGCCCGTGTCTGTTTTGGGTCCAGGGCCAGAATTTGCTGGTAAATGGCCTGAATTTCACCCATATTTTCTTTTTTTTCGCTTAAAAGACCCGCATGAAGATAGAGGGCCGGGATATGGCCGGGCTTTTCTGCAAGCACCTTATCCACTCTTTTTTTGGCTTCATCCCATTGCCTGGCCAGCAGGTAAAAGGAGGCCACCTGGGTTATGTTTTCAAGATCGCCCGGGGTGAGCTGTTCGATTTTCAGAAGGTTGTTGAAGGCCTGTTGGGCATCGCCAAGCTTTAAGTAAGTTTTTGCGAGCAATTCATAGGCCGCCACAGAATCGGGATCCATCTCAATGGCATTTTTTATGTGAATGACAGCTTTGCTGTATTCACCTGCATCATAGGCTTCCTGTCCCTGGGCAATAAATTTTTCTTTTTTCTGGGTATCCGAGGCACATCCGGACAAAAGAAAAAGCATAAAACAAAATACGGCAGCAAGCCTGAACAACAAGCGGTTCATTTCCACCCTCCAAAAACGCATTGATAAAAAAGAAAGTATTGTTTCTTTACCACTTCAGGCTTTTGTTTTTCAATGATCTTTTTGTTTTATTTGAAATTATCCTCCGTACTTGTCATCAAAGGAGTTCCAGAAGGACCGGTCCTTATCCCGCCAGCCTTTGCCAAAGGACTTGTCAAAGAAGGGTTTAAGGTTGGAGAACCAGGACCCGTAGCCTTGCCGGCCCTGTATTCTGGCCCGGATCACATCCGCCGCATGGGCGGTCAGATTGGCCAGTTCATCCTTGGGGATGTAGGAATCTGCTCCTTTTTGGATGGATTCCTTGAGATTTTCCGGGGTCAGGGCATGGGCCGTGAGCATGAGGGCCGGCACCCTTTTTTCCCGGGCAAGTTCCAGAATATCATAACCGCTCACACCCATGATATCAAGGATGGCCAGGTCATATGGGTTGTTTTCAAGCAGCTTTTTGGCGGCCTCAAAGGAGTTGGCTGTATCAAGGGTGCACATATCCAGCAGTTCTTCAATGGTTTCAAGAATATCCGGCTCATCATCCACCACCAGCACCCTTCTGTCCTTTAGAAGGGTTTCGGAAAGAACGGTTTCAACGTCAAATTTGACGGAGGTGACAGGACATGGGGCCTTTAAAATCACATACCGGGCTGTGGAGCCGAGGATGGCTTTTTGGGCACGGGATTTTTTCCGGATACCGATAAAAATATGATCGATATCATTTTCCCTTGCAAATTTTACCAGGTCTTCCCCGGCGGAAAGGCCCCGGACACTTTGCCGGGCATCGCATTTGATGCCGGAGTTTTCCATGAGCCGCCTGGCAAACTTAAGATCCTCTTCTGCTTTGATGATATCCGTCTGCCGTTCGGAAGTTCCCCCTTCCATGGAGGTGACCACATAAACAAAAGCACAGTGAATGCCTGCCATATCCCTTGCAAGGGATAATGCAACCCTGCCAACTTCTCCACCATCATATCCCACCAGTATCTTCATTTTAAACTCCTAGAATTAGCCATCTACATCCACCGTTTGCGCCGTTTGTAAGATTTAACATCCTTAAAGGATTTTCTGCCTCCGCCTTTGGTGATGCCCATGTAAAACTCTTTGACATCCGGATTGTTCTGCAGCTCCTTTGAGGGGCCTTCAAGAACGATTTTACCGGATTCCATGATATAGGCATAATCTGAAATGGCAAGGGCAACTTTTGCATTCTGTTCCACCACCAGGATGGTTGTGTCAAGGTCTTTGTTAATGCGTTGGATATTGTCAAATATTTCTTTTACCAGCAAAGGGGCAAGCCCCAGGGAGGGTTCATCCAGCATGAGCATTTTCGGGGAGGCCATGAGCGCCCTTGCGATGGCAATCATCTGCTGCTCACCCCCCGAGCTGTAGCCAGCCATGCGGTTGATGACATTGGACAGCCTGGGAAAATGTTTGTACATCAGGTCAACGTCCTTCCGGATGGCAGCAGATCCGTCCTTGCGCGTAATGGAACCGACCACAATGTTCTCGTTTACGGTCAAATGTTTGAATACCCGCCGGCCTTCGGGTACCATGACAGCTCCCAGCTGGACCACTTCGGTTCCCAGCATCTGGGTGGTATCGGTTCCGATAAAGCGGATATGCCCTTCCTTGATAGCGCCGTTTTCCGGTTTTAAAAGCCCGCTGATGGCCCGCAGCGTGGTGGTTTTGCCTGCGCCGTTTGTCCCGAGCAACGATACGATACTGCCCTTTGGCACATTTAAACTGACACCGCGCAGGACCTGAATAATATCATTGTACACAACTTCAATATTGTTCACTTCAAGCAGATTTTTCATATGCCCTTTCTTCTTTGTGCAATTTGTTTGCAGAACCGGGAAAGGTCCCCTTTTCCCGGTTGGTTTTGGTTTCAGGCTGATACCACCGGATGCCTCCCGGGCGGTTTTCACAAGGGGCATCCGGTGGGTCAACATCTTTATTTTATTTTTTTCATGTATTCAGACTGAATGGGATCGCCGATCTTTTTGAAAACACCGTCCTGTACCGAATAGATCTGAAGCATGTCAACCCCTGCACGGTCTGTGGCAGAATAGCTGACAGGTCCCATGGTGGTATAGGGCGTATATTCATTGGCCCCGTTCATGAGGTTCAATTCGTTGTAAAGATTTTCCTTGTTGATCTCAAGGCCTTTGTCTTTTGCACGTTTGATGGCTTCGGTCGCTACCTGGGCCACCATGATGCCGGCGGCATAATTATGGGAATTGGCGGCCTTTTCGTCCCGGGCATAGCGTTTGGCCAGTGCCAGTTGCTCGTCGGTTCCCTGTCCGGGCTCGGAAGTCAGATTAAAGGAACAGGTCCAGAAATAGCCTTCGGCATCATCTCCGGTCAGGGCAATCAAATCGTTGCCGCCGGTGTAATGAACGCCCAGAAAGGTCAGTTTGCCTTCTTCACCATAGGTCTTGGCGGTCATGTCCAGGCGGGCGGAATCCTTGAGCATGGTGGCAACAGGGGATTGAACCGTATGGCAGAGTACATACTGGACCCCTTTGCTTAAAAGGCGTTTAAGCATGGCAGAGTTGTCCAGGTCTTTTCCGTGTTCAACCACTTCTACAATTTCCATGTTCAGGCCGGCTGCAACCGCTTTTTGGGCATCTTCAACAGGTCCCCGGCCAAAGGCGGACGGATGGATGAACATGGCTACTTTTGCTTTGTCGCCCTTGTGGTTTTTGACCACATATTCGGACAGGGCCACCAATTGCTCGGAATAGGAGGCAACGGGCAGAAAGATGTAATTGGACTCATCCACGTTTCCGGCATGGTAGGAGGCGGGCAGGACGGCAATTTTTTCATCTTCAAAATCCCGTTTCAGTCCCAGGGTGGAGCCGGTGGAATAATTTAAGTACATGACAATGCCTTCATCCAGGTATTCTTCAAAATTACGTTTGGTGACATCTGTTTTGTACTGGTCGTCCCGGATGATACAATCAATTGTGTCATCTCCCAGGACCTTGGTCTCATTAACAAATTTGAAATAATCTTCCACCCCTTTGGAATAGGGGTTGCCGGCATCGGAAGTAGGCCCTGTGATGGCAAGGGACAAGCCGAGTTTGTAAACTTTTCCTCCGGCAGTGGCAGATGCGGCAAATGCAAAAACCATGACAAGCATCAATACGGTTAAGCTTAAACATCTTTTGTCCTTCATTTCTTTACTCCTCCTTGGTTTGGGTTGGATAACGAAACAATTGGGTTGACTATATGACCTGACCGGATCACCTGTGTATTTTGGCCCCTTCCCTTTAATACCGGAAGGGCCACAACTTGGTATATGATTTTAGAATCCGCCACCAATTGGCTATTCCCCTGGGTTCAAACATTAAAAACAAGACAATGACAAGGCCGAAGGTAAAGGGCCGCAATGCCGTGGCAAGGTTCATGCTGGAGGGCAGGTAGTTACCCGCCAGTTCTGCCAGCTGCTCCACATTAAGGTCCAGCAGCTTGATGGCAACCGGTCCCCAGAAGCATCCGTTCAGGGTGCCCAGGCCCCCCACAATGGCCATGGCCAGATAGGAAACCGATTCGTGGAGGGTGAAAGATTCAAATCCCACCCCCCGGTAAAGATAGGCATGCAAAGCACCGGCAACACCTGCAAAAAAACCGGCCAGGGCAAAGGCGTAGACCTTGGTAAGACCCGGATGCATGCCCATGGCATCGGCTGCCCTGTCATTGTCCCGGACCGCCACAAGGCATCGGCCGTATTTGGTCTTGAGCAGGTTTCTGATCCCGAATCCCATGAGCACCACACAGGTAAGGATGATATAATACCAGAAAATATAATGGTCATCCCGGTCGACTTCCCCGGTAAACCAGGCCACCCTTCCCACAAATATGGTCTGGCCCTGGTTGAAAAAGCTCATGAAATTGATCACCCATTGAAAAATCATCTGGAAGGAGAGGGTGGCAATGGCAAGATATAAATGTTTGAGCCTTAGGGCCGGCAAGCCCACAATACCGCCGAAAAATGCACCCATAAGTCCTGACAGAACGATGAGAACCGGCCAGAAATGGGTGACGATCATATGGGAATCCCCCAGTATCCGACAAAAAGAGGCCACGGTATAGGCCCCGATTCCCACAAAGGCGGCATGGCCGATGGAGATGAGCCCTGCAAAACCGGTCACAAGGTTCAGGCCCATTACCGCAACAATGGCAATGAGAATATTGTCCACCACCAGCATATACTTATTGCTCATGGGGAAAAAAACAGGCCAGGCAAATAGCAGGACGAGAAACAGTGTAAATATGGATCGGTCCAGGTGGGTGGAAAATGTTGCCTGTTCCTTTTTATACGATGTAAAATAATTACCTGTTGCTAACCATTGATTTGTTGACATAGGCTACACCCGCTCAATTTCATGAATTCCAAATAAACCATGGGGTTTAAATAGGAGGATTATTAATAGAATGATATAGGGCATGACTTCCCCTGTACCGGAAAGACCCCAGTTGCCGTCAAGATACCCGGAAGCGATCTGCTGGGTCAGTCCCATGATAATGCCGGCCACAACTGCCCCGAGGATAGAATCAAGGCCGCCGAGGATGACCACGGGAAACACCACGATGCCAAAGGCATGGAGGGTATCAAAGTTCAATCCCGTGATATTGCCGATGATGCAGCCGGCCGCTGCGGCCGAAAGCCCTGCCGTGGCCCAGGCAAGTCCGAAAACCCTTGGAACCGAGATCCCCACGGACATGGACCCGAACTGGTCATCGGACACCGCCCGCATGGAAATCCCCACGGTGGATTTTTTGAAGAACCAGGAAAATCCGCCGATGAGGACAAAGGTGATGATCACCCCCACAAGCTGGGTCCAGGAAATGGAAACCCCACCCAGGGTCAAAGGATCTGTGGGCAGGAAGGCGGGAAAGGAATAGTTTTCCGTGCCAAAGGGGGTCAGATAGATGAGCCCGTCAATGATGGAGGCAAGCCCGATGGTGACCATGATTACCGAGATGATGGGTTCGCCGATGAGCCGCCGCAAAAAAATTCTTTCCACACTCATGGCCAGAAAAAAGGTAATCACCATGGAGCCAAGAAAGGAAAAGAAAATGGGAATGCCGCAGGTTACGGTTAAAAAATAGGTGATAAAAGCCCCTGCGGCAATGATCTGGCCATGGGCAAAGTTTGCCACCCGGCTGGATTTGTATACAAGGACCAGCCCCAGGGCGGCCAAGGCATAGATGGAGCCTACCACAACACCACTGACAACAATTTGGAAAAAATAGCTCATTAGACTTCTCCGGCTCCTTTCACTGTGTAAAAAGCAATGCTTGTTTTAACCTTGGTTGACTGGCCGTCCTGGTATTCGTAGGATGCCTCAACCTCTTTTTTGTCAATGGATTCGTCATAGAGCCAATCGTAAAGGTTCTGGTATTTTTCCTTTACAAATTTACGGCGGATTTTCCCGGTTTTGGTCAATTCCCCGTCATCCACATCCAATAGTTTATACAACAGGGCAAACCTTCGTATTTTGAAATGTTCTTTTTCGGCCCGGCTGTTGACATCCAGCACCTGCTCCATCATGAGCTTGGCCACTTCAGGCTTGCTGGAAAGGTCCATGAAGGTGGTGTAGGAAATGCCTCTGTCTTCGGCCCATTTCCCCACAACAACCGGGTCAATGTTGATGAGACAGGCAACAAAATCTTCTTTGTTCCCGTAGATGACCGCTTCTTTGATATAGGGGGAAAATTTCAGGGCATTTTCCAGGAACATGGGGGAAAACATTTCACCTTTGTTGTTGTGCATGACATCGGAGAGCCTGTCAATGACAACCAGATGACCGTTTTCGTCAATGAATCCGGCATCTCCGGAATGCAGCCACCCGCCTTCCAATAATTCTGCGGTTTTTTCCGGAAGGTCGTAATATCCGGGCGTGACAGAATCGGATTTGGAAAGGATTTCTCCGTCTTCGGCAATCTTGCACTGGGTTCCGGGCAAAGGCTTGCCCACGGTATCAGATCTTACGTCCCCGTCCCTGTGCATATAGGCGATCCCGACAATTTCGGTCTGGCCGTATATCTGTTTCAGGTTTACCCCAATGGCCTGGTAAAAGGTGAACAATTCAGGCCCCAGGGCGGCTCCTCCCGTATAGGCCCTTCTTAACCTGAGAAACCCGATCTGGTTGATCAGGGGGCGGAATATCAATTGTTTGCCTATCCAGGATTTAAATTTCAGGCCCAGGGGCATGGGTTTGCCTTTCATCCGGTAGTCGGCTGATTTCAGACCCACTTGAATAAAATAATTGTATAAAAGTTTGTTGAGCCAGTAAGACTGGTCGATCTTCAGCCAGATTTCGCTGCGGATGGTTTCATAAATCCTCGGAGCGCCAAACATAAAATGGGGGCCGATTTCCTTTAAATCCGACATGGCGGTTTCAACGGATTCAGGGAAATTCAGGGTGATTCCCGTGGCCATGGCAACCCCGAAGGAATTCATCTGTTCGCCTATCCAGGCAAATGGCAGGAAAGAGACATACTCGTCCGTGGGTTCCAGGTGATCCACCTGGGTCAGCTGTACGCCCATGTTGATATAATTTTTATGGGTGAGCATGGTGCCCTTGGGAAGTCCTGTGGTGCCCGAGGTGAGACACAGATGACAGACATCATCGCAGGATCCCGCATCCACCATCTGTTCAAAGACAGCCGGATTCTTTTGATGTTCTTCATCTCCCATGGCATAAATGTCCTTGATGTTAATGAACCAGTCATCGGACATGTATTCGCGCATCCCTCTGGAATCTTCAAAAATAACCTTTTTAACGCCGGGGATTTGATCTCTGACGTCCAAAACCTTATCCACCTGTTCCTGGTTGTCACAAAACACGGCAGAAACCTTGAGGTAATTCAGGATCTGGGCGATTTCCGCGGGCATACTGGTCTGGTAGATCCCGGCGGAGATGGCGCCCAAGGAATGGCTGCCGATGGCCACAAACAGCAGCTCGGGTATGTTGTCGCTGATGATGGCAATGGTGTCCCCTTTTTTAAGTCCAATGGCCTTTAAGCCCAGGGCGGTTTTCCGGACATGGTCATAATAATTTTCCCAGGAATAGGTGTTCCAGATACCAAAATCCTTTTCCCGCAAGGCAGGCCGTTTGGGGCTGGTCTTTACCCGCCACCGGAGCAATTGGGGTATGGAGTATTTAAGCAGTTGTTCATTTGTGTTCATGGGGTTACTCCTCTCCAATATAGGCTTCAATAACTTTAGGATCCTGGGCAATCTCTTCAGGGGTTCCTGCGCCGATGAGCTCACCGAAATCAAGTACATAGATCCTATCGGAAATATCCATGACAACACCCAGGTCATGCTCCACAAGAACCACAGTGATATTTCGCTCTTTTTGAATATCCATTACAAACCGGACAATGTCTTCTTTCTCTTCGATATTCATGCCGGCCATGGGTTCGTCCAAAAGCAGAATATCCGGGGCCAGGGTCATGGCCCTGGCCACTTCCACTTTTTTCTGGATGCCGTAGCTCAGGTTTCCCACCATGCTTTTGCGATAGGGCTCAAGCTCCATAAAGTCGATTACGTCTTCCACATAGGCGCGGTTTTCCGCTTCAATGCGAGAGGCTTTCCCATAAAAGAAAAGGGCGTCGAATAGAGAATAGTTTAAATTCTGGTGCCGCGCCAGCAGCAAATTGTCCAGAACAGAGAGTCCGGAGAAGAGTTCCAGGTTCTGGAAGGCCCTGGCGATACCCATATTGGAGATCTGGTGAGGGGAGGCATGGGTCAATTTTTTATCCTTGTAGAAAATATCTCCTTTTGTGGGGTGATAAAAACCGGAGATACAATTGAGCATGCTTGTTTTGCCGGCCCCGTTTGGACCGATGATGGAGGTGATAAGACCCGGCTCAATTTTCATGTCCACATTGGACAAGGCTTTGAGTCCGCCAAAAGAAAGTGTTACGTCTGAAATGTTTAAATGTGTCATATAGGATCCAAATCCTTTACGTCATATTAACGAAAACGTCCCTGCCTAGCCGCTATAACAAAGGTCATGCGCGAGCGATACAAATGATTGAACCAGATGCCACCTCCTCTATCATCAATTTTAAGTTAAACCCTGCAAAATATCATTGGCGGATCAAGGCCCGACAACTTGCACAATGTGGTAGTCCATAGGGATTACCCTTAGTAAATCGCTTTTCAGGTGTCAAGTCCAAACCCAAGTTTTAATAAAGAAACAGCCTGTTTTAAGAATAGGTTTCCTTTATTTGTGCCCGGTCAATGGACCCGTCACCCGTCCTGGGCAATCGGTCAATGAATTCAACATATCTTGGTTTTTTGTAGCCGGCAATCAAAGACCCTGTAAAGGCAATCAGGTCCTCTTTTGTCAGCGCCTTTCCGGGGTGAAGGGCAATAACCGCTTTGATACCTTCTCCAAATTTTGGATCCGGCACCCCAAAGACACATACATTTTCAACTGCTTCATGCTGGAGAATGGCATTTTCCACTTCTACGGGAAAGACATTCTCTCCCCCCGGTTTGATGAGTTCCCGTTCCGGTTTTCTGCCCTTGAAAAACAAAAAACCGTCGGAATCAATCATCCCCAGGTCTCCGGTATGGTGCCACCCGTTTCTGAATGTTGTTTCATTGACTTCGGGTGAATTCCAATACCCCTGGAAAACCAAAGGGCCTTTGACAAGGATTTCGCCCATGGTATCCATGGGCAAAAAAGTGTCAGCGTCATCGGCAATTTGGACGGTGGCAAGCAGTGAAAGTTCACCTGCCGACCCCGGCCGTTTAAAGTATTCTGAAAAGGAAATCAGCCCCGAGGTCTCGGTCTGGCCGTACATGGTCCAGAAGGTTGCGCCTGTTGCTGCCTCCCATTTTTTTACCATGTCCGGCATTTCAAGTCCTGCCGTAATCTCGAGGCTGGACAAATCAAAATTTCCTTGTTCAAGGGTGTCTAAAAGCGTGGTTACTATAGGAGGGAAGGAACCCAAAAGCGTGACTTTTTGTTCCTGGATAAGATCAAGGGTTTGCTGGGGATTAAAGCGTTCTAGTATGACGTTTTTACCGCCGGCCATCAGCATTCCCAAACCTAGATTCACCCCCATTATATGGAATAAGGGAAGGATATTTAAATAGGTTTTGGTTTTGTTGAGGCCAAAGGTATGGACAAGTTGCAGGTTGGACAAAATTATATTTTTCTGGCTCAGCACGGCACCCCTTGGTTTGCCCTGAACGGCTGCCGTGTGGATGATCATGAAAGGATCATCGGGTAGGCCTTCTACAGGCGTTGTAAGGGGAGGGGACTGATACAGGGAGGATACGTTTTTGTCAATGGTAAAACAATGGGCCAGACAGGCGTGTGTTGACGCCAGGGTTTTGGCCTGGCCAGCCATATCCTGGTCACTGAAAAGCACCGAAGGGGTTGTGTCTTCGATGATATGGGCCATCTCATCCGGGCTCAGGCGCCTGTTGATCAGGACCAGGCATAGGTTCAGGGCAGAGGCCGCGCCGAAAAGATGGAAAAAAAACGGGTGATTGAAGCTGAGGACGGCGATCCTTGCACCGGGCGCAAGGTTGAGGCCCGACAGTCCCTTTGCAAGCCGGCAGGTGTGCAAAAAGAGGTCTGAATAGGAGATGTCTTCTTTGTTCCAATGGATGGCACAGCTGTCTTTGTTCAGCCGTGCGTTTTTTTCATAGATGTCAAAAAAGCTTAACTCATACAGACTGCTCATGAACCGTTACTCCTTGGGAAAAGGACATATTAAAAAGGTTTATGCATCAGGTCAATATCCACTTTCGGCCAGACAAAATCAAATCAGAACGAGCGCTCAGTCTCAGGTATGACATCAGTAATAATTCAATTGGTTCCGGTTTGTCAAAGACTTTTTTTTATTTTTTTAAAGAGATGTTTCATTTGGGAAAAATACCGAAAATGTGGTGTGCCCTGAATTCAGGCAATCTGCCTGGCAAGTGCAAAATTTACATTTAAGAATATCTCCCGGACAGGTCTCGTCCTTGTTTTCCAGGAGAAAACAACATCGCCTGGAGTCCATTTGAAGGGTAAAGCCCAGGCGGTCTGAAAAAAGTTTCATCCGCAACAGGTCCGCCCCTTTCCCGCCGGCATTGAATTCAAAGGGGGTTTTGGTTGAATAGACAAGGCTTTCCTGGGTGGAGAAAAACCCTTCGAAGATCCTTTTCTGGTTGTCTTTTTCGATGCCCACACCAAAATCATGAACCATAAAAAGGGTTCCGTTATCCTGATTGCGGGCACAGATGTCTATACGTCCCTGGTCCGGTGTGTTTTCAATGGCATTTTTAATCAACCCGCCCATGACCTTGTCCAACACCTCCTGGGGGATGAGCAGGGGGGCAAGGCCCTCCTGGAAGTCAGTGTTTATTTCAATCCGCCTGAAATGAAATGCAGGTGTCATGCCATGAAAGAGATCCGTGAATGCCGTTAAAAGGTCAATGGTTTTATGGTGCAAAGACCTGTGGCCGAATTCCCTGTCAATCAGCTGCCGGACCGATTCGCTTAAATGATCAAAGTTAAAATTTTCTTCATGGAGGCATTGTTCGACAAGGGTTTCCAGTTCATCCTGGCAGGTTTCCAGCATTTTGAGCAGCAAAATTCTGGCTTCATATGTTTTGTTTTCCATGATATCTGCCACTTCATCCTGGATATCCACAATGCGGGAAAGGTTCCGTTCAATCCGGTTCAAGGTGGCATCCATTTTGACATGGGGAAGGGCGGACAGCTTTTTCCTTAAGATCTGCAAAGAACCGGTGAGAATGGCCACCGGCGTTTTCAGTTCATGGGACAGATGGTTGATGGCCTTGCCCTTTGCCCGGTTCAGGGAGGCCACATCCCGGTAGGCATCTTTCAGTGCATCTGAAAACCGTGCATTTTCAATGGAGATGGCGGCCGTTCCGGCAAGCATGGTCATCAATTCCATATCGTTGTCATCAAAGAGATTGGCCTTTTTGTTGATGGCGCAGAGAACGCCGATGATCCGGCCATCGCTTCGGATGGGAACCCCCATGATGCTCCGGGTTTGATACCCCAGTTTTTTATCTCTTTCCGGATAGGTTTTCAATAAAAAGTCAGCATCGTTCACCACCTCGGCCTGACCGCTTTTCAAGACTTTGCCGGCAAAGACTTCGTCCAGAGTGAACCGAAACTCCTTGGCCCGCTCCTGGGTGTCTGAATCATCATAGGAAGCCCCCAAAAAGAAAAGGTCTTCTTTTATTTCATCATAGAGCAATACCACCGCACCTTCTGTGTTTAAAAGGTTCTTGACCTCCTGGGTAATATAATCCATCAACTCTTCCAGGTCCAGATATTCGGGCAGGGCCGCAGAGATTCTCATGATGGTCTTGTTGTTGGCCGCCAGTCTTTTTTCTTCGGTGATATTTCGTAAAATAACAAAGGTCTCTTTTTTGTGTTCCTTGAACCGCTTATGGGAGGCTGCCCAGATGACCACGTCCAGAATTTTGCCGTCCCGGGTCAGGCGCTGGGTTTCATACCGGCCCAGCTGCTTGTCTTCCCGAAATTGGGTCAAAATGTCAATGGTTTCGGCTTCCAGAGATTGGGGAACAAAGTGAAGGGATTTGCCGAAAAGTTCTTCCAGGGTCCAGCCAAAGGTTGTTGTAAATGCGGGGTTTAAATAGGATACCAGTCCTTCGTCCCCATAGACGATAATGGGGTAGGGGATAAATTCCAGAACGTTTCTATAAATTCTATAGAGCTCATTGATTTTTTGTTCCTGGATTTTTTCTTCGGTCACATCCTGGAGGGTTTCAACGGCGCCTGCGATCTCGCCTTGGCTGTTGGTAAAAGTGGAGGCAGTGAAAAAAAGCCACCTGCCGCTGGGGGGAAGATCCGGGAAAAAATCGGTGGCGGAAAACCGTCCCTTGCCGGAAATGGTTCTGTTATATTTATATCCGTAGTGTTCTATGATGCCCTGGTCCGAGGAGTTGTCAATGATAAGGTCGGCCATGACCGGCCGTTTCTTTGCGTAAAAGGCCTTCCATTGGGAGTCGGTTCCTCTCATCTGATTTGCCCCGAGTCCGGTCAGTTCTTCAAGGGCCTGGTTAAAATGGGTGATTTTATGGTCCTTGTCCAGGACAAAAATGGGAATGGGGGCCTTTAAAATAATCTTGTTCAGCATCTGGTTTTCTTCTTCCAGCGCCTTGATTTTTTCCTTCAGTGCATGGGTCTCATCAGTATCTTGACGCATAAAAACTCCAAAAGACTTTACAAGATTAAAGTATCCCCGTATAACAATTGATGATTTAAGCAATCTTAAAGGGGGGTCAATGCCAGCATAAAGCCGTTTGCAAAATTGGTATCAATATATTAGATCATTGATCAAAATTGCAAGGCTTTTAAAGGGTTAAGAAAAATATGCCTGACACCACGATTAAAACCGAAATTCTGATTCACGATTTAAAGGTGCCGATATCTGTTATCGACGCTGGCGCAAAATCCCTTTTGAACCGCCAGGATTGCTATGGTCCGCTCACGGAAAAGCAGATCAAGGTCTTACAACGGATCATCCGAAATACCCTGACCACCCAGAGGCTTGTCAATGATGTTCTGGAGCTGGGCAGGTCAAGGGAAGGGGTCATGATAACCTCTGATTTCAGTGTCGCCTCCCTTGTGATTGCGGTGCTGGTGGAAATTTTTGACCTGTCCGATCCCAATATTGCCGATTTCATCCGGAAGGTGGATTCCTATGCCGAACTTGAACAGGTGCTCGATCCTGCCGGGGTCCGGCTCGGGTTTGATAAAACAATGTGGAAAACCATGGTGCATCTGGATGCTGCCAAGGTGAAACAGATATTGAGAAACCTTGTGACCAACGCGTTTAAACATAGGGTTCATCTGGTGGAAATTCTGGGCGTCATTGAAGAAAAACAAATGATTCTA
>VMSR01000286.1 GCA_013792075.1 Desulfobacula sp.
ACCAGGGCCTCATATTTTACAAAATGTGTTTTTAAATTCATGGGGGTTTTCCTTTATTTTCCAATGCAAAAATTACTAAAAATAGTATCCAATATATCAATAGATGCAGTTTCTCCGGTGATTGTTCCAAGACAATCAATACTATTTTTAATATCTATTGCCAAGGTTTCTTCTTCCTGTCCCCGGGCAAGGCCCTTTTTAACAGATTCAAGGGAGGAGAGGGTGAGTTCCAATGCTTTTTTGTGCCGCAGGTTGGGTATCACGGCAGAGGGTTCCATGGTAAGATCCCGGATGCACATATCCACAATTTTTTCTTTTAGCGTTTTAATGCCCTGGTTCATCAGAGCGGATATCTGAACCACCGGTATTTTGGCATAGTCCTGGGTCAATTGCGGCAATTCCATATCCTTCGTATTTTCCCGGGCCAGGTCCATCTTGTTGATCACCAGGATCACGTTTTTTCCCAGGGGAATCATTCGTTGAAATTCCCTTTCGGAAAAAACAGACCCCGGTTCTTTCATGAGAAGAATCAGATCCGCAGCAGTGATATGGTCTTTTGCCTTTTCAATTCCGATGATTTCGACCAGGTCGTCTGTCTCGTGAATACCCGCCGTATCAATGATGACAAAGGGGATGCCGTTAATGTTTAAGCCTTCTACAATGGGATCCCTTGTGGTTCCGGGTACTGCTGTTATAATGGATTTGTCCTGTTCGAGAAGTCGGTTCATCAGGCTCGATTTGCCTACATTGGGTTTACCGCAGATGGCCACCCGGATGCCTTCTTTAAGAAAACAGGCATCGTCGTGCTGCTGGATAAAGTCACGGCATTTTTCCATGACCTGATCCAGCTGGTCTGCTTCGGATGGGGAGATCTCAAAGGGCTCCACTTCATCGGGAAAATCAATGGATGCTTCCAGTCGGGCTAAAAAAGTGATCAACGGATCCCGCAATTGCCCGATTTTACGCTTGAGTTCCCCAAGATTCTGGGAACAGGCAAATTTTAAGGCGGAGGCGGACCTGGCATTGATGATGTCGGCAACGGCTTCTGCCTGTGTCAGGTCAATGCGCTGGTTCAAAAAGGCCCGCTTGGTAAATTCTCCGGGTTCCGAAAGTCTTGCTCCCCGGGAGATGGCAAGTTCCAATATGGTTTTGAGCACAATGGTTCCCGAATGTGCCTGGATTTCGACCACATCTTCGGCCGTGTACGAACGGGGAGCCTTCATGGGAACCAACAATACTTCGTCTATGACCTGTGCATTGTCCGGGTCTGATCGGTCCATAATAAATCCGTGGACTACCCTATGGGAGATCAGATGGGGGGTTTTCCCCCCCGGCCGCCGGGTCGTTGAAAAAAGTGAGGCCGCAATCTTGAAAGCTTGGGGGCCGGAAATCCGTATGACACCAATACCGCCACTTCCATAGGGTGTTGCTATTGCGGCAATTGTATCATTCATTATATTTGTTTTCTAAGCCGTCGTTTTCCCCTAAAGGAGTTCTTCTTTTTGGGGAAGATCACCAGGCGGCGATAATAGCCGTCCCCCATGCTCTGGGTTCTGACCTGGGCATCATCCTTTAGGGCCAGATGAACAATACGCCGGTCCTGGGCGCTCATCTGGTTTATGGTGGTTGGGCGGCCGGTTTTTTTGGCTTTTTCCGCCATTTTATAGGCCAAATGTTTGAGATTGGTTTTCCGGGTTTCCATATACCCTTCTATGTCCACCTTTACCCGGACCCGTGCCTCACTCTTTCGATTGATAATTTTATCTGTCAGAAACTGCATGGCATCCAGGGTCTGGCCCTTGCGGCCAATGAGGATACCGGAATTGCCGCCGGTGATCTTCAGGGTGAGACGATCCTCCTGGGTCTCAGCCTCAACCGTGGCATCATCGGTGATCAGGTTTGCCATTTTCTGTAATGCTTCTTTGCCGATATCAATGGATTCCTGGGTCACATCCACTGGGGGCGGGGCATCCGGGGCCGATATTTCCCATTTCCCATTGGTATTGTCATCCTTTGCATCGCTTGTCTCCGGGTCATCATCAAACTCCGGGTCATCATCAGATTCCCGATCTTCATCAAACTTCGGGTCATCATCAAATTCCCGGTCATCATCAAATTCAGGGTCTTCATTAAATTCAGGGGTCTGGTCAGGTGTCGGGTCAGGTGTCGGGTCAGGTGTCGGGTCAGGTGTCGGGTCAGGTGTCGGGTCTGCCGGGCGTTTATCGGCTATCTTGTTTGCCGGTTTTTTACGGGTTCCCGGAGCCGGTTCCAGTCGGGTCTCTTCTCCAAAGGCTTCATCCACTATGGATCTGATCCCTTCCAGTTCTTCGGCAGATGTTTTGCTATTATCTGATTCCGGAAGTGTGACCATTATTTTGGCATCCCTTCGGCCCACAATCCCGAAAATACCGGAAGCACCGGCAGAAAGGATTTTATAATTCAGTTTTCCTTTGGAAACACCCAATGCGGAACAGGCACTCTTTACAGCAGTATCTACGTCTTTTCCAGCAAATTCCTGGGTTTTTTTCATATGACCTCCTGGTGTTAGGAAAATTTCTTTTGGGTATAATATTGCTGACCCATTGAAATAATATTGTTAACAAACATGTACAAGACCAGTCCGGCCGGGAAGTTAATAAACAACACAGTCATGAATATGGGCATTAGCATCATCATCTTTGCCTGCATGGGGTCCCCTGCCGTGGGCGTCATTTTTTGCTGGAGCAGGAAGGAGGCGCCCATGAGAAGTGTGAGTACGGGAATACCGTGGGGTGAATCCATCATGGGTATGGCAAAATTAAAATTAAAGAGCCGGTCCGGTGCCGACAGGTCGGAAATCCACCCGATAAAGGGTGCATGGCGAAGCTCAATGGCCTGGTACAGCATACGGTAAAGGGCAAAGAAAATGGGCATCTGGACCAGAAGCGGCAGACAACCCGAAGCCGGATTAACCTTATAGGTTTTGTACAACCCCATGACTTCCTGGTTCATCCGCGTTTTGTCATTTTTGTATTTTTCCCTCAACTCCATCATCAGGGGCTGAACTTTTTTCATCTCATTCATGGATTTATAGCTTTTGGTGCCAAGGGGCCAGAAAATCAGCTTGATGAGAATGGTCAGCAAAATGATGGCAATACCATAGTTGGGAATGAAGTCGTGAATCGTATTCATGGTGATCAGCAGCGGTTTGGCGATAATATCAAACCAGCCGAAGTTGATGGCTTTTTTCAGGCTGTTCTCGTATTGGCCTAAAATTTTATAGCTTTTGGGGCCCATATAATAGGTATAATCGTATTGTCCTTGTTTCCCGGGGTCCAGACGGTCCATTTTCTGGACAAGCCTGTTGGTGGCAATATCATTGGTATAGGATAGTTTGAGACGGGCTTCCGCGGGCGCCTTGGGCATCACCGTGGTCATGAAATACTGACTTGTATAGCCGGCCCAGTCAATTTTGCCGTTAAAGGTATCCTGGTCTTCGATATCATCCGGGTCAATCTCTTGATACTTGCCGTTGATATAGGCCATAGGCCCCTGATAGGCAAAACGGGATTGCTTTTTCACCGCTTCATCGTAAAATCCGGGCATGGAGATAACAATGGCATCATTCAAAGGCATGCCGGAGCCGTTCTGGACAATGATATTGCAATCTACCAGAAAGGAATCCGCCCGAAAGGTGAAAATTTTCTTTACGGAAATTCCCTGGGGGCCCACCCATGAAAAAGCAATGGTTTTTTCTCCCTGGGACAGGCTGACCGCGGCCGTGTCAGTGCCGGCTGCATAAACGGCGTTGTCAAGGCCCTGGATACTGCCACCTTCCATATCAAAGGAAAGAGTCCCGTTTACAAGTTGTGAGGGAACCAATTGCTTTAAAGGGGAGTTTTTCTGGTTCGTCTCCTTGTACCCTTTAAGCTCAAAACTTCTAACGGCTGCCAGGTGCTCGGATATGGCAATCTCATACAATGGGGTGGACACAGAGATGGTCCGATACTCTTTCACTGCAGGCATCGACTGATTGTTTTGAACTGCCTGGCTCTGGACTGCGGTCCCTGCTGCATAATCTGAAACATTGGGAGCGTTTGTCGGGGCATTTGCCTGTCCCACTTGATTGTTCTGGACTTCCTGGGACGGATTATTAAGTTCCGGCGGTGCTGTAAAAAAGTACTGATAGCCCACAAGGACCACCACGGAAAGCACCACCGCTAATAATAATCGTTTTTGCTCATCCATTTTCTCTCCTAAACTTGAAAATTTTAAAAGGATTTTCTTAACAAAGAAGAGGAAAACAGTTATGGCGTTAGGGACTTAATTATGGGACCGGGTCATATCCTCCGGCATGGAATGGATGACAGCGCAATATTCTTTTGACAGCAAGGGCAATGCCCTTTAGACTGCCATGTTTTGCAACAGCTTCAAACGCATATGCCGAACAGGTCGGATAATACCTGCAATTCCGACCGGTTAGCGGTGATATAAAAAATTGATAAAATTTAATAAATATTAATAATAGCTGTTTTGTCATAATCCTATTGCTGCTATTTTTGTAAAAAGTTTATCAAGCTTCTCAATAATCTGTCTGTTGGATAGCGTCGTCAGACCTTTCCGTCCAATGATATTTATGTCCCTGGTTCCCGGAAGAAAATCTTTCCTGTGCCTGAAATATTCCCTTATAATTCGTTTTATCCGGTTACGCGCTACTGCATTCCCTACTTTTTTAGATACGGTAATTCCAATTCGATTGCATTTGCCTGTCCCCTCAAGGACGGCTGCTATAAAATAGCCCGTGTGTATCGAGTTCCCTTGTTTCGAAAGCGTTAAAAACTGGCCCCTTTTTAGGAGCCTCACATCTTTGGGTAAAGAAAAGTTATTCAATAAACCCCTTTGTTAAACCGTAAGTTTTTTTCTTCCTTTTGCGCGTCTTGCATTGATGATCCGCCGGCCACCCGGGGTGGCCATTCTTTTAAGAAAGCCGTGTTTTCGTGTTCTTTTCCTATTGCTAGGCTGAAATGTTCTTTTCATAAAAATAAAATCCTTAACTAAATTAGTTTACAAAATCTAAGCTCAACTACCATAAACACAAGACCTTAACTTTTTTCATGGAAAAAGTCAAGAATGAACCTGATTCAAAATATCCGCATTCAACAGAAGTTTTAAAAAACAGACCGGGATGACACCTTCCAAATACAGGGCATTGGAACCTATTTCACCAGGGATTCAAAAATATGGTATTCCTCAATGTGATAATGGGGTTCCGGATAGATGACAATGGGTTTGGAAAATTGTTTTTCCAAAGAGGCTATCAAGTGTTTTTCGCTGCCGTGGAGGAGCTGGGCAATTTCCGGGTGGACCTTTACGGAAAAACGATTGCCCATGATATCTCCGGCTTCCGAGACAAGATCCCGGTATATTTTATGGCAGATGGATTTTCCGGACAGGAGATGACCGTTGCCGTTGCAATAAAAACAGGGCTCGCACAGGGTTCGGGTCAGGTTTTTCCGGGTCCGTTTCCGGGTCATCTGAACCAGGCCAAGTTCTGTCAAGGGCAGGATGTTGGTCTGGCTTTTATCCTTTCGCATGGCCGTGTTCATACGGGACATGACCTTTTCCTTGTGGGATTCTTTTTTCATGTCAATAAAATCAATGATAATGATACCGCCGATATTGCGCAGCCTTATCTGGTAGGCAATCTCCTTGACTGCTTCCAGATTGGTTTTTAATATGGTCTCATCAAAATTATGGTGGCCCACATACCGGCCCGTGTTGACATCAATGGCCACCAGGGCTTCGGTCTGTTCGATAATGATATACCCGCCGGATTTGAGCCAGACCTTTTTTCGCAGGGATCTTGCCACATCCGCCTCAATATTATAGGCATCGAAAATGGATTCCCTGCCCTGGTAAAGCTCAACGCTGAGGTTTACATCGGGCATGAGTTTTTTTAAAAAATGTTTGACATTATCGTATTCTTCCCGGGAATCAATGACAAGCTTGTCTGCCTCATTGGCCAAAAGATCCCTCACCGCCCGGAAGGTAACCGTCAGATCCTTGTACACCAGAGAGGTGGCAGACAGGCGCTTGCTTTTGGCCAAAATATCTTCCCAGGTGTTGTTGAGAAAATCCATTTCTTTTTTAATGGTTTCCTGGTCAATACCCTGGGCCTGGGTTCTGAAGATATAACCGAAAGTGTTTGTCCGGATGGACAAAAGCAGGTCTTTGAGCCGGATTCTTTCCTCTTCGTTTTCAATGCGCTTGGAAATGCCGATGTGGTCCACCGTGGGCATGAGGACCATATACCGGCCGGCAAGAGATATGTGGGTGGTGACCCTGGGGCCCTTGGTGCCGATGGAGGATTTGGCCACCTGGACCAGAATTTCCTGTCCCTCTGTCAGCAGCTCTTCGATGCTGCAGTCGGGTGTAAGGGATGCTTTCCAGGACCCATGGGGCTTTCCCATTCCCGTGCTTTCCATTTCAGAGGCATCCATATCTGCATCTGTTTCAACATCGGTGTCCTGTTCAAACTTCTGGTACATTTTATGGCTTGCCGTGTCCAGAACATCATCCACATAGATAAAGGCGGCCATGTCAAATCCAATGTCCACAAAGGCGGCCTGCATGCCCGGAAGGACCCGCTGGACCCTTCCCTTATAAATGTTTCCGGCAATGCTTGTTTCATCTTCCCGCTCAATGAAAACTTCGACAATTGTGCCGTTTTCAAGGAGGGCGACCCGGGTTTCGTGGGGCGTTGAATTTACAACAAGCTCTTTTAACATGGGATTATCCTTGTCTGATTTTCTTAATTCTTGCGGTCTGGACGGCTGTTTCATCTATCTTGAAATATTTTGCCAGCACCTCGGTGGGTCGGATATTTCTTGTATTGTACTGCACAACGACCATTTCAATACTGGTCTGATCAAGGAGGGTAATGGTCTGGACCGATTTTCTCAAATCGGTTCGTCTTATTTTGCCTTTTTTGCTCAGATCTTCAACCATAAATTCAGACAAGTCTAAAAATCGGTCAATCTTGGTTTGATCCAGGCAGGGTTCGGAAAAGCGGATCCTATAGGCGGATCTGGCTGTGTCCTGTTGCCTTGACTTGGAATGAAGTCGGCAATCAATGACATAAAGTCCTGTGGGAAGCGCCTTGTTCAATGCATCCTTTATCTGGGCCGGGCGACTGCCGCGTTCAAGGAAGATAGACATCCTTTCTTCCTCACTTTCCATGCCCAGGGGCAGGGCATTGTTAAAGGACATCCGCATGGACGGGTTAAAGCCTTTTGAATATTTGACCGTTAGGCCGGCCCGTTTTACGGCGCGTTCGAAGATGGTGGCCATTTCCAGGTGCCCGAAAAACCGCGCCCTGTCCAGTTTGGAAAAGAGGAGATCAAATTGGAAAAAGGCATCATCGGCCGGCAGGGTCGGCTGGGAGGGGCCGGGAGAGACCGGCAAAATCGTCTTCACCTCGTGGAGAACCGGCTGGAGGTGTTTAAAATCGCAGACCCCGCACCCGGTACAATCGTGGTCCCGGCAATCCGGTGTGAGGGCGCTTTCCTGGGCCCGTTGAAATTCTTTTTTCAGGAAGGTGTCGGTCACGCCTGATTCAATGTGGTCCCAGGGCAGGGTTTCTTGTTCGCTCCTCGTGCGACAGGTATAAAACAAGGGATCAATGCCTGTATCGTCAAAGGCTTTCTGCCAGAGACCAAAATTGAATTTATCGGACCAACCGTCCAGACGGCATCCTTTTTCAAAGGCCGATACCAGCAGGGGGGCAAGGCGTCTGTCTCCCCGGGCAAAGACCCCTTCCAAAAGACTCATTTCCGGATCCTGCCACTTGAGCTTGATCCGTTTGTGCCGTAAATTGTCTTTTAAATATTGCAGCTTTTCTTTTGTTTGTGAAAGGGTCATCTGGGAATGGCGCTGGAAAGGAGTATGGGCTTTGGGGATAAAGCTTGTGACAGAGACATTGATGCTTTTGCTGCCTTTGGTATAGGCGGCCGCCAATTGGGTTGACAGACGGCAGATGCCGTCTATATCTTCCATCTCTTCAAAGGGCAGGCCCATCATGAAATAGAGCTTGATATTTTTCCAGCCCAGTTTAAAGGCGTTTTCAACCGTGGCCCGGATGCTTTCTTCGGTGAGGTTCTTGTTGATAATATCCCGAAGGCGCTGGGTGCCGGCTTCCGGTGCAATGGTGAATCCTGTTTTCCGAACTGTCTTGATCAGCTCCATGAGTTCCGGGGTCAGTCGTTCCGCCCGGATGGACGGCAGGGAAATGGAATTGCACTGACCCAGGTTCATGGACAGCAATTGCTGCATCAATGGGGTCAGGTTTGAATAATCGCCTGTGCTCAATGAGAGCAGGGACATTTCCGAATACCCGGTTGATTTTAAAGAAACCCGCGCTATTTCCAGCAGGTCTTCAACGGACCGTTCTCTCACCGGCCGGTAAATCATGCCGGCCTGGCAAAACCTGCACCCCCTGGAGCATCCCCGGGCAATCTCCAGGCGAAGCCTATCGTGTACGGGCTTGGCATAGGGGACGATGGGATTCATGGGAAACATATCCAGGGTAAGGGTTGGCAAGAAAGCCCGCCTGATCCGGGAATAGTCCTCATACAAAGGGGTCAGGGTCTGGATGCCGGCCTTGTCCCATTGGGGGATAAAAAAACAAGGCACATAGACCCCGTCTATTTTGGACAATAGCCTGAGCAGGGTTTTTTTATGGCCGTCTCCCTGTTGTTTGAATTCAATCACCTGATTGGCGATTTTTTTGACCACCTCTTCTCCGTCTCCAATGACAAAGGCATCAAAAAAATCAGCCAAGGGTTCCGGGTTAAAGGCGCAGGGTCCGCCACCGATGATCAGGGGAAAGGTATCGTTTCTTTGCTCCGCATAAAAGGGGATCTTGGAAAGGGAAAAAATGGTTAGAATATTGGTGAAATTCAGCTCGTACAAAAGGCTGATGCCGATGATGTCAAATTGATTCAGCGGTTGTTGGGACTCCATGGACAGGCAGGGGATACCCTTTTGGGCCATGAGCTGTTCCAAATCCTGTGCCGGGGCAAAAAAGCGTTCTGCAGCGATGTTGTCCTGGCTGTTCAGAATGGAGTATAAAATCTGGAGGCCAAAGTGGGAGGTTCCGATTTCATAAAGGTCCGGAAAGACCAGCGCAAAGGTCAGATCCACCTGATCCAGGTCTTTTTTTACGGCATTTATTTCATTGCCTGCATATCGGGTCGGCGTCTGGACCCGTGCAAGGATGTCTTGATAATTTTGTCTATGCATGATACTGAAATTTATAAAAATTATAACCTTTACATTATTGAGTACAATCAAATTTTCTAATATATTATTTTTTGTGGGAAAAGGCAATGAAAAGAACAAAAATCAACATACTTACACGCCTTGAAACAACACCGGGTCAGGTGCTGGTCAAGGGGTGGGTCAGAACCAAACGCGACTCAAAGGAATTTTCTTTCATGGAGGTCAATGACGGGTCCTGTTTAAACAATATCCAGGTACTGGCCAACAAGGACCTGGAAAATTATAGCCAGATTCAGACGATCACCACCGGGACCTCTCTTGTTGTGGTCGGAGATTTGGTGGCCTCTCCGGGCAAGGGTCAGAAATGGGAAATTCAGGCAAGCAATGTTGAGATTTTAAGCCTTGCGCCTGAGTCCTATCCCCTTCAAAAAAAGCGTCATTCAGATGAATTTTTACGAACCATTGCCCATTTGCGACCCCGGACCAATAAATTTGGGGCAATTTTTCGGATCCGTTCGGAAATGGCCTTTGCCATCCATAAATTTTACCGGGACAGGGGATTTAAATATCTGACAGCCCCCTTGATCACGGGATCAGACTGTGAAGGGGCAGGGGAAATGTTTCGGGTCACCAGTCTTACGCCAACAGAGGTTCAAAAACAGGGAAAAATGGATTTTACCCGGGATTTTTTCGGCCAGGAAGCCAATCTCACGGTTTCCGGGCAATTGTCTGCGGAAATGTTTGCCCTGTCCTTGGGGGATGTCTATACCTTCGGACCGACATTCCGGGCGGAAAACTCCAACACCAGCCGCCATGTGGCGGAATTCTGGATGCTGGAACCGGAGATGGCCTTTTGCGATCTTAACGGGAACATGGACCATGGCGAAGAACTGGTCAAGTATCTGGTAAACCATGCCATGGAATTTTGTGAAGAGGATCTGTCCCTGTTTTTCCAGTTTGTGGACAAATCCCTTCCCGGACTTATGGATACCCTGGTCAACCAGGAATTTGGAAGACTCTCCTATACAGATGCCATTGCGGTCCTGAAAAAATCCAAAAAAGCTTTTGAATTTCCGGTGGAATACGGCATTGACCTTCAGTCGGAACACGAACGATACCTTGCAGAAGACTATTTTAAGAAACCGGTATTTCTCACCGATTACCCAAAGGACATCAAACCCTTTTACATGCGCATGAACGCGGACGAAAAAACCGTGGCAGCAGTTGATCTTCTGGTGCCCAGGATCGGAGAGCTCATCGGCGGCAGCCAGCGGGAGGAACGTCTGGATCATCTGGAAAAAAGGATGGAAGAGATGAACCTGCCCAAGGAGCCCTATTGGTGGTACCTGGATTCCAGAAGATATGGGTCTGTCCCCCATGCAGGATTTGGCCTGGGGTTTGAGCGCTTTTTAATGATGCTTACCGGGATTACCAATATCCGGGACGTGGTTCCCTTCCCCAGAACCCCCGGCAGTATTGATTTCTAAGGAATTGGATGAAATCTGCCATAGGGGTAAATTACTACCTCCACGCCGGTCCGGCCCGGGCCATACTGGATGCAATCGAGGACGGCAAGGCGTTTGTTGATCTTTCCCTGGACCTGAACCTTTCCCATAAACGGTTTGCAATCAAAGGCGATTGCCTGGTGCTGGATGAACATCTGGAAATTGACGCAAAGGGATTGGCATCTATTGTTGCTGCCGATCAAAAGGTTTTTGTCTTAAATCATGAGGGACTGGTGCCCATAGAGGTCCGGGCAGGCGGTTATTACAAACTGGTTCCCACCGATACGGCTCCTACCCTTGAAATAGACGGCATCAAGATGCATAGGTCCAAGGATATCGACCCCCTGGTGGATGCCCGATTGAAAACCCGGTTGGTGGTAAAACCCCGGGACCGGGTGCTGGATACCTGCGGAGGACTGGGGTATTCTGCAGTCTTTGCCGTGAAAGCCGGGGCCAGCCAAGTGGTGTCAACGGAAAAGAGTCAGCCGGTGATCCAGATCCGGAACCAGAACCCCTGGTTGATAGCCCATGGGGATACCCCAATTGATCTGGACCGCATTGACTGGATCAATGCCGATATCACCCGATATATACGGGATCTGGAGGATGCAAGTTTTGATGCAATTGTCCATGACCCGCCGCGGTTTACCGCCGGCACAGGAGAATTGTACGGGAAAGAATTCTATACCCAGCTGTTCCGGGTGATGAAACCGGTTTCCCGGCTTTTCCATTATACGGGCAGTCCAAAGAAGATAAAACACCAGGACCGGTTCATTAAAAATGCCATAAAGCGGCTGGAGCAGGCCGGGTTTTCACAGGTGGTTTTCAATGACCGCCTCCAGGGAATCCACGCCCTAAAGAAGTGTTTGGGAAAGCATTTGGAACCGGTTTGGAAGACAACATTTAAATAATTTAGGAACGATATGATTACCTTACTTGATTATGGTGCAGGAAACGTTCGAAGCGTAATGAATGCGGTCGAACGATTGGGCGGCACCTTAAAGCTGGTCACAAAACCCGAAGATATCCTCAGTGCTGAAAAGCTCATTTTCCCGGGTGTGGGAAACTACGAGAGCATGATCCGGATCCTTAACCAAAAAAATTATATCAAACCCCTGCGGGAATATTTGTCGGCGGACCGGCCTTTTTTCGGCATCTGCCTGGGTATGCAGGCCCTGTTCCAGGGAAGTGAGGAGGACTTTTCCGGCAACGAGAGCCTGGGATTTTTCAAGGGCCGGGTGGCCCGTTTTAAAACAAACCTGGCGGTTCCCCATATGGGGTGGAACGGGATTAATATCAAACAGGACTCTCCCCTGCTCAAAGGGATTGATCCCGGGTCCCGGTTTTATTTTGTTCATTCCTACCATATCGTTCCCGAAGACCCGTCTGTGGTACTGACCACCACCACCTATGATTATGAATTTACAAGTGCCGTGCAAAAGGGCAATGTCATGGGCACCCAGTTCCATCCTGAAAAAAGCGGAGGGATCGGCATGCAGCTGCTGGGAAATTTTATCCGTTCAGAGGCTTTGCATGGAAGGGGTCCCGTGGATATCCGGGGCCTGGGTCTTGCCAAACGGGTGATCGCCTGCCTGGACGTCCGGTCAAATGATGACGGGGATCTGGTAGTGACCAAGGGGGATCAATACGATGTCAGGGACAAGGGGGGGGTTCGGAACTTAGGCCAGCCTGTTGCCCTTGCCAAGCGATATTACGAGGAAGGGGCGGACGAGATTACCTTTTTGAATATCACAGGATTCAGGGATTTTCCCTTAAAGGATATGCCCATGCTCAAGGTGCTTGAAGAGACCTCCAAAAATGTATTTGTTCCGTTGACCATCGGCGGCGGTATCCGGGATTATACCGATAGCAACGGCCAGATTTATTCTGCACTGGATGTGGCATCCCGGTATTTCAGATCCGGGGCGGATAAAATATCCATCGGCAGTGATGCCGTAGAGGTTGCAATGGCCTATCTTGCAACGGGAAAAAAAACAGGAACCAGCGCCATCGAACAGATCTCCAGGGTTTACGGGAACCAGGCCGTGGTGATTTCCATTGACCCCAAGCGCGTCTGGGTAGATTCCCCCGAAGCGGCAAAAGGCAACCATGTGGTGCAATCCGCCGAACCCGGTCCCGAGGGTCAAGCCTATTGCTGGTACCAGTGTACGGTCCAGGGAGGTCGGCAGGTCAGGGATCTGGATGCTGTGGCCCTTGCCCGGGCTTGTGAGGCCCTGGGGGCCGGGGAAATCCTGCTCAACTGCATTGACAAGGATGGTACGAATTCAGGGTTTGATCTGGACCTTATTAATGCGGTTCGAAATGCCGTGTCCATACCGGTGATTGCCTCTTCCGGTGCCGGGTGTGAAGCTCATTTTTCCCAGGTTTTTGAACGAACGGGTGCCGAGGCTGCCCTGGCCGCCGGAATTTTCCACCGCAAAGAAGTACCCATCCAGGCGGTAAAAGTCCATCTTGCCCAACGGGGAATACCGGTTCGGCAAGGATAATATCTTTGGGGAGGGGGACACCGGGGAAAAAAATAAGGGTTGAACAGGAAAATCATAGCTATAATGTCATTTATTTATAGCTTGACAATTTTTTCTTCCCATTGGATATATTCTGTGTTGTCATAGGCCATAAATTACTTTTGGAGAGAATAAACATGGGGAATATCGGATTCGGCAAAAAGTTGTATCTTTCTTCGCTGGGGATCATCCTGCTCACCATCCTGATCATTGCAATTGTCAATTTCTACCAGACAAAGAAAAGTTTTTTGTCCAAGGGCAAGGCGGGTATTCAAAATGTGTCTGATGTTCTTTTAAAGACCATTGAGATGCAGTACAATTTTCAGAAAAATAAGCTGGATTCAGACCTTGGCATGCTCATTTCCGAAGGTGAAAGTGCCGGCAATATCATGCTGGTTACTGCCAGGACTGCTGAAATGGATGTATCTGATATCAATTCCGGTGAAAAAACCCATCTTGCCATTCCAAAATTGATTTTCGGGCTCCAATTTGTAACCGGCGAATATGATATTGTGGATAAAGTGGGCAAGTTCAGCACTTCCCAGATAGCCGTTTACCAGGTATTTGAGGAAAAACTGATCAAAGTTTCCACAAGTCTCAAGAATGCGGATGATACACGGCCGGTGGGAGAGTATTTTACGCCCTCCACCAATGAATACAAATCCATGGTGGCCGGCACCCCCTATCTGTTTCTAAGTGGGGCCGGCAGGGACAAGACCTTGCAGGTTATGTCGCCATTCAGCGATCAGATCGAAAATGCCCTTGCCGGTGCCTATAGTATCCGCAGCAGGATATTGACCCAAGATCTGGAAGGACTGGTGAAAAAAGTCAATGTCAGCGGCCGGGGGTATTCTTTTATCAGTGACGGGACCGGCCAGATTTTGGTCCACCCCGATGACGCCTATTCCAAATTGAATACCGCCCAATTTAAAGGCGGTGATGAGATCATGAAAATTAAAAATGGGTTTGTCTCCTATGGGCATGGCGATCAGCTATACTATGGGTATGTGAACTATTTTGAACCCTGGGATCTGTATTTTACCGTTGCCGTTTCCGAGGCAGAGCTTATGGCCGGCATCAACCGTCAGATCCTCATAAGCGCCGGTATAAGCGGAATACTTGCCCTGATCCTGGGCACCCTGATTATCGGTTTGATGAACCGGCAGCTGATGAACAACATGAATGGTATGGCCACCATGGCCAAGGAGGTGGCAAAGGGCAATTTTACGTATACCTTCACCTATAAGGCAAAAGATGCCATCCATGATACGGTGGAGTCCATGAATGAAATGGCCGGGGAATTGGCCCAGATGATCCGGGAGCTCAATTCAGGGGTGGATACCCTGGGTACGGCATCCGGGGAATTGGACCGGATTTCTGATCAGATGAGCAAAGGGGCAGAGACAAGCGTGGAAAAGGTGAATACCGTTGCGTCGGCTGCCGAGGAAATGAGTGTAAACATGGATTCTGTGGCAGCAGCCATGGAACAGGCCAGTACCAATGTGGAAACCGTTGCCACCGGCACAAGCCAGATGCGGGACTCCATTGAGCATGTGGCCCAGAACTCCATCCATACCCGGGAAATAACAACCCGTGCCGTGGAGAAGGCACGGCAGACATCCGAACGGGTCAGACAACTGGGAAAAGCCGCGGAAGAGATCAACAAGGTTACAGAGACCATCAATAATATTTCTTCCCAGACCAATCTTCTGGCATTGAACGCCACCATTGAAGCGGCCCGGGCCGGCGAGGCAGGCAAGGGGTTTGCAGTGGTCGCAACAGAGATCAAGGATCTGGCAGGGCAGACAGCCCGTGCAACAGAGGATATCGCCAAAAACATCAAGGAGATTCAGGACCAGATCACTGGGGCTGTAACCGAGATCCAGGATATTTCCACCATTATCCATGAGATTAATAATTTTGTGAATGAGGCGGCATCTGCCATTGAGGTTCAGTCTACGACCACCAATGAGATTGCAGAGAATATCGGCCAGGTCTCTTTAGGAATTCAGGAGGTCAATGAGAACGTATCCCAGAGCTCCATCGTATCCGGTCAGGTGGCCCATGACATCAGTGATGTGCTGAGTGCCTCCAAACAGATCAGTGAGTTTGCATTGGATGTTAAGGGAAAGGCAACCACATTGAATTCGGTCATGCTTCAACTAAAAACCATGACCCAGAAATTTCAAATATAGTGGATAAAATACCTTCCGGGTCCAGCAGATTCAAAGGGCTCGGAAGGGTGCAATTTCTGTAAGGGTGTCCTTGGCAAATTTATGGCGTGTATCAGGCAAGCTTTATATGGGCGGCGATGCTTCCGTTGGGTGTGTCGAATCTGGCGGTTTCATCCATGTCATCACAGCAGGGACTGGTAACAATTTCGGGAAGACCAAGCTGTGTGTAGGAAGCTGCATCCATTTGGGTCAGGGTATCGCCTGCAATAATGTTTAAGGCCTCTTTAAGCAGTCCTTCAATAAGTTCCTCAGACGGGTGCCCGGGATCCCGGCCCGGAAAATTTTGGGTCATTGCGGTCAGCAGGTTCACGGAAATTTCAAGGAAAATGGTCCCGGAAAAAGAGCCTGAAAATGTAATGCGACATGCTTTCATTTCTTCCGGATCCGGCTGGGCCTGGGATGGAACCTTTGTTGTTTTTTGTTTTTCCGCCATGGGGGAAAACATGGTTTCCATGACCTTGAAAAGGGAATGAATCACCTGCTGCATCAATTTCTTCCGCATCAATTGTTTCTCCCAAAAAATGAAAGATCTGGTCCTTTGCATAATACGGGACCCTTATCATAAAAGTCAAGAAAGGATATGGTTGAGGGCCAACGCATGTAATTTATAGAGGTATAGTTGTCCATGATACCTGCAACCCGTCCAGGGCCG
>VMSR01000256.1 GCA_013792075.1 Desulfobacula sp.
CCGCAATAAGTGTTTGGCATTGATCTCCTTAAAGGATATCAGGCCGTAGGGCCTGAAGATCATGACAAAGATCAAAATCAAAGGGATGATGATCCATTTGAACAGCTCCAGAGGGCGAAGGGCTTCTCCGAGCACATTGATGCTGACGGCTCCCACAATGGAGCCTACAATGGAATTAAGACCACCGAAGTAAACCATGGCAAGGATCTCAGCCAAGCGGGTAATACTGAACATGCCGGGATTGATATAGGCCAGAACATGGGCGAAAAGTCCGCCTGCAACCCCTGCCCAGAAAGCACCGAACATAAAGGCGGTCATTTTGGTTTTCCGGGTTTTAATGGTCATGGATTCAGAGGCTGCCTCATCATCGCGCACCGTATTCAGCGCCTTGCCCATGATGGAGGTGACAAAATTGTGAACCACCCAGATGCAGAGCATGGTCCAGATGAAAATAATGGGCAAGGGCGCATAATCCGGCTGACCGCCCATTCCCCGGGCGCCACCGATTATGTGGAGATTTTCAACGGCAGACTTTACAATAAACATAAATGCCAAAGAAATAATGGCCAGATAATCCCCCCTTGTTCTAAATGAAGGGATGGCCACCAACAGGGAGCCTATGGCCGCGGCAGCGCCGCCTGCCAAAAGGGCGAAAGGAAAGAGCCAAGGGCCGTAAGCCTCTGGTAAAAGGGCGGTCCCGAAAATTTTATCATTCACAAACAAGACCAGGGTGATAATGGAGGAGGTGTAAGCCCCCAATGCCATAAACCCTGGATGGGAACAGGAAAATTCCCCCTGGTAGCCGTTGATTACATTGATACTGACGGTGAGAATAATGGAGACCAGGGTCAGTTTGACAATCAGAACCCGGTAATCATTGATGCCGGCCCAGAGATGAAGGATGGCATAAAAAAAGACGAGGTGAATGAGGACCGAAAGCCATAGAGGAAATCGTTCAAACAGGGTGGCCAAGGGATTTGTCAGGCCGCAGCTTGCCTTTGCCACCAAAAGAATGGGAATAACATATACGATCAGATCATACGCGAGAGCTCCGGGTATCATCATTGGTTCCTTGAGCATGATAAGCACCCCGAACAACACCGGTATTTTGGGAAGCCCCAGGTAATAGGAGATATAATCATACCCCCAGTAATACTCTATCAGCACGGCCACAAGCGCTCCCAAAAGCCAGCCCAGCATGGGCACGGTGGAAAACATGAGTTTGAATTTTCTAGCAAGTTCCATGGTGTGTTCCTGTATTAGGTTTGGTTATGCGAATTATAATCTAAGCTTTGTACTATGCTCCATTCCGAAAAATCCCCTGGGCCTGAAGGTCAGGATAACCAGAATGATGGAGTAGGCAATCAGATCCCTCAGGGTAGAAGGAAAAATGGTTGCCACAAATATCTCAATAAATCCCAGCAGATAGCCTGCAAGGGCGGCGCCCTTTATGGAGCCGCGTCCGCCAAGGATGGCCGCAACAAATGCTTTCCAGCCGATGATAACCCCCATGTAAGGATCTAAAATGGGATAGGCCTGGCCATAGAGAATTCCGGCAACAGATGCCAGACCTGCACCCACGGCAAAGGTCAGGGGGGCAATAATGTTGATGGACACGCCCATGAGGGGGACGGCAAGGAAATCATAGGACATGGCCCGCATGGCCATTCCCCACTTTGTTTTTTGGATAAAGGCGTGCAGGGCCAGCATGAGCAGCAAGGATATGATTATGATCAATATCTTGATATTGGTGACGTAGATCCCGCCGACATGATAGGTGACCGATTCCATCAGGGGCGGAAAACTCAAGCGTTTGGCTCCCAGCAGGATCAAAATTCCGGTTTCAAATATAATGCCGATCATAAGTCCTGTTATAGCAGCAGAAGCCCGGGGGGCGTTGCGCAGGGGTCGATATCCGGCAACTTCAACAAAGACTCCGATCAGGGATGCCAGAAACATGGTCACCACAACCGTGGAAATAAAAATCAAGGGACCGGGCAAAAAACCTGCGAAAATGGCCAGAAAAAGGGTGGCAATCCCAAACCCGATATAGGTTCCCACCATGAAAATATCGCCATGGGCAAAGTTAAAGAGCATGAGCACTCCATAAACCATCGAATATCCGATGGATATAACGGCGTAAAAACTGCCCCTTTGTGCCGCATTAATCAGGTTTTGAAGAATATATTGCGACAATTCTATCAAAGATTCCATTCACCAACTCCCGTTGCATTTAGATATGAATGACTGCTACACAATGGTGTGCAGCAGTCATTTTTGCACTGTTTATTTTTTTCACCAATTGTCATACCCAAATTATCATCAGGGGCAACTGGATTTATAAAATTCGTATTCACCCCGGTCATTAATTTTAACGATAACCGCACATTTGATAGGATCACCTTCTTCTGTGAAGGTCATCTTGCCGGTGATGCCGTCAAAGTCTTTGACTTGGGCCAGGGCGTCACGAACCGCTACACGGTCGACTTCGATCTTGCCGGTGATTTTTCCGGCATTCTGAATGGACAGCTGGGCAAGCTGTAGCGCGTCCCAGGTAAGGGCTGCCACATCATCTGGGATATAGCCATAGGTTTCTTTATATCTGTCGATAAATGCTTTGGTGGCACCCTTGGCGCCGGCTGCAGCATAATGGGTGGAGAAAAACAGGCCGTAACAGGCCTCCCCGCAAAGTTCGACTGTCTCGGCAGAGCCCCAGGAATCAGATCCCACAATGGGGCCTTCCCAGCCAAGTTCTTTGGCTTGTTTAACGATCAGGGGCACCTCATTGTAATATTGGGGGGTAAACAAAACCTGGGCCCCGGATTTGACGATGGTGGTCAACTGGGATGAAAAGTCCGTGTCTTTGGTGGTGAAGCTTTCATAGGCGACGACGGAACCGGCCCCATGTTTTTTTTCCCAGGCTTGTTTAAAAACTTCGGCAAGGCCCTTGGGATAGTCGGAGGCCACGTCATAGAGAACGGCTGCCTTGGTAAATCCAAATTCATCAGTAATGAAGTTTGCCACAACCGGACCCTGGAAGGGATCCAGAAAACAGCCCCTGAAGACAAAGGGGCGGTCCAGGGTGGTGCTGGGATTGGTGGACCAGGGGCTGATCATGACGGTTTTATATTTATTGGCCACTTCGCCGGCCGGAATCGCCTGTTTGGATGACTGGGGACCGATAATGGCCAGAACATCATCCTGGGTAATCATTTTGGTATTGGCTTTTACAGCGGATTCTGCCTTGGATTCATTGTCTTCCATGACCAGTTCCACGTCATATTTTTTATCACCCACTTCAAGGCCGCCTGCTTTTTCAATGTCTTCAAGCCACATCAGGGCGGCATATTTGGTGCCTTCACCCACCTTGGGGATATCTCCGGTTAAGGGTGCGTTTATGCCTATTTTGATAATGGTTTTTCTGGCAGAAAAGGCCAGTGGTGAAAACATCATGGCAAATGCAAAGGCCACAATTGTGAATACGATAGTTTTCCGCATACTCCCTCCTTTAAAAATGTAAAAGATGCTCTGTTGAATTTCCTTGTATGAAGCGTTCATATTGTGGAAAATCATAATTTTCAATCAAATTTTTGATCAAAACCCAAAGTCATATTTGTTGCATAGGATGGACACGGATTAATGCAACAAACCAATGCATAAATCTATATGTAAAAATAAAGGTGAAGTAAAGGATAATAATAAATGAAAGGACAACTATTTTACCGGGGGACTGACCTTGAACTCACTCATTTTGTATAGAAGTGTTTTATAGCTTATTTTTAATATTTTTGCAGCCTTGGAACGGTTCCACCCCAATTTTTCAAGGACAAAGGTGATGACTTCTTTTTCCACCTTGTCAGATGCCAGTTTTTTGATCTTTTTGAGTGAAATATCTTCGAATAGTTTTTCAGAACTGGTTGACAGGTCTACAAATTCAGAGATGATACTCATCCGGTCATTGTTTGCCACATTGTGAAGCAATGAAGCGGAAAACCTGGGCGCAGAGTCGGAAACATTTTCGAAAGTTCCATCAGGGTGGTCGTTGGTCAGTTCCTCAAATATTTTTTCCCAGGAGTTTACGACCATCTGCTTTTTGATACAGTTTTGCAATTGTCTTACATTGCCTGGCCAGGAGTAGTTGCACAGCCGAACCAGTGTTTCGGCATCGGGTTTGCTGCCCATGTTGTTGGGATACTCGGTCTTGTATAGCCTGAAATAATATTCAATAAGGGAGGGGATATCTTCTTTTCTTTGTCGCAGAGGGGGAATATCAATCTTAATGATATTGAGCCGATAATACAGATCCTCCCTGAATGTTTTTTGTCGGATGCTTTCTTCCAGGTTGTGGTTGGTGGCGGCAATTACCCAAACATCGGTTTTAAAGTCCTGGTCCGATCCCAGGGGCGAAAATTCCCCGCTTTGTAGGACATGGAGCATTTTTGATTGCAGGGACAGGGGCATGTCACCGATCTCATCCAGAAAGAGCACCCCCTTGTCTGCGGTCTGGAATTTGCCGGGCCGTTTTTTATGGGCGCCGGTAAATGCCCCTTTTTCATAGCCGTAAAGTTCGCTTTCAAGAAGGGTTTCCGGCAGTGCTGCACAATTGATTTTAACAAAATTTTGTGAAGCGCGTGTGGATTCAAGATAAAGACATTCTGCCACCACTTCCTTGCCTACCCCGGTTTCGCCTGTAATCAACACATTCAGACAGGTGTTGGCCACGTGGTTGATCAGTTCCTTAATCTTTAACATTGATTTGCTGACGCCGATTAGGGGAGTGCTCATGGTTTTGCTTTACTCTTTCGGGTTTTTATTATCATTGCTCAGAAGGCTTGCTACCGTGTCTTCAATTTTAAACAAATCAATGGGTTTAAAAAGAACAACATCTGCCTGGGCTTCCGAGGCAAGGGCCCCAGGGTGATCGCCGTAGCCTGTTATGGCGACAATTTTCAGGTGGGAAAATTCTTTTTTTACAATGGAGATAAGTCCAACCCCGCTGATGTTGGGCATCACAAGGTCTGTGATCAGACAATCAAAAAATAAGGATTTATCCCTCAATAGTTTGAGAGCGACAAATCCGTCTACTGCCGTTTTAACTTCATACCCCATTGAATTAAAAAATTCATAAAAGGTAGATAAGATGTCTTCATTATCGTCAACTATCAGAAGTCGTGTCGGGTCTGCCATTCTATGCCCCTCGTTAAAATGGAATGTTTGCCTGAATATGTGTCCATATAATAGATCTGTTCAGACTTGCAAGGAAAAAATCAAAATAAGGCGAAATTGTTTACTAATTTATATAGGATACCGTGATATATATAAAAAACAAGAAAATGAACAGGATGCCGCCAAATTTAGTGACGCCTTTTTTTACAAAGGCCATGGCACCCAGGACAAAACAAATAAAAATCATGAAAGGGAATTGGAAGGAATGGAGGGCCGGGTCAATGGACATGGGATTGAAGATGCCCACAACTCCCATTACCAGGCAGATATTGAACAAATTGGATCCCACCACATTGCCAACGGAAATATCGCTTTCTCCCCTTGCCGCTGCCACGGCAGATGTGGCAAGTTCAGGCAGGGACGTCCCAAGGGCTACAACCGAGATGCCGATAAAAGTTTGGGAAAGCCCCATTTCGTTTGCAAGGACAATGGCTTGTTTTACCACAAAATTGGCACCAAGGGAAAGCATGACAATCCCCGCAATAATATAAAATAAATTTTTACAAATTTGTTTTAATGAGTGGGTCTTTCCGGCCTTTTTTCCATTGGATTTATCTTTGGCAGTGAGAATACCGTAGAGGAGAAAAATTGACAGAAAACATATCAGAATGATTCCGTCACTTCTGGTGATGACCGAATCCAGGCACAGCAGCCAGAAAACAATGGAAATGAAAATCATGTAAGGAATTTCAATGGTTACCACCTGGCGTTTAATAGCAACCGGCCGTATGACTGCGGAAATTCCCAATACCAGGGCAATATTGATAACATTGCTGCCCAAAATATTGCCGATGGAGATGGCACCAGAGCCTTTTACAGCTGCCACAAGACTGACCAAAAGTTCCGGGGCAGAGGTGGCAAGGGAGACAATGGTCAGTCCGATAATAACCGGACGGACCGCAAACATGACGGCAGTGGAAGCCGCCCCCTCCACAAGGATAGAAGATCCATAATACAAGAGAGCAAGACCCGTTAAAAGCATGAGCAATTGTATAAACACGGTTTCCTTAAATATAAGTGGTTTTAAAAGATAGGGTTCTTGCCTAAAGATTAAATAAATATTATAAAGCCTGAACAATATAGCAGTATCTGAATATTTAGCAATTATTAATTTTGTTCTAAATTAGGGAGATTCAATGATAAACAGCATTATAAGGGGTACAGGTATGTTTGTTCCCCCCAATCTTATGACCAATAAAGATCTTGAAAAAATTATGGATACCTCTGATGAGTGGATCCAACAGCGCACCGGAATCAAACAACGGTATTGGATACCCCAGGAAGGCGTGACCGGTGCATCTGATCTTGGATATGAAGCTGCCAAAAAGGCACTGGATGCTGCCGGATGGATTGCTGAAGATCTGGATTTTATCATATTTGCCACCTTGAGTCCGGACATCATGTTCCCGGGATGCGGCTGCCTGCTGGCTGCCAAACTAGGATTGAATTCTACCCCGGCCCTGGACATCCGTCAGCAGTGTACAGGATTTTTATACGGGTTTGCCACGGCAGATGCCTATATCAAGACCGGCCTAGCCAAAAAGGTCCTTTTAGTGGGGGGGGAAGTTCATTCCTCAGGACTGGACAAGTCCACACGGGGCAGAGATGTCACCGTTATTTTCGGAGACGGGGCTGCTGCCGTCTGTATTGAAGGCATTGATACTCAGGAGCCTGTGGGCCTTCTGGCCTCTGTCCTCCATGCAGACGGAAACTATGCCGAATCGTTGATGGCAGAATTGCCGGCCTCCAGGCTTCCCAAGCGGAATCCGGACGGCGTGCCCCTTGATGATCCCCGGTATTTTCCAGTCATGGACGGACCGAGCATCTTTAAAAAAGCTGTTCGGCTGCTGCCCAAGGTAACCTATGAAGTCCTTGAAAAAGCAGGGATTGGGCTTGACCAGATTGACCTTATCGTTCCCCATCAGGCCAACAAGAGAATCAACCAGGCCTTTGGACAATTTTTAAAGCTTGCAGATGACAAGGTATTTCATAATATTGAAAAATATGGAAATACAACCGCCGCCAGTATTCCCCTTGCACTCCATGAGGCCATTGAACAGGGACGAATCGGTAAATCCGGTGAGACCGTTCTCTTTGTAGCCCTTGGTGCCGGCCTAACCTGGGGTGCTTCCGTATACCGGTTTCTATAACAGCGCTTCACCTTGAAGATCATGAAGGACAGGAAGATTTCTTCTTCATGATCTTCAGCAGATTTCATGGTGAAGCACGCCCGGTAATTATTATTCCAGGGAACCTTTGAACAAGGTTTCCAGATAAAATTTCTTTGCGTCTCCCAGATGATCAAATTCATGGTCCGGGGATTGGTTTTTGAGTGCAATTTCCTTGCGGATGTCCGATGCCAGACCTTTTCCCAATTCCACTCCGAACTGGTCAAAGGGGTTAAGGCCCAGTATAAAACCCTCAAACACGGTCCTTGCTTCATAAAAGGAGAGAAGGGTCCCCAGACTTTCCGGGGAAAGGTCATTGATGAGGATCATGGACGAGGGTCTGTTGCCGGGAAAATATTTGGCCGGAACGTCATCTGCTTTGCCAATGGCCAGGGCCAGGGTCTGGGCAATCATATTGGCCCAGAGTTCCTGGTGGTTGGTCACCCCTTTTGATGTTGCACACTCTCCCTCATATGCCGGATGGATCACGCCGATAAATTCAATGGGAAAGGCAGGTCCCTGGTGGGCCAGCTGGAAAAAGGAATGCTGGGCATTGGTACCCGGTTCTCCGAAAACAATAGTCCCGCCAGGACGGGTGAGAAATCGGCCGTCTGCGGAGGATAGTTTGCCCAGGCTTTCCATATTCAACTGCTGCACATGGGGGGCCAATCTCGATAGACCGCTGGAATAGGGGATGATGGCATGGGCCGGGTAATTGAGGAAAAAAGTGTTCCAGATACTGATCAGGGCCGCCACCAAAGGAATATTTTGGGATTCAGGGGTTGTCAGGGCATGGCTGTCCATGGCATGGCAACCGTCAAGAAAGCGTTCAAAACAATCAAATCCAAAGGCAAGACTCAAGGGCACGCCTCCCACGGCCGAGGTGACCGAAAAACGGCCGCCAATGAAATCAAACATATGGAAAGCTGCAAGCACGGGATTTGAAGGGTCATCCCCCGGGCTGCCCTTGGCCGTTACCGTGACCAGGTGGTCTTTGGGCGAAAGCCCGTTTGCCTTCAAAAAGAGGTGTGCCTGGGCAAGATTGGCCATGGTTTCAGTGGTGGTATAGGATTTTGAGATCACAATCCAGAGGCAGGAGGCAGGGTCAATTCCTTTGATGACACTGTTAAAATTATCAATATCCACATTGGGCAGGAAATGAAGCATGATTTTCGGATCAATGGATTGCCGCATGGCTTCAAAGGCAAACTCGCACCCCAGGTAAGATCCGCCAATTCCGATGACAACGGCATTGGTAAAGGCTTTCCCCGTACTGCCCTTTATCTTTTCCTGGTGGACGGCCAAAGAAAAATCTTTAATTTCACGGTTGACCCGTTTCATCTCGGCACTGACATCCACTTCACCGACCTTCAGATTTTTCCCTGAAAAATCTCTGGTTCCTGTATGAAAGGCTGCTCTTTTTTCAGTTGTATTTACAAGTTTGCCAATTGCCATGTCTGAAAAGGTCCGGCAGGCATCTGTTTCTTTTGCCAGTCGGATCAGAGCCTGGAATACATCAGCATCCATTCGCTGACGGGAAAAATCAAGAAAAAAACCCTTGGTTTTCAGAGAGAAATCAGCAAACCTGCCGGGGTGCAGGATAAGCTGTTTCAAATGACAGGGGGCTGTCCCTAAGCGGACCGCTTGTTCAGTTAATTTCCTGAAAACCCCATGGTCATGGGACAAATCTGGATGGAGCAAACCGTTTTTGGGCATTTTATCCTCCTTGATATTTGTGGTCAAAGGCTGGGTTCTTTTTTTCATACTATTATAAAGGCTTATCTTTTAAAAGATGCGATCAAAAAAAAATAGCTGGTCAATCTTTACGGGCCTTAAATGGAGTGCTGAATGGAAAAACCCTTGACAATTAATCCCTAAGATATTTAATACTTGACCCATGAAAAATAAAAGAATGGATCTATTGTGCCAAAAAGGGGTGAAGATTCCCAACCCCGAGTCGGTTTACATTGGCGAAGAGGTTGATATAGACCGGATATCAGGGCAGGGAGTGTCTTTGTTTGCCGGTACAAAGATTATCGGAGAGCGATCTTTAATCCTGCCAAATGTCCGGATCGGATACGAGGCACCGGTTACCCTGGAAAACACCCTGGTAGGAGAAAATACCAGGCTTGATGGCGGCTTTTTCCAGGACGCCGTCTTTGCAGGGGACAATGTTTTCGGGTCCGGGGGTCATGTCAGAAAGGGAACCATTCTGGAAGAAGAGGCAAATGCTGCCCATACCGTGGGGTTAAAGCAGACCATCCTTTTCCCCTTTGTTACCCTGGGCAGCCTGATTAATTTTTGTGATTGCTTCATGGCCGGCGGTACCAGCAGGAAAGATCATTCCGAGGTTGGGTCCTCTTTTGTTCATTTTAATTATACGCCCAACCAGGACAAGGCCACCCCCTCCATGATGGGAAATGTTCACCAGGGCGTTATGCTCAACCAGAAACCCATATTTTTAGGAGGGCAGGGGGGGATTGTGGGTCCCCTTCGAATGGGATACGGATGTATTACAGCTGCCGGATCCATTATTCGGAAAAATGAGCTTGCAAACGATCGATTGATTTTAGGGGGTGTGTTCAAAGAGATCTCCCTTCCCCGACGGATGGGGGTCTATTCCCATGTGGATGTGATCCTCAACAACAACATGACCTATATCGCCGGACTCATCTCTTTAAATGCCTGGTATCGTTTCGTCAGACCTCTCTTTGTCCATGATTTTTTTTCAGAAGAACTGCTATTGGGAATGCAGAGGAATCTGGCAAATTGTATTGGTGAACGAAGAAAGCAGTTAAAAATTTTAAATGAAAAATTACTGATTTCAAAAGAGATCTTATTGACAGATACCAAGGGTAAAGAAACCAGCGCCATTTGTTTGCACAAGGCTGCCATAGAGAAGCTTAAAAAGGCGGATGCTATTTTTGGAAAGGAAATGGATTCCGATTTGATGACCAGAGAAGGAGAGATCTTTATCAAAGCGGTTGAAACTGAGGTTGGTAAAAAAAGACAAAAATACATCTCTGTTATCCAAAACCTGGATCCCCAGGTGGCGATGACCGGAAGCCAATGGCTCTATGACATTGAAAAAAAAATCTGCACTCCCTTGCTGATAACTGCTGCCAAAGAAAAATCCGGAAACTGAGACTTTTTGTAAGAAACTTCTCCAATTAATAGTATCCGGACCTATATATGAATCACAGGATATAAAAACAGGAATAGATCTTAAATGGGAACGCTTTTTGGAACAGACGGCATCCGGGGCAGGGCAAACCTTCACCCCATAACCTGTGAAGTGGCACTAAAAACAGGGCGGGCTGTGGGACTTTTGACCGTCGAGACCGGGTATGGAGCCGTGGTCATTGGAAAGGATCCCCGGATATCCGGGGATATGCTGGAGTCTGCCCTTGCCGCAGGCATTGCCTCGGTCGGAGTGGATGCACTCCTGGCCGGGGTGATACCGACTCCGGGGGTGGCTTATTTGAGCAGCCTCCTTGATGGTGTCGGTGCCGGCATCGTTATTTCTGCTTCCCACAATCCCTATTATGACAATGGGATTAAGATTTTTAGCAGAGGAGGAATTAAACTCAGCGATACCCAGGAGGAAGCGATTGAATCCTATATCATGGGGGCCGAAATTGTTCCACGGGGCAATGTGGGAAAAATATCAATGATTTCAGATGGTTTGGAGTTGTATTCAAGCTTCTTGCTTGGAAAGTTTCCTTTTAAGAAACTCGATTCAAAACTTAAAATTGTCATTGATGCGTCCAATGGCGCTGCCTCCAGGATCTGTACCATGGTGTTCAATCATCTATTGTTTGACGTACAATTCATCCATGTTACGCCCAATGGGATCAATATCAATGACAATTGCGGTTCCCAGCACACCCTGGAGCTTAAAAACAGGGTGTTGAAAGAAAAGGCCGACATAGGCCTTGCATTTGATGGAGATGCCGACCGTCTTATTGCCATTGATGAACGAGGAAATCAGATAACAGGCGATCGATTACTTGCCATCTGTGCAAAGTTTGCCAAAGAAAAAAATCGGTTGAAAAGCAATATACTTGTAACTACAACTATGAGCAATATCGGATTAAGCAGGGCCCTTGAATCCCTGGGCATTGTTCATTTGAAATCCGATGTTGGGGATCGAAAGGTCCTGGAGGAAATGGGTCGTTCCGGGGCCACTATGGGGGGTGAGGATTCAGGGCATATGATTTTTTTGGAGGATCACACCACCGGAGACGGCATGTTATCCGCACTGAAATTGTTGGAAGTTATGGTGGAGACAGGCAAGTCTTTGTCTGATTTGGCGTCCATCATGGTTGTTTATCCCCAGATATTGATGAATGTTGAGGTGGATGCTTCCCGCCCTGATTTTACAAAGATTGCGCCCATTGTCCATACCATCCGGCGGATAGAAGAACAATTGGCAGACAAAGGCCGTGTGCTGATTCGGTATTCCGGAACCCAGCCCTTGCTAAGGGTCATGGTGGAAGGCCCTGATAAGGATCTGACCCGGGAATACTGCCAAGAAATATGCAGGGTGATAAAAGAAAACATAGTGCCGGAATAAGACAAAAGGGTGGCCCATTCGGGTCACCCTTTTGTCTTTAATCGAAGAATCTATGGATTGTCTAAATTTTACCTATCTTCTGTCGCCCATGATGCGCAACAGCATAAGAAACAGGTTGATAAAATCAAGGTACAAGGTCAGAGCGCCCATGATAGCGCCTTTGCGAACCATGGCTCCGGAAGCGTTATCCGGCAAGGAAACCGCCATTGTTTTCAATTTTTGGGTATCATAGGCTGTCAGGCCCACAAAAACCAGAACACCCACATAGGAGATTACCATGGCCATTCCTGAACTCTGTACGAATATATTCACCACAGAGGCGATGATAATACCGATAAGCCCCATGGTCATAAAACCGCCCATGGATGTCAGATCCCGTTTTGTCACCATTCCGTAAACACTGCATGCCAGAAAGGTGGCCGAACAGACCACAAAAGTAGAGACAATGGAGGAAGCGGTATAGGCTAAAAATATAAAGGCCATGGTCACGCCGTTCAAAGCGGCATAGACTACAAACAAAGCGGTTGCCGTGGACGCCTGAATCTTTTGAATTCGTGCACTCAGGTAAAAGACAAATCCCAGTTCGGCAATAATAAGCCCGAAAAATACCATTTTATTGCCGAACACCAGTTGAATTGCGGCCTCGCTATTGGAAACATAGTAGGCAACAAGAGCCGTCAGTCCGAGGCCGATGGCCATCCAGTTATATACACTCCTGATAAAAGAATTAACTTTTGTCAGTGCGGTGGATTGTGAGGGTGAAAAGACTTGGTTCATAAGTTCCTCCAAAAAAAAGTTAGGTTTAAATCTTTGCTAAATCGTAATATAACACGGGAAGGGGATATTTCAAGATTACAATTCGGTTAAGTGTCGAATTATTTTTATGGGAACGAAAGATCAAAAGTTTACATAATATGTATTATCGGACATATAATATCAGATAGTTTTTCTGCAAAAGCAGATCTCAGTTTGAATTTTTTGGAAGAACCCAAGATTAGTATTGTTAAAACCATGTCTTTGTTTTATAAATTATGACTTTGCTTTTGCATAGGTAGCCAAGAAAATGAAAATAGCAGAAAACAACAATGGGCATATGTACACGGTTTCGACCCTGACAAGGGAAATTAAATCTCTTCTTGAAGAGCGGTTTTCGTTTTTATGGATTACCGGAGAAATTTCCAATTATGCCGTACCTTCCTCGGGCCATTCTTATTTTTCCTTGAAAGATGCAACTTCGGTTATCTCCTGTGTAATGTTTAAAAATCAGAAACGAGGTCTGAAATTTTTACCGGAATCCGGGATGAAGATTATTGGCCTTGCAAGGATTTCTCTGTATGAACCCAGAGGGTCCTATCAATTGATTTTTGAGCATTTGGAGCCTGAAGGCGCCGGTTCATTGCAAATGGCATTTGAACAATTGAAAAAAAAATTGGCCTCCCAGGGTTTGTTTGATGTAGCCCACAAAAAACCGCTTCCGTTTTTACCCGCAAAGATCAATGTGATAACCTCCGGCACCGGTGCCGCTGTCCGGGACATCCTCCATGTAGCCGGCCGCCGTTTTCCCGGATGTCACCTTCAAATTGTACCGGTTAATGTTCAGGGAGAGACGGCTGAAACAGAAATTTCCCAGGCCATCCAAACTGTAAATGCCTTACAGAACCGATCTGAACTGATTATTCTTGCCAGGGGGGGCGGTTCCATCGAAGACCTTTCTGCCTTTAATTCAGAAAAAGTTGCCAGGGCAATATTTGAATCAAAAATCCCCGTAATTACAGGAATTGGCCATGAAACAGACTTTACCATTGCCGATTTTGTAGCAGACCTTAGGGCCCCTACCCCTTCTGCTGCAGCTGAGCTTGCCCTTCCGGACAAAACCGCATTGATTCAACAGATAAACCGGCTCAGGTCATCCCTTGCCCAGTCCATGAACCAGAAAATGGGTTTTTTAAATCAAAAACGGGATGACCTTAGCTTGCGACTTAAGAGTCCCGCCCGGGTGGTGAAGGACTTTAAACTTAGGATACAAGAATTTGAAGCACGGATGAATCGTACTTTTCAAGCCAGGGTCTTGTATCATAAGGAGAGAGTTTTCTGGTTACAAAAAATATTGATGGGGAAAATTCCCTTAATCAAAATCAGGGAATCTCGAAAGCAGGTAGACGGATTGGTAATTGACTTGGGATCTTTCCTGGACAAGCGTCTGTCTGTCTGTAAAACCCGGGTCAGAGAAATGGATGTAAAGCTTGGGGCATTTAATCCAAGGTCTGTACTGGACCGGGGGTATAGTATCGCAAGAATTTTGCCGGGGAAAAAAATACTCATGGATGCCAAGGATGCGGCCGTGGACGATCAGATTGAACTAATTTTATCAAAAGGACGCCTGGTGACACGGGTGGAAGAAAAATAAATGGTAAAAAAAACATTTGAAACTGCCTTAAAACAACTTGAAGAAATTGTAAGGGAAATGGAGTCCGGAGATTTAAGTCTTGAACAGGCAGTCAAAAAATATGAAGTTGGTATTGGCCATTCTAAATTTTGTCTGGATATTCTGGATCAAACGGAAAAAAAGATTACCCAGTTAACCCGGGACAATGATGGGTCCCTTAAGGAAAAACCCTTTGACCATGAATGAGTTTTCCTTTGATTTATCTGCCTATTTAAATGAAAATAAAATTCTTGTGGAGAAGTTTCTTGCAAAAATTCTCAGCCAATTTGATCCTGGCCGAGAATTGGTCCAGGCCATGGCACATTCGCTCATGGCCGGGGGAAAACGGCTTCGGCCCGTGTTGGGACTTGCCGCTGCCGGCGCCTGCGGTGGAAATCCCCTTGCTGCCCTGCCCGCCTGCTGTGCCATTGAAATGATCCACACCTATTCTTTGATCCACGATGATCTGCCGGCCATGGACAATGATGATTTGCGACGGGGACTTCCCACCTGTCATAAAAAATTTTCCGAACCCACGGCCATTCTGGCAGGTGACGCTCTTCTAACCCACGCCTTCTCTGTATTGACCCAGCCTGAAATCATCTTTGATTCTTATCCAGACAAAGAGATTTTGCTAAAACTTGTGGCTCGAATTTCAGATGCTGCCGGTGTCAATGGAATGGTGGAGGGACAAATGCTGGACATGCACGCTCTTTCATTTGAAGGAAAAGAGAGCAAAGAAAAATCAGGGAATAAAGAAGCGCTTTTAAATCATCTTAAAAAAATACATGGCTTGAAAACCGGCAGGATGATATGTGTCAGTGTGGAAGCGGGTGCTTTAAGTGCAGGAGCCAATTCCCATATGTGTGACAGCCTTATGCTTTATGCGGAAAATATTGGCCTTGCCTTCCAGGTAATGGATGATATTTTAAATGTGGAAGGAGATCCTGAAATAATGGGCAAGGCGGCTGGTTCAGATGCCCTAAATGATAAAATGACTTTTCCATCCATCCTGGGTCTTGATGAATCCAAGACCTATGCAAGGCATTTGGTTGACACTGCGGTAACTGCCATTGAGGGCTTTGACCGAAAAGCAGATCCTTTGCGGGCCATTGCCCGTTATATTATTAACAGAGATCATTAAAACCGGACCATGCAACTATTTGTCCCAAAAATCGTACAATGAAGAAGGGTAACAACTATTGAGTCTGCTTGAACAAATCAACACTTCCGAAGACATTAAAAAATTGCCACGCAATCAATTGCCAGTGCTGGCAAAGGAAATCCGGAACAGAATCATTGATGTGGTGTCCAAAAACGGTGGGCACCTGGCCTCCAGCCTTGGAGCCGTTGAACTCACCCTGGCCATCCACTATGTGTTTGACCTTCCCAAGGATACTCTGATCTGGGATGTGGGGCACCAGGCCTATGCCCACAAGCTTCTCACCGGAAGAAATCACGCCTTTGATACCCTGAGACAATATAAGGGGATTTCAGGGTTTACAAAGATGACGGAAAGCCCCTATGACGGATTTACCGTTGGACATTCTTCGACTTCCATTTCCGCAGGCCTTGGCATCTGTTATGCCAAATACCTTAATCAGGATGATTCAGACGTGATTTCCGTCATTGGAGACGGATCCTTGACAGCAGGACTTGCCTACGAGGGACTTAATCAGGCCGGAGATTTGAAACGCAAACTCATTGTTATCCTCAACGACAATGATATGTCCATTTCTGCCAATGTAGGCGCCCTGTCCTCGTATTTGAGCCGCACCTTATCTGCAAAATATCTCCAGAACATGCGAAACCAGTTTGGTGCTTTTTTAAAGGCCCTTCCCAAGATCGGGGATGACATGTATCAAATCGCCAAACGATGGGAAGAATCCTTTAAAACCTTTGTTACCCCGGGCATGCTGTTTGAGGCTTTTAACTTTGATTATTTTGGCCCCATCAACGGGCACAACCTGGATCATTTAATTGATATCCTGACCAATATTAAAAATCCAGACTCCCCGGTGCTCCTCCATGTGACAACCATCAAGGGCAAAGGGTATGCACCTGCTGAAAAAAACCCTGTCTATTTTCACGGAGTCGGATCCTTTGCGGTTGATACGGGCAAAAGCAATAAAAGTTCTGATTCAGCGCCCTCCTACACCCAGGTGTTTGGATCCCATATGGTACGGTTTGCCAAATCCAATAAAAACATTGTGGCGGTCACGGCCGCCATGCCCGAAGGAACCGGGTTAATAGAATTTTCAAGGCTTTATAAAGATCGATTTATAGATGTGGGCATTGCAGAACAGCATGCCGTCACCTTTGCTGCGGGCCTTGCGTCCAAGGGTGCAAAGCCTGTGGTGGCAATATATTCCACTTTTCTTCAGCGGGCCTATGACCAGATTCTTCATGATGTTTGTATTGATGCCCACCCGGTGGTTTTTGCCATTGACCGGGGCGGGATCGTGGGGGAAGACGGTCCCACCCACCACGGATTGTTTGATTTTTCTTATTTAAGAAGCATGCCGAATATGACCATCATGTCACCTATGGATGAAAATGAACTGGCCAGGATGCTGCTGACAGCCATTGGTCACGATGGCCCCATTGCCCTGCGGTATCCCCGTGGTAAGGGATTCGGTGTTGAGATCCAGACGGATGTTCGGCCGGTTGAAATTGGCCACGCCAAGGTGGTTTATCAAGGAGATGACCATTGCAATGACCTGTTGATTATCGCCATTGGTCAATCTGTTTTTGAAGCAGTTTCGGCAGCAAAAGAATTGGCCCAAAGGGGAATCAACGCCATGGTGATCAATGCACGGTTTGTAAAACCCCTTGATGCTGACCTTTTTCTCGAAAAGGCTTCCAGCATTAAAAAGATTATTACCGTTGAAGAACATATGCTGGCCGGAGGGTTTGGATCTGCTGTTCTGGAAATGTATGCAGATAACGGCATTACAGACCTGAAATTCAAGCGCATCGGCATTGACAACAAATTTGTGGAGCATGGTCCCCAGGAGGTCTTGAAAAAAGATTATGGCGTGGATGCGGCTGCCATTGTTTCGGCCGGCTTGGCGTTAACAGGTTTAGACGTGCATGACAATAAAAAAAAACCATAAACGCAGGCTGGATCTGATCCTGGTTGAAAAAGGGTTGATTCCTTCCAGAGAAAGGGCAAAGGCCATGATAATGGCCGGCAAGGTCCTGGTAAATGATATGGTGGCCGATAAGCCGGGCTCTCTGGTGGATCCCCTTTCTCCCATCCTGGTCAGGCAGGATGATAATCCCTATGTAAGTCGCGGGGGGCTTAAGCTTGAAAAGGCCTTGAAAAGTTTTCCCATATGTGTGAAAAATCTAACCTGTCTTGACATTGGCGCATCCACCGGTGGATTTACCGACTGCCTGCTCCAGTTCGGGGCCAAAAAAGTCTATGCCGTGGATGTGGGATATGGGCAGCTGGACTGGAAACTAAGGCAGGATGACCGGGTGGTGGTTATTGAACGGAGCAATATCCGGCATCTTGCCTATGAAGCCATAAATGAACGGGTAGATATGGTGGTGGCGGACACCTCTTTTATCTCACTTAAAACAGTTCTTCCCGCAGCTGAAAAATTTATGCGGGAAAATACCGGGGTTTTGGCTCTCATCAAACCCCAGTTTGAAGCAGGAAAAGAAAACGTCGGCAAGGGTGGTGTTGTAAAGGATCCGGAAATCAGGAAAAAGGTGGTACAAGAGATTGAATCTTTTTTCCTAGACAGGGGATATAAAGTCAATGATGTGGTGCCCTCCCCTATTCTGGGACCCAAAGGAAACGAGGAATATATCATATCCCTCACGTTTACAGAGAGGTAAAATAACACTATTGGTTTAATTTTAAATATTATTAATTTTTATTAATTATTTAAAGGAGCAGTTATGATCGAAGAAATTAAAAGCATGAGGAATGTGGCTCTGGCAGGCCATGGAGGTGCGGGCAAGACTACTCTTGCTGAGGCTATGCTGTTTAAGGCAGGGGTTACAAGCCGCCTTGGAAAGGTGGAAGAAGGCAATACAATGATGGATTTCCAGCCTGAAGAAACCAAAAAACAGCAGAGTATTAATACCTCTTTTATTAAGTATACCCACAACAAGCATACCATTACGTTGATGGATACTCCTGGTGATCAAAACTTCTTCTCAGCTGCGAAAACCTGTTTTCCCGTTGCCGACAGTATGCTTTTTGTCATTGACGGGGTTGGCGGGCCTTCGGCCATGACCGAAGAAGCCGGCGCCTGTGCCCTTGAATACAACTTGCCCGGATTGGTCATTGTCAACAAACTGGATCGGGAAAGATCTGATTTTGAAACCTGTGTTGCTGCCTGCAACGCAGCGCTTAAAAAGAAAATTGTTCCCATTTGTTTTCCCATCGGCCGGGAAGAGGGGTTTCACGGTATCGTCAATATCGTTTCAGGACAAGCCTATACATATGATGGTGACGGCAAGGCTTCCAGAGTTGATATTCCGGCTGATATGGCTGATGACGTGGCATTGGCAAAGGAAGAATTCATTGAGAATATTGCTGAACTCAATGATGAACTTCTTGAAAAATATCTCGAAGGCGAAGAAATATCAGAGGAGGATCTCAAGGCCACTTTCCGCCAGGGAGTCCTGGATGCAGAGTTCTATCCGGCCATCTGCATATCTGCCGTTAAAATGATCGGCATAGATACCGTCTTTAATTTTATCAATGATTTTATGCCTTCTCCCCTGGACCGGGGCGATTGGACCGCCATTGATGGCAAAGGTGAATCTGTAAACGTTTCACCAGATCCGGATGCCGAATTCTGCGGGTTTGTGTTTGCCACCATAGTGGACCCCTATGCAGGACGACTATCTCTTTTCCGGGTGATTTCCGGAACCCTTGGCAAGGAAGGCAATATTTTCAATGTTACCAAGGACACAAAAGAACGCTTTTCCCAATTATTGGAAATTGCCGGGAAAGAACAAAAAAACATTACCAGTGCAGTCCCCGGTTCAATTGTAGCGGTTGCCAAACTCAAAGAAACCCTGACAGGGGATACCCTGACAGGGGGCAAAGAGATCCAGATACCCGCCCCGGCTCCCATGCCGCCGGTTATTTCCTTTGCCATCTCTCCCAAGTCCAAGAACGATGAAGACAAAATTCATGAAGCCATCCGTAAAGTTTTAGAAGAGGACACAGGGCTTCAGCTCAGACGGGAGGATGAGACCCGAGAGACCATTCTTTCCGGCCGGGGACTGGTTCATATTGAAACCACGGCAGATAAAATTTTAAGAAAATTCAACGTGGCCATGGATATAGCAACGCCTAAAGTGGCCTATAGAGAAACATTTAAGAAAAAAATACGGGTCCAGGGTAAGCATAAAAAACAATCCGGAGGCCATGGCCAGTTTGGAGACTGCTGGATCGTGCTTGAACCCCTTCCCAAGGGGAAGGGATTTGAATTTGTAGATAAAATTGTGGGCGGCGTCATTCCCAAAAACTATATACCGGCGGTTGAAGCAGGCGTCAGGGAAGCCTCCAAGATAGGTATTCTGGCAGGATTTCCCTGTGTTGATTTCAGGGTCACCGTGGACTTTGGTTCCTACCATTCCGTTGATTCTTCTGAAATGGCATTTAAAACAGCCGGCTCCATTGCCTTTAAAAATGCAGCCAAAGATGCCAAAGCCGTCTTGCTGGAACCCATTATGAAGGTCTCTGTAAAAATACCTGAAGATGCCACAGGTGACATTATGGGGGATATGAATTCAAGGCGCGGCCGTGTGCTGGGAATGGATTCTGAAGGAGACAAACAAATCATCAATGCCCTTGTTCCCATGTCGGAAATACTTCGGTATGCACCTGACTTAAGTTCCATGACAGGTGGGCGGGGAGCCTTTACAATGGAATTTGAGCATTATGACGAAGTTCCGAGTGATCTTTCCCAGAAGATAATTGAGCGGGTGAATGCCGAAAAAGAGGCTTAAATACACCTTAAAGAAATAGAAAGAAAAGAGCGGGAACTCAGATGGGAAATATATTTGCCTCTTTGTTCCCGCTTTATTTATTGCCTTAATCGTTTATAAAAAAGAGGTGTTCAATTGGCAGTGGGCAGCTGCGCTTTTATCAAGTAAATGACCAAGCTCACCCTCTTTCTTTGGAAAAAAACCCACGCATTTTTCCCAGACCTCTTCATCTTCCATGCAAAAATAGACCAAAACATGGGGGGCATATTTCCGGATGGTATCAATGAGTGTTTTGTACAGATGCATTCGTAAGGGTTTAAAATACCGCATTTTATTGTCAAGCCCCAGGATAAATTCCCCGTATGGGATGGTGGAATCGGGAAATCGCGTTTCAATGACGGCCTTGAGCTGGGGCATGAACCTGAAGGTACCGATGCTGATCCAGACGATATTGTCGGGACTGACATGGGTAAATATGGAATGAACCACCTTTTTATAGGCATCCTCACATCCTTCATAGATGATCATGGGATCAAAATGGAAGGCCAGTTTATACCCTTTTGCTTCGCATAGTTTGGCAGTTTCAAGGCGAGAAGCAAGTGCTGCCGTTCCCTTTTCCTCGGAACGAATGATTTCCGGAGTATTTACCGACCAGGCCAGAACGGTTTTTCCATTGTGATCCAAATCCAGCAGTGAGTCCACATTAATGGTCTTGGTTTTCAGCTCCAGAAGGCTGTTGGATTGTCGGGCAAATTTTTCCACCAGGAATCTGGGGGCCTGACTGATTTTTTCCCAGATCAGAGAATCGGTGTATTCACCGGTTCCGATGCGGAAAATTTTATTCTGGGAAAAGCTGTGATCAAGGGGGGCGACAAAACGGTCCAGTCCGGCAAAATACTGGAGAACCGGGGGATGGAAATATGCCTGGAGAATGCAGTAGGAACAATCCATGGTGCAAAAGGTAGCGGTGTGTAAAATTGTATAATCACAACAGGTGTAGTGGCTTGTGCCGGGGCATTCCCGGATGACGGCTCCCTTGTTTCGGGTGATATACAACAGTGTTTTTGCCTGGGAAATGGGATCTTTGGCCAAATTGACCGCATCATATACCGGCTGTGAATCTGTGACCCGTTCAGGGGTAAGCCCAATCTTTGAAATCAGGTATTGGATCTCATTGTCCATGGGGATATGGGCATCCATGAAAAGCCGGGTAATTTTCATCGATCGAGGATCTCCTCTAAGGCAGGATGATGGGATACCCTTTCGAGGAAAGAACTGTGTTCTTGAAATTGGGCCAGGCTTTTAAAATCAAAACAAAGGGAATAGGTCATGCTTTCAAAGCTTTCCGGCACCATCAATCGAATACCCGGCGTCAGCTTGAGAGAATTTATTTTTTTTTGGATCTCTCCCCGTTTTTTTTCAAGTAAGGGGAACCGCCTTTGGGTAAGATAACTTCGCAGCAGATTGCCCTTGAATCCAAGATCTTTGCTGTCATTGCCCAGTATCGTCTGAAGTTTATTTTCCTGGTAAAGGTCCACGGGGCTTATGTTTTCCCGGGCTGCAATTTCGAAAAAATTTGTGATGATTTCCATTTGTTTGCTGGAGGAGGCTTTGATCGTTGAGAAAAGGCTTACAAAACAATGGGCAAGGTCTGGATTATACCCTGATATTTTTTTGGCAGATGCGATGGAAAGCCTTCCGTCATCCATCAGTTCCAATGCCTGTTGGGGCAAGTTTCCTATCTTTTGCAGATCTTTAATATATCCTGCATTCAAATGGCTGTTAAAGATTGCCAATGATTTTTGGGATAGCGGATCGGGTTCCATGAATCGGCCTAGAAGCAGAACGCTTTTAATGAGTTCGGCCGGTGTGAGCTGGCGTTGAAAAGCATTGTCCGACACTGCACTTACGGCACTATCGGCTTCCGATGCATGGGGATTAATTTGACATACAACGTGGCCCGTGAATTTATTATGAACAAGGGCTTTTATCCGTTTAAAGCCTGCAACCACAATATGGGATTTTCCCAGGGGTCTGACAAGGGGAGGACTTGTCAGACCGGTCTGTTTTATGGACAGGGCCAGGGCAGTAATATCACCCTCTTCCCTTGAAATCCGATACCGTGTATCGGTCAGATCAATACTATTCAAAGGAAGAGGGGAAATCTGGATGCCCAGATTAGACATTTTCACCGGTCAGGCGGGTGTAAATCTCCTTATAGGTATTGGTGGTGTTTTTGATAATTTCAGGCGGCAGTTTGGGGCCGGGATGTTTTTTATCCCACCCGGAAGCCGTGAGCCAGTCCCGGACGGCTTGTTTGTCAAAACTTTTCTGCCCTCTTCCGGGTTCATAATCATCCAAGGGCCAGAACCGGGATGAATCCGGGGTCATAATTTCATCGATGAGAATGATTTCATTGTCCAGGATACCAAACTCAAATTTGGTATCGGCAATAATGATTCCCTTTTCAAGGGCAAACTGGGCCCCTTTGTTATAGATGGCAAGGCTTAACTCCCGCAATTTTTCAGCTTTTTCCCGGCCGATGAGATCAATGGTTTCTTCAAAACTGATATTGATATCGTGATCTCCTATTTCAGCTTTTGTGGAGGGGGTGAAAAGCGGGGTGGAGAGTTTGTCCGATTCCCTAAGCCCTTTGGGAAGGGGGATGCCGCAGACATGTCCCTGGTTTTGATAAGAAGTCCATCCGGAACCGCTTATATAGCCCCGGACGATACATTCCACCGTCATGGGCACCGCTTTTTTTACCAGCATGCTCCGTTTATCAAGGGCATCCCTGTACTTTCTAAATTCCGCGGGATATTGGTTCACGTCCGTTGTAATAACATGGTTCTTTACAATCGATTCCATCTGCTTAAACCAGAAAACAGAAATCTGGTTCAAGACCTTCCCCTTGTCCGGAATGAGATCAGGAAGGACCACGTCAAAGGCCGACAGCCGATCCGTGGTTACCATTAAAAGGGAATCCTTGGTATCAAATATATCCCTTACCTTGCCCTGTCTAACCAATGACAGATCCTTGAATTCAGTTGTTGGAATTGCAGTCAATTGTCACTCCTTTATATAGTTACATTTATTTACAATAATTTTACTGATTAATATCATGAACTGGGATATTTTTCCATTAGTTCCCTAAACTTTTTGATTAGGTGTTTGATAAAATCGCAGGAAAGTATATGGTACTAAAAAATACGACATTGCAAGCTTTAAGTTCACTTGACGTGGACGCTAAAACCATAATAGTATTTAAAATATTTTTTTTATTACAAAACGAGGTGATGGATGAGAAGGATCTTTTTTAGTCTGTTTATTGTGTTTTATTGTGTTTATTTCCAGGCCATATCTGCCGATTGTCAAACCCTGTATTCACTACAAGACCTCTGCCGTGAAGCAAATAAAAATGCTGAAACCATCAAAATAGCCGACGAGGACCTGTTTATTGCCGAACAGGAAAAGAAAAGGGCCTTGTCTGTTCTGATCCCCAGGGCCACACTATTTGGAAGCCATCTCAACTACAAAAACCAAGATGCCTTTTCACCGGATTCCACCACCACGGGTGCAAAGCTGACCCAGTCCTTTACGCTGAATGGAAGAGAATTGATTGCCTATGCTGTGACCAAAAAAGGGATCGAAAAAGCAGGGTTTTCAAAGGAAGCCATCCGGTCCGATTACCTGTTCCAGGTTGCCCAGTACTATTTTCAGACCCTGAGTGCCAAACGCAAGGTTGAGATTGCCCAGGCGGATGTGGACAGGCTTCAAACACATAAAAATTCCGTTACAGAAAAACTGAGTGTGGGGAATGTTACCAAAACCGCCCTTTACCGTGCAGAGGCAGAACACTCCAGATCCCTGACAGACAGAATTGTGGCTGAAAACGCAGTAGGCCAGAACAAGGCTAACCTTGTGCGCCTTGTGGGGATTCATGATGATTTTAACGTATCGGCGGATGATATTCAAAACATGGACGATTTTACCATCACCCTGGAAGAGATTAAAACCCAGGCACTGAAAAGCCGGTATGAAATCAAGGAAGCAAAAAAAGCCGTTGAAATTGCCACCCAGACCATTACATATGAGAAAGGCGATTATTGGCCGTCTCTTTCCCTGGAAGGCGGGTACAAGGAAACCGATATTTCCTATTCTTCCCTGGATTATGATACGGAAAATACCTATATCCAGGCAGAACTCGTCTTTACCTTATATGACGGAGGCTTAAGAAAAGCCCAGGTTCACCAGAAAAAAGCCGAAGAAAGAAAGGCGAAACAAGCCTTGGCTTTGGAAGAAAAAAATATCGTTTTTGAATCCAAGGTTGCATTTTTGGAGTTTGAAACCGCACGAAATGCCCTGGACAATCTCCAGCATGAATTAAAATCCGCCCAGGAAAATTATAAAGCGGTTGAAATGCAGTTCAAATACGGAATGGCTGACAGTACAGACATGATGGATGCCAATACCCTGCTGCTACAATCGGAAAGACGAATTACCGATGCAGAATACACCCTTTATCTGGCGGTATTAAAAATTTTATATACCAAAGGGGATCTTTTATCCTATCTGTTAAAAGCATCCTGATTTTCTTCCCAATTGCCCTGTCCGCCGGCAAGGGACGGTGAGTAAGGGCTCAGTGTCTGGAAGAGAGGTCAAAAAATTAATTAACCACCTAAAGGATAGACTGTCAATTGATTCCTCTGATTTAAAAGGTGCAAACCCCTTGTCCAAGGAGCTGAACCCCCAATGTTTTACCAGGGTTTTCTTGACTAAACAAAAGGATTTCAATATTCTTGTGGTGTTGTTTTACTTCAAGTTGAATGAAACCTGTTGCAAAGGAGACAATTATGTACGAAATTATTGCCAACCCCGAAGAGTATCAAATTGACCATTTAATAAACGGAACCGGAAATGCAAATATTGAACTCTCCCAGGAAGAAAGGAACAACTGGGCAGGGGAAATAACAAACTTTAGTGAAAAATTGACAGAATTTGCCAAAAAAGCCAGAACACTTGCCCAAATTTTTTCATCTAAGGATAAAATTTCAGCAACACCGGCCTCACTGAAAACACTTAAAATTCAACTTTTTATGATCAACGACTCCTTAAATTCTGCCCTCAAGATTGCCGACAAACTGGAATCAGATATTATTAAAAAATAGAGTTCAGATTTTGTCCTGTCATTTTTTGTCTTAAAATATGGTCTGCGAGCACCAGCGCAAGCATGGATTCACAGACCATATTTATTCTGGGAATTGCGCAGATATCATGACGTCCCTTTGTTGAGACCGTGGTGGCCACGCCTTGATCCGTCAAGGTTTTCTGGGGTTTTGATATGGAGGGGATGGGTTTGACATGGACCCTTACGACAATTTTGTCCCCATTGGAAATTCCTGCCAGTATCCCGCCTGAATTATTGCTGGCAAACCCCTTGGGAGTTAGTTGGTCATTGTTCTCAAACCCGGTCATTTCAGGTGCACGGATACCCGCTCCGATTTCAACGGCCTTAACGGCACCAATACTCATCATGGCCTTGGCAATATCGGCGTCCAGCTTGTCAAAAACCGGGTCCCCGATACCGGCAGGAACATTGATTGCCGTTATTTCAACAATGCCCCCAAGGGAATCTCCCTGGTTTTTGATGGTTTCTATTCTTTTTTCCATCTTCCCTGCCGCTTCCATGTCAGGACACTTAAAGGGATTTTTGTCAATGGCATTGGCATCAAAGCCATTGGCCCTGATACCCCCCAGTCCGATGGTATAGCTTTGGATCAAAATCTTATGGGGATCCAGAACCAGCTGGGCCACAGCTCCGGCTGCCACCCGGGCGGCCGTTTCCCTGGCAGATGCCCTGCCCCCCCCCTGTAATCCCGGATACCAAATTTGTGGTGATAGGTGTAATCCCCGTGGCCAGGGCGGAAGATTGATGCAATATCCGCATAGGACTTAGATTTTGCGTCTTTATTTTCAATCATGATCATGATGGGGGTCCCCGTGGTTTTTCCCTCAAATGTGCCGGACAGGATAAGGGGAATATCAGGTTCTTTTCTTTTGGTAGAGGCTGGCCCCTGGTCTGGTTTTCTTCTATCCAATATTTTCTGGATCATAATTTCGCTGATGGGGATTCCCGGAGGGCATCCCTGGATTACCACCCCGATGGCTTGTCCATGGGACTCTCCAAAGGTGGTGATATTGAATGCTTTGCCAAAACTACTGCCGGACATGGGAAAGTCTCCTTTTGATAATAGAGGCTGCCTGCCTGGGAGAGTGACAGCCGGTATTGATGTTTATTTGCCCAAGTTCCTGGTACAAGGGTGTTCGAAGATCCAGCATTTTCTGGGTCTCCAGAAACAAGGATCCATTGGAAAATCTGGGTCTTGATTGCAGGTTTTGAACGTCAGCAAGAATTCGATCGACAATAATGGCTGTTTCCGCGTAGAGCCAAGCACAAATTCCATGGGTATGGATAAAGGTCCGGTTTTCCGGATCCAGCACAATCCCTCCGCCCGTGGCAATGACAATGTTGGAAAGACGGCCTGTCTCTGAAAGGATTTTTCGTTCTTTGTTTCGGAAATAGTCCCAGCCCATTTGTTTGACCATCTCCTCTATGGTGGTCATGTATTTTTCTTCAATCATTCTATCCGTATCCAAAAAAGGACACTCCATAAGATCTGCCAAAAGTTTTCCGGTGGTGCTTTTACCGGTACACCGGTATCCGATCAGATAAATGATGGGTTTCATAGATTTCATATATTTATTCTATCATTTTATGCATGAAAGTATCGATTATAAACGATCGAAGACGGACCAGTAACCGGGGAATGATTTTTCCACACAACTTGGGTTCTCAATTTCCATACCCTTCACAACCAGGCCGGCCACGGAAAAGGCCATGGCGATTCTGTGGTCGTTAAAGGTTTCTATGAAGGCCCCTTTTGGGGTGCCGCCCGTAACTTCAATCCAATCATCTCCCTGGGTAACATCAATGCCCATTTTTGTCAGTTGGGATGCAATGGCCTCAATGCGGTCACATTCTTTTATCCGCAAATGGCCGATGTTCCTGATCCGGGTTGTTCCCCTGGCAAAGGCGGCCACGACTGCAATGGCCGGAACGGCATCCGGGGTGTCGGACATGTCAACGTCCACAGCCGCAAGCGTGTTTCCCTTAACTGCCAGGCTGGTGTCCTGGATATTCAGGGAACAGCCCATTTTTTCTAGAATATGAATCTGTTTTTTATCTCCCTGGAGGGAATTTTTGGGGATATTGTCCACCCCGATCAAAGCTTTTGTCACAGCCCCTGCTGCCCAGAAATAGCCGGCATTGGAAAGGTCGGGTTCCACCACATACTCACCGGGATCATATTTTTGTCCGCCTGCTACCTGGTATCTGCAATCATTTATTTTGACGGCATTCACGTTAAACTGGCTCATAACGTCAATGGTCAGATCAATATAGGGGACAGACACCGGCGGGCCTGGAAGGGAAATGGTGAGTCCTTTTTCCATAAATGGGCCTATCATGAGCAGAGCTGACAGGTACTGACTGCTTTTGGAACAATCAATGGTGGTGTGGCCGCCAATTCTTGCAAGGCCTTGAATATGGACGGGCGGACTTCCCCCGGGGGTCTTGGCGTGTGCGTCCACCTGGATCATCTTCAGGGCCTCCAGCAGCTCCGTCATGGGGCGCTGGCACATCCGTTCATCCCCCGTCAGGGTATAAATACTAGTCCCCAGGGCGGCTATGCCTGCCAACAGCCGCATGGAAGTACCTGAGTTGCCCAGGAAGATAGGCGGGGTGTGGGGAATGGGCCGTCCGTTAAATCCGTGTACTTCAACCAGGCCGGGTTTTATCTCTTTTATACCGGCCCCCATTGCAGAAAGTGCCTGGGCTGTCAGGGTCAGGTCCTGACTTTTTAACAGGTTTCGGATCTTTGAAGTCCCCTCTGAAAGGGATGCGCAAATCAACATTCTGTGGGAAATGCTTTTAGACCCCGGTACCTGGACGATCTGATCTGGGATGTGTCTGGATTGTATTTGTTTCATCAATGGATTCCTTTTGGAAGGCGTATCTGATTCTTTAACACAGCGTTGCGCATGGGGGTTATATCCGGTTTTTGTCCGGTCCATAACTCAAATTGGGCAGCTGCCTGGGCCACAAACATGGAAAGCCCGTCAATTGTGATGCAGCCTTTTTCCTGGGCAATGGTCAGAAACCTTGTATTTACAGGAGTATAGACCACATCCATCACCACCATTCCGGCCCTTAGGTTTTGAGTTGGAAAGGGCAAGGCCTCCAGATGGTCAGGATACATGCCAAGACTTGTGGTATTGATCACCACATCGGCCTTGATGGTGTCCATTTGATCCATGGGGAGGAACCGGCCTTTAAATTCTTTGGCCAGAGCTGCTCCTTTTTGAGGGGAGCGGTTGGTGACAACCAACTTGCCCCCTTGGTTTGAAATACCATGGGCCAGAGCCCTTGCCGCCCCCCCTGCCCCGACAATGCAAATGGTTCTGCCTTTTATGCCATGGGACAATAAAGGATCAATTGCCGCCTTGCTATCCGTATTAAACCCCAAAAGTCGGCCATTTTGATTCACCACCGTATTCACAGCCCCGATTTCCCGGGCCTGGGAATCAATTTCATCCAAATGGGCCATAATGGTTTCCTTAAAGGGAATGGTGATGGACGCGCCTTTAATGTTCAGGGTTCTGATGGACCGGACGGCCATTCCGATGTCAGACGGTTCAAATGCCAGATATACGGCATTGATGTGATTCCCTCTAAAACTGATATTATGTACCAAAGGGCTTTGGGAATGGGAGACAGGATTTCCCAACACGCAATACAAATCTGTGGATGCAGTGATCATGGGTTTAAATGTCCTCTTTAACAAAGAGAGGATAAGAGCCGAGTACTTTTAAGGAAAGGGAAAATATTTTTATTTGCTCAATGGTTTTTGCCACACGGCTGTCTTCCACATGACCTTCAATATCAAGGAAAAAATAATAACTCCAGTTTTGATCCCGGGTGGGTCTTGATTCGAGTTTAAGCATGTTCAGCCCTGCCTTGTCAACTGGCTCAAGGGCTTTGAACAGGGCACCGGGAACATGTGAAGTGGCAAACATAATCGAGGTCTTGTCCCTTCCGGTTTTTCCGGGAGATTCCTTGCCAATGACCAAAAAGCGGGTGACATTACCGGAATAGTCTTCGATTTTTGATTCCACGGGTAGCAATTCATAGAAATGGGCTGCCTTCTGGCTGGCAATGGCCGCAAAACTTTGATTTTCAGATGCCAGGAGGGCCGCTTTTGAGGTGGAACTTGTTTCCCTCACTTCCACATGGGGAAATTTTTGTTTCAGCCAGCCCTTGCATTGGGCAATGGCCTGGGGATGGGAGTAGATGGTTTTTACATCCGAAGCCTCCCCTGTTATGGACAGTAAATCATGGGAAACCGGCTCATAATGTTCAGCACAGATATTCAGGTTAAACTCGCCGAACAGATCCAGGGTATGATTGACAGCCCCTTCAATGGAATTTTCAACCGGCACCACCCCAAAATGGCTTTGATTTTTTTCCACATCCCGGAAGATATCAAATAACCCGGGCTGTTCGATAAAAAGGCCTGAATGCTTGAAGTGGTTCAGGCTGGCAATATGGGTATAGCTTGCCTTGGGGCCTAAATAGGAAATGGTCTTGGGTCTCTGGATTTCCCGGGTGGCTGTGATGATCACATTGAATATATACTGAATCAGATCCTTGTTGGCAGGTCCTTGATTGATTTTCCACAAATTTTCGATAACTTTTCTTTCCCGGGAGCGGTCCAGTATCTGGCTGCCTTTTTCTTTTTTGACGGCACCCACCTGTTCGCCAATGGACAGCCGCCGGTTGATCAGGTCCAGAATCTGTGAATCAATGCAGTCAATCTCATTTCTGAGCGGTACCAGTGCTTTTTCAGAAGGCTCATTTTCCATGGGGATCCCATCCTTTTTTCAATAAAAATAGCAAAAAAAAACCGCATCAGGTTTTCCCTGCTGCGGTTTAAAAGCGTGTTCAGTTATTGTAAATGATCAGCTCACCACAGACAGGTTAAGTACCTAAAAAAGAAGAAATATCTGTGGGAAAGTGTCATTTGTCTGTGTTTGCTCCGGTTAAAGTCCAGTAAAGTTGTAAAAATTTATACTTAGGGGTTCATTCTGTCAAGGGTTTTGTGGTCTCTTTCATAAAATTTTATAGACCTATTCATTTTCCAGGATAAATGTCTGAATTCTGTTGTGGTCCATATCCTTAACCGTGATGGTCCATTTATCCAGTTTAATGAACTCTCCGGGCTTGGGGATACGTTCAATCTCCTCAAGAAAAAATCCGGAAAAGGTGTCATAGTTGTTGGACTCGGGAATAGAGATACCAATTTCCTTGTTAAGATCATCAATATCAATTCTACCGGCCACCAGCCATTTGTTTCCTTTGAGTTTGACAATATCCGGGGCCATGCGATCGGTTTCGTCAACGATCTCCCCAATGATTTCCTCCACCACATCTTCCAGGGTCACAATTCCTGCTATCCCACCGTGCTCATCAACCACTACAGCCATATGGTTCTTTTTTATCTTGAATTCCTGGAGAAGTGAATCCAACTTTTTTGATTCCGGTATAAAATAGGGCTGTTTCATAATTTTTTTGACATCCAGGGTGGCGGTGACATCCTCTTTGGAAGTGGTTAGCTTCTGGAAGCTGGCAAACAGGTCTTTGACATGGAGAATCCCCACAATATTGTCAATACTGCCTTCAATGACCGGAATTCTTGAAAATCCTGTTTTTAAGGTGGCCTGGATGTCAAGTCCCTCGGAGGCATCAATGACGAACATATCTGCCCTGGGGGTCATGATTTCCGAACAGGAAGTATCGTCAAATTCAAAAATATTGGTAATATACTCTCTTTCCGCTTCTTTTATCTCCCCTTCCTCCTCAATCACTTCCACCATGGTCATGAGTTCATCTTCCGTTACTGAGTCATGGGCTGTATTCACGGCCCCATGGAGCCTGGGGATAAAATTTAAAAAAAAGATCAAAGGCCACAGAATCCTGGAAAGCCAATACAGTGGATAAATCACGCCCCTGGCCACCAAAATATTGTTGTGACTGGCAAAAGACTTGGGAAAAATTTCCCCAAAAATCAGGATCAAAAGGGTCATGCCGCCCGTTGCAATTCCAACAGCATTGGATTTGAAATATGTAAGGGCAATGGAGG